>DASZGA010000223.1:0-3723 GCA_035939295.1 Candidatus Elarobacter sp. | reverse complement strand
ACGCCGGCTTTCAAGACTTGCACCGAGTCGCCGCTGCCCGGCTGCAGCGCGACCAGCGTCGTGTCGGCGACCTCGGCGATCTCGATCTCCGACTGTCCGACGCCGACCGTCTCGATCAGCACGACGTCTTTTCCGAACGCGTCCATCAGCGAGACCGCGTCGGCGGTCGCACCGGCAAGCCCGCCCAAATGCCCGCGCGAGGCCATCGAGCGAATGAAGACCTCGGGATCGACGAAGTGCTCCGCGAGCCGGATCCGATCGCCGAGCAGCGCACCGTGCGAGAACGGCGAGCTGGGATCGACCGAGATCACCCCGACGGTCTTTCCTTGCTTGCGCACGTGCGTGACGATCGCCGAGGTGAGCGTCGACTTGCCGACGCCCGGCGGCCCGGTCAGCCCGACGGTGAGCGCGCGGCCGGTCAGCGGATAGAGCGCCCGAATCAGATCGGCCCCGCGGCCCGACTCGCAGCGCGAGATCGCGCGCGCGAGCGCACGCGGTTCGCCGGCACGAAACGCCGCGAGCAAAGCGGACTCGGGAGCCGGGGCACTCATCGCGCCCGGCGTTCACGGGCGCGCGGCGCGGTTCCCGTTAAGCGGACTTCTCTTCGGCGACGCGCTCGACGGCTTCGGCGAGCTCGTCGACGGCGTGCTCGAGGTTGTTGAACTTCGCCGCGATCTTGCGCTGGTCGATTCGCCCGGTGAGCGGCTCCGTGACGTCCTGGATGAACGTGCGCCGCTCGACCCGCGCGCGGACGTCTTCGAGAATGCCTTTGACCGTGCGTTCGTCTTCTTCTTCCATCTGCCTCGAAAACGCTAGTACCCTGCCGCAACCGGCCGCCAAACCGTTTGAAGGGGTCACCTCCTGGGCACCGGGGACTCCTTCACCCCGCCCGCGTACCCGTCGCGGGTGAGTTCTCGCGGCTACGTGCGCACCCCGACGATCGCAGACGACCTGATCGTCTTCGCCTGCGAGGACGACCTCTGGAGCGTCGGCGCTGCGGGCGGCGTCGCGCGCCGGCTGACGACGACCGAAGGCGAGTGCTCGTTGCCGCGGCTCTCGCCCGACGGCAAGCTGCTCGCATTCGTCGGTCGCGACGAGGGAAGCCCCGAGCTGTACGTGATGCCGTCCGAAGGCGGCGTTCCGCGGCTGCTCACGCATCTCGGCAGCGAGGTGCTCAACGCGTGCGGCTGGTCGCGCGACGGGCGCTACATCTATTACACCTCGGACGCGGGCGCACCGTTCGTCAAGGAGACGCTCGCGTTTCGCATCGACGCGTTCGGCGGCGAGCCGGTGAACCTCGGGATCGGGCACGCGATGACGCTCGACGTCGCCGCCGACGGCGCAACCCTCCTCGGCCGCAACGCGATCGATCCGGCGCGCTGGAAGCGCTACCGCGGCGGAACGGCCGGTCATCTGTGGGTCGACGCGCGCGGAACCGGCGAGTACGTTCGCATCTGCCGTGAGGTCAACGGCAACTTGGTGTGGCCGCTCTGGCACGGCGAGCGCGTGCTGTTCCTCTCCGATCACGAAGGGATCGGCAACCTCTACTCGGTGCTGCACGACGGCAGCGATCTGCAGCGGCACACCGACGAGCGCGACTACTACGCGCGCTTTCCGTCGAGCGACGGAACGCGGGTCGTTTACGCGTGCGGCGGCGAGCTGGTGCTGCTCGATCTGCGCGACGGCAGCGTGCGGCGCGTTCCGGTCGAGATGCCGTCGAACGCGCCGGAGACCGCGCGCCGTTTCGTCGAAGCCTCGGAGCTGCTGGAGACGTGGAACGCTTCGCACGACGGGACGGCGCTGGCGCTCGTTTCGCGCGGACGCGCGTACACGATGCCGCTGTGGGAAGAGGCCGTCACCGAGCACGGGATCGGCGATCCCGGCACCAGCGCGTCGTTCGGCGTGAGGCGGCGGCTGCTCACGTTCATGCACGACGACAAGCGCGTCGCGTACGTCGACGATTTCGGTGGTTACGAGCGCGTCGTCGTCGCGCCGGCCGACCAGAGCGGCGCGCCGCAGTACGTGACGGAAGCCGACACCGGGATCATGCACCAGCTCGTCGCCTCGCCCGCCGGCGACCGGATCGCGTTCGCCAACAACCGCAACGAGCTCTGGCTGCTCGATCTCGGCAGCGCGCCGCGGCTGCTCGACCGCAGCGTCGGCGAGCGGATCGACGACCTCGCCTTCTCGCCCGACGGCCGCTGGCTCGCGTACACCTGGTCGCCGAAGTCGCACACGACGATCGTCCGGATCGCCGACTGCGAGACGAAGCAGATCGTCGACGCGACGAGCGCGCTGCGCGAGGACCGCTCGCCGGCGTGGGATCCGGAAGGGAAGTACCTGTACTTCCTCTCCTCGCGCGACTTTCACCCGGTCTACGACGCGCTCCAGTTCGAGCTGAGCTTTCCCGAAGCGTGGCGGCCGTATCTGCTCACGCTGCGCGAGACGTTCCCGAACCCGTTCGTCGCCAAGCCCGCGCCGCTGCACAAGCACCGCGACGACGACGACGATGACGAGGACGACAAAAAACCGAAGGTCGAGGTGATCGTCGAAGCGGCCGGGCTTCCGCAGCGGATGCTCGCGTTTCCGGTCGACGAAGGCGCGTACGACCGCATCGCCGCGGCGAAGGGCCGCGCGATCTTTTCGCGCTTTCCGGTGCGCGGGATCCGTCCGAACGACCGCGATCACGAAGGCTCGGAAGGCGAGCTGATCGCGTACGCCTTCGAGGATCAGCGCAGCGCGGCGCTGGCGAGCGAGGTCGAGGACTTCGTCCTCGGTTCCGACGGGCGCACGCTGGTGTACGCCTCGCACGGCAAGCTGCGCGCGATCGACGCGACCGGCGACCTGCCGGAAGACGGCGACGAAGAGAAGCCGCTGCCGGAGCCCGGACGGCGCACCGGCTGGCTCGACCTCGGTCGCATCAGCGTCCTGGTCGAGCCGCGCGCCGAATGGCGGCAGATGCTGCGCGAAGCGTGGCGGTTGCAGCGCGAGAACTTCTGGGATCCGCAGATGTCGGGGATCGACTGGGACGCGGTGCTTCCGCGTTACGACGCTCTGCTCGAGAAGGTGCGCACGCGCAACGAGCTCTCCGACGTGATCTGGGAGATGCAGGGCGAGCTCGGCACGTCGCACGCGTACGAGTCCGGCGGCGACAAGCCGTTACCGCCGCAGTACAAACGCGGCTTTCTCGGCGCCGACATCGTGTGGGACGACGCGCTGAAGGCGTATCGCGTGCAGCGCATCCTTCGCGGCGACCCGTGGAACCGTGAGGCGGACTCACCGCTCGCCGAGCCGGGCGTCGACGTGAAGGAAGGCGATCTGATCGTCGCGATCGGCGGCCGGACCGTCGATGCGCAGAACGGCCCCGGCGCGCTGCTCGTGAACCAAGCCGGTCGCGACGTCGTGCTGTCGATCGTGCGCGGAGCCGGGAGCACGCCGCGCCGCGTGCTCGTGCGAACGTTGCGCGACGAACGGATGCTGCGCTACCGCGCGTGGGTCGATGCGAACCGAACGCAGGTGCAGTTGCGCACGAAGGGACGGGTCGGGTACGTGCACATCCCCGACATGGGGCCGTGGGGGTTTGCCGAGTTCCATCGCGGCTACCTCACCGAGTTCGACCGCGACGGCTTGATCGTCGACGTGCGCTACAACCGCGGCGGCCACGTCTCCGCGCTGTTGCTCGAGAAGCTCGCGCGCAAGCGCGTCGGCTACGACGTCTCGCGC
>DASZGA010000222.1:0-4160 GCA_035939295.1 Candidatus Elarobacter sp. | reverse complement strand
GGACCGCGTGAAAGCCCGGGACCTCCCGGGCTTTCCTATTTCTTACGGAGTGTTCTCGTTTGAATCCGATCCGCCTCGCCGTGCGCGCGCTCGGCGCCGCCGCCCTCACCGCTTTGGTCGCGACCTCTCTGCCGATGTTCGCGGCGAGCGCGCGCGCTGCCGGCCCGCCGGTCGCGAACGCGCCGGCGATCGATCTCACCAACCTCGACACGACGTGCAAGGCGTGCGACGACTTCTACCAGTTCGCCACCGGCGGCTGGTCAAAGCGCACGACGCTGCCGGCCGGCCGCCCGCGCTGGGGCGGGTTCGATGAGCTGGCGCAACGGAATCGCGACGTCCTGCACACGATCCTCGAAGAGGACATGAAGATCGCCAACGCGCCGGCCGGGAGCGACACGCAGAAGCTCGGCGCGTTCTACGGCGCGTGCATGAACACCGACGCGATCGAGAAGGCCGGAACCGCGCCCGTCGCGCCGCTCCTCGATTCGATCGCCGCGGTGCGTGACGTGCCGACGCTGGTGACGACGATCGCCGCGCTACAGCGCGGCGGCGTCAACGGCGGCCTGCCGCTCTACGCGACCGCGGACACGAAAGACTCTTCGAAGCAGATCGCCGGGCTGTCGTTCGGCGGGCTCGGTCTCCCCGACCGCGACTACTACTCGAACACCGGCGACCGCGCCGACAAGATTCGCGCCGCCTACCACGACTACGTCGCGGCGCAGCTCCAGAACCTCGGTGACGATCCTGCGAAAGCGCAGTCGGAAGCGACCGCGCTGATCGGGCTAGAGACCGCGCTCGCCGCAGCGACGCCGAAGCGCGCCGACCTGCGCGATCCGTACAAAACCTACAACCCGACGCCCGTCGCGAAACTCGCTACGCTCGCGCCGCACATCCCGTGGCAGGCGTTCTTCGCCGCGCACGACGCACCCGCGTTCGCGATCGTCGACGTGACCGTTCCCTCGTACGTCACCGCGTACGACGCCCAGCTGACCGCCGTCCCGCTCGACACGTGGAAAGCGTACCTGCGCTTCCACGTCGCCGACAGCTACGCGAACGCGCTGCCGAAGCGCTTCGACGACGCGAGCTTCGCGTTCCGCAGCGGCGTCCTGCTCGGCGTGAAGGACCAGCTTCCGCGCTGGCAGCGCTGCACAGCGGCGACCGACTCCGCGCTGCGCGATCCGCTCGGCAAGGCGTACGTCGCCGCGGCGTTTCCGCCCTCGGCGAAAGCGCGCGCGCAAACGCTGGTCGACAACTTGCAGGCGACGCTGCACGACGACATCCAGACGCTCGCATGGATGAGCGCCCCGACGAAAGCGCGCGCGCAGACGAAGCTCGCCGCGTTCACCAAGAAGATCGGCTATCCCGACAAGTGGGAAGACTACTCGGCGCTGCAGATCGCAAGCGGTGCACCGTACGCCACCAACCTCATCGCGGTGCGCCGCTGGGGCGACGCGCGCAACCTCAAGCGGATCGGTACCTCGACCGATCGCGCCCGCTGGGGAATGTCGCCGCCGACCGTCAACGCGTACTACAACCCGTCGAATAACGAAATCGTGTTTCCGGCAGGCATTCTGAGCCCGCCGTTCTTCAACGCGACGGCCGACGACGCGGTGAACTACGGTGCGATCGGTGCCGTGATCGGGCACGAGATGACGCACGGTTTCGACGACCAAGGCCGGCAGTTCGACCCGCAAGGAAACCTGACCGACTGGTGGACCGCGGCCGACGCGACCGCGTTCAAGGCCAAGGCGAAGTGCATCGTCGACGAGTACGACGCGTTCGAGCCGGCGCCGGGCGCGCACGAGAACGGTCAGCTCGTGCAGGGCGAAGCGATTGCCGATCTCGGCGGCCTGACGATCGCGTACAAGGCGTTCGAGCGCACCGCGCAAGCGAAGGCGCACAAGTCGATCGACGGCTACACGCCGGAGCAGCGCTTCTTCCTCGCCTACGCGCAGGTGTGGCGCACGATCGGAACCGAGGGCTTCATCCGCCAGATCGCCGCGACGAACGAGCACCCGTGGGACAAGTACCGCGTGATCGGCACGCTCTCGAACATGCCGGAGTTCCAGTCGGCGTTCAAGTGCGCCGCGACCGACGCGATGGTGCGCAAGGACCGCTGCCAGATCTGGTAGCGATTCGCGCTTCCAGTCGGCAGCGATCCCCGGCGCTACGGGTGCGCGGCGGCGACCGCGCGCCCGGCGTTCAAGCGACCCGCTCCCTGGCGCGTGCTCGAGACGCCGGTGAGCGGGTCGGCGTTTTGCGTGAGGATCAGCAGCGCGTTCGCCGGCGAGATCGAGCGCGGCCCGCCGTGGAACGCCTCCATCAGCGCGACCGTCCCCGCGACTTGCGGCGCGGCTTGCGACGTGCCGGTGAAGAGGACGCGGCAGACGCCGCCCGAGTTCGAGCAGCGGTCGCCGGCGAACGCGGCGGTCGTCGTCGAATAACTTTCGATCCAGTGCAGCTCGTCGGTGTCGCTCGCCGTCGCGTCACCTCCGGGCGCGACCAGCGTCGGCCCGGAGTTGGAGTAGCTCGCGACGGTCTCGGCGACGATCGACGCGTAGACGTTCGGCGTCGCATCTTGCACGGCCGACGCGCCGACCGCGATGACGCCAGGATATCCCGCCGGAAACTCCGGCACGTTTCCGTCCGTGCCGGGAAACGCGTTGCCGGCGGCCGCGACGACTACGACGCCTTGCGCGATCGCGAACGCGACCGCGTCACGTTCCGCCGCATCGACGCCTTTGCTCTGCGGTGAGCCCAGGCTCAGGTTGATGACCGACGCGCCGTTCGCGACGGCGTCGCGGATCGCGACTGCTTCATCACCGCCGTCGGCGGTTTGACAATCGCTGACCGCGGTCGCCGGCGGAAAGACGCGGTATGCTTGCAGGTGCGTCGCGTAGCCGACGCCGGCGAAACCGTAGCTGTTGTTCGCCGCTGCGGTGGCAAGGCCGGCGACGCTGGTGCCGTGGCCGTTCGTGTCCTGCACCGAGCCGGCCCCGACGTTGCGAACGCCGCCGACCACGCTTTCACGGAAGTCGAAGACGAAGTCGGTGTTCGTCTCGTCGACGCCGGTGTCGATCACCGCGACCGAGACGCTGGCGCGCCCATGCGTCAGCTGCCACGCGCCCGGATCGACGTTGGTGCGATACAGATACCACTGGTTGACGTTGTCGAGCAGCGGATCGTTCGCGAACGCGTCGCCGAGCGGAACGCGCAGGTGCACCGGCTGCACGTCGACGACGCCGGCGGCGCTGCGCAGGCTCGCCGTCACCGCCGCATCGTCGCTTCCGGGCGCCAACGTCAAAACGCGGTGCGCCAGCCCGCCGTCGACCCCCGCGTCGATCGAGCGCGCAACGCGGGCGACCGATTCGATGCTCCGCACCGCGCTCGTCGCCGAAGCCGCGCGATACGTGACGTAGAGCCGGTTCGGCGCGATCCACGAGCTTGGCGGTCCCGAACCTTGCGCCAAGCGACCTACGGTGCTCGCGCGCGACGCGCTGGTGCACGTGTTGGGCGCCGTGGTCGGCGTGACGACCGGCGCGGGCGTCCCGCTGCTCCCGCCCCCTCCGCACGCGGAGAGGACGGCCGCTGATACGGCGACCGCCGTTGTTCGGGCGAGGCTTCGGGTTACGCGGAGCATGATCGAGGGAGCTTACCCTCTATTTCTGAGACGCGGGTGAGCCTGCCGGCTGGCCCTGCTTGCCGGCGGTCACAACGTGATCCACGTTCACGATCCAGGAAGACGCCGGCCGCCGCGCGGAACGAAGCCGCGTGACGATACTTCGCTTTGCGACGATCCTCTCGCTGACTGCCGCACTGCTCACCGCGCCGGCGGCGGCGCGCGGCGCCGCTCCGGTCGACGTCGCGATTCAAACCTCGGCCGGGACGATCGTGGTGCGGCTGGATCCCGCGCGCGCGCCGATCACGGTGAAAAACTTCTTGCACTACGTCGACGCCGGAACGTACAACGGCACGACGATCTATCGCACGGTCCGCCGCGCGAGCGAGCCGCAATCGAAGATCGAGGTGATCCAAGGCGGCTTGAACCCGCAAACGGCGAACCCGATGATCCAGCCGATCCCGCTCGAGCCGACGTCGAAGACCGGGCTGCACAACACCGACGGCGTGATCGCGATGGCGCGCACGGCCGACCCGAACTC
>DASZGA010000221.1:0-9196 GCA_035939295.1 Candidatus Elarobacter sp. | reverse complement strand
TCGCTCAGGATGTCGGCGTGCAGGTTCGTCGCGACGACGACGTCGATCGACGCGGGCTTCATCACCATCCGCGCGGTCATCGCGTCGACCAGCTCTTTGTCGACGCGGACATCGGGATAATCGCGCGCGACCTCGGCGGCGATCTCGTCCCACAGCACCATCCCGTGCCGCTGCGCGTTCGACTTCGTCACCACGGTGAGGTGCTTGCGCGGCCGCTCGCGCGCCAGATCGAAGGCGAAGCGCATGATCCGCTCGACGCCCACGCGGGTGAACACCGCGACCTCGGTCCCGATCTCGTGCGGGTGCCCGCGATGCGCGCGGCCGCCCTGACCGGCGTACTCGCCCTCGCTGTTCTCGCGCACGATCACCCAGTCGAGGTCGTCCGGCGCAAGGTCGCGCAGCGGGGACTGCAAACCGCGCAAGACCCGCGTCGGCCGGACGTTCGCGTACTGGTCGAACCCCTGGCAGATCGCCAGCCGCAGACCCCACAGCGTGACGTGGTCCGGAACGTGCAGGTCGCCGACCGCGCCGAAGTAGATCGCGTCGAACGGGCGCAGTTGCGCGAGCCCGTCGTCCGGCATCATCACGCCGTGGCGGCGGTAGTAGTCGGAGCCCCACGGAAAGCTGGTGACCTCGACCCGGAACTCCGCGTCGATCCGCTGGAGGGCATGAAGCACGTCCAGCCCGGCGCCGATGACCTCCGGCCCGATCCCGTCGCCGGGGACGGCCGCGATGCGATGCGAGCCCATAACGCTCCAACGATACGCGGACCGGCCGCCAGGATCGAGCCCGCGGAAAGGCAAGATCGTTGCGTTGAGCGCAACGAACGACGGCGACTCGATCGGCTTCGCCGAGCTGGAGATCTTCCTGGAGTTCGCCCGGACCGAGCACCTCGGCCGGACCGCGGAGGCGCTCGGCCGCAGCCCCTCGTCGATCCAGCGCGCGGTCCGGGCGCTGGAGACGCGCCTCGGCGTCCCGCTGATCGAGCGCGACGGCCGCCGCGTGCGGCTCCTCCACGCCGGCCGGATTCTGGCCGACCAGGCCCGCGCGCGTGGTGCGGGCGCGCTCGGAGGCGGTCGGCGCGGTCCGCGCCGCGTCCGGACCGCGGACGAGCGTGCGGCTCGGGCACATGTTCTCGCTCGGCCTAGGGCTGGTGCCCCGGATCGCCGCCGGAGTCCTCGCGAGCGACCCGACGGCGCGGCTGACGCTGCGGCACGGCGCGACGAACGCGCTCGTCACCGCGCTGCTGGCCGGCGAGCTCGACGCGGTCCTCGTCTCACCGCTCCCGCTCGCGCCCGATCTCGCCAGCGTGCCGTTGTTCACCGAGCGCGTGCTGCTGGCGGTCGCGGCCGGCGATCCGCTCGCGTCGCGGGAGGACGTCGCGCTCAGCGAGGTGCGCGACCGTGCGTTCGTGGCGCTGCCGGAAGGTTCGGGGAGCCGCTACGATCTGATGCAGGCGTGCGCGCGCGCCGGGTTCATCCCGGCGATCGCGATCGAGGTCGGCGACATGTACACGCTCGAGGGGATCGTCGGCGCCGGCTTGGCGGTCTCCGTCGTCCCGGAAAGCATGCGCGGCCACACCCATCCCGCCGTCGCGCGCATCCCGCTGCGGGAGCCGGTCGAGACGACGCGCACCGTCGGCCTCGTCTACGTTCGCGGCACCGAAACGCGGCGCGCCGTCGCGGCGCTGATCGCCGCCGCCGGGCGATAGGCGAGGCTGGCGCGCGGCGCGCCGCGAATGCTACGCGTCCCTCGCGCAAGGAGACGTTATGATCTTCTTCATTCAGGCCGGCTTTCGGCGTTGCGCACTCGTTCTGATCGCGGCAGCGCTGCTCGCGACGCCGCTGCGCGCGAACGCCGCCGACTATCCGTGGTTGACCGGCGAGCAGATGGCGCAACTGCGGGCGCTGCCGATCCCCGTGCTGCTGCCTGCATACGTGCCGCCGGGCTACCGGCTGGTCAAGTTCGAAGCGGTTCGCGATATCGTGCGGAACGGGCAGCACTCCGCGCCGGCGAACGAATATCTCTTCCGGTTTCGCGGGCCGTCCGGCGAGTTCACGATCTCGGTCGCCGACGGCGGCTTCGGTGACTCCGAGCCCGACTACAGCTCGTTTCGGCGGCCGTTCACCGTCGATTCTCCCGTGGTCGGGCGCGCGAAGTTCGAGCCCGACAACATCAACGGCGTGTGGACGTGGGTGGCGCTGTTCATTCCGCTGAAGCGGTTGGGCAGCGACAAGGCGCAGCTCATCGTGACCGGAAGCGACAAGTCCGACATCGCGCGCGTCTACGCGTCGCTCAAGCCACTCGCTCGTTGAAGCTCGCCCGAGCCGCGCGCGTCGCGCTCGTCGTCGTTGCGGCCGCGGCGGTGGTGAACGATCTCTTACCGCGAACGAGCGCGGCGACGAGCCTCGTCTACACGCCGTCGTTCCGCGCGTTCGCCTTCGCGCGCCTGCTGCTGGTGGGAATCGCCGGTCTGGTCGCGATCCAGCGGACGACGAAGCGGCGCGACGCGCTGCTCTTCGGCGGTCTGCTGGGGCTCGCACTCGAGGTGTTCTGGGAGTTCGTTCCGTTCGGTCCGGTGTTCTGGGCGGCGGCGCTGGGCTCGCAGGTCGCTTTCGCGTTCGGCCTGGTGCAGCTCGTGCGCTATGCGATCGACGCGCATCCCGACCCGCGGTTCGTGCGGCTCGTAACGCGGCTTGCGATCGCGTTCGGCTGCGGCGTTGCGGGCGCCGGGATTCTCCTCATCGGGCTCGGATACGGGAGCTGGATCGACGGCACGCATCTCGACGACGCGTCGTTCTACGCGATCGCTCCCTGGCTCGACCGCGCACGGTGGTTCTTCGTGCTGGCCGCGGTGGTGCTGATGGAGATCGCCGCGATCGCGACGCTCCGAACCACCCTCGCCGAAAGGCCGCGCGCGTTGCTGGTGGCGCTCGGCTTCGCGCCGATGGTCGCGACGACGTCGCTCCACGCGCTGGTTCACGTCGTGACGGCGCACGACACGCCGGCCGCGGTCGACGCCGACTCCGCCGGCTACGTCGCGACCGCCCTGATCCTGGTGTACGGCGCGCTCGCGAGGCGTTTGGTCGACGTCGAGTACGCGGTGATCTCCGCCGTGACCGGGACGCTGCTCTTCACCGGCGTCGCAGCCGGCGCGTTCGCGGCCGAGCATCTCGGCGTCCCGCTGGTGGAACGTTTCATCGAACACGGCATCGAGGGCGCGCACCCCGAGCTGCGCACCGCGCTAAGTTTGGCCGGAGCGTTCGTGACGTTCTTGGGGATCGGGCGCTTTCACGAACGGATGAACGAGCGCGTCCGCGCGATCGTGTTTCGGCACCGCGACGAGCGTGTGCGGCACTTGGAGCACTTCGCGACGGCGGAGGTGTGGTCGACCGAGCGAACCGCTCTGCCGCCTGCGATCGTCGCGGCCGTCTGCGCCGGTGCGGACACGCCGTCGGTCTCGCTGTACGTGAGGCACGGCGCGCGCTACGAGCTTCTCGACGCCACCACGCCGAGCGCCGCGCACCGCGTCGCTGCGACCGATTCGATCGTCCCGTCGTTGCGAACGCCGCGCCGGACCGCGGGCGGCGGCCTTTCGCTCCCGATGCCGGTCGGCGAGACGCCGTACGGGTTCATCTGGTGCGGACCGCGCCCCGCGGGAACCGAGTTCGCGGCGGACGAGATCGCCGCGCTCGCGCTCGTCGCGCGCGAAGCGGGGAACGCGCTCGCCGCCGCACGCTCGTCCGCTCGCGCGCCGGCGGACAGCCGGCACCACCGACGCAAGCGGCGCGCCGACCGGCGCTAGCCCCGGTACGAAGCGCTCGTAAGCGCTGCCGGGGTGCGGGCGCTGCGAGCAAGAATGGGCCGCGCGATGCCGCTGGAGTTCCGATGCAAGAAGTGCGGAGAGATCAAGGACGTGCGAACGCTGCGCGACTCGATCTGTCCCGACTGCGCCGCGCGCCTCTCCGACGAGGCCGCCGCCGCGAACGACGCGACGACGGCGCAGCGCGAGCGCTACGAAGCGCAGCTGCGCCTCGGCCCGCACTATCACGGCGATCTAGAAAACTGGACGCCGAAGGATCCGGTGTTGCTTCCCGACGGCCAGCACTTCGTGTGCGCAACGTGCAAGCGGAGCGCGCACCTCGTGCACGACCTCGCCTACCGCTGGAACAAAAAGCCGTACCCGATCCCGAACCGCTACACGTCATGCGACGCCTGTCACCGCAAAGAAACCGACGACAGCGACCTCGCGCGCCCCGCAACCCGCAACCGCTTCAACCGCGAACGCTGATCGGCGTCAGCCGCCGCGTTCAGGCGGGGCGCTTCAACCGACTCGATGTCGAGTGAGGGTCGTCGACTTCGATCAGCTCCACCGCCACCGCTGTCGCTTCCGGAACGTCGAGCTCATCCATCGACATCCCTTCGAGATGCATCTCAATCGCGGTCTTGATCAGATCGCGAACCTCTTCCAAGGTCTTGCCGACGACGCCGACACCAGGTAACGCGGGCGGAAAGGCTCCCCAGCCACCGCTCTCAGAACGCTCGTAGAGTACACAAAACTTCATAAGCTACCTCAATCGCAAACCCGCTTGACGAAAGATGCTGCGCAACGTCCCCGCAGGAACGTCGTCGTTATCCGCCCCCGCGACCGTCACCTTGCCGCGCCGCAATGGGTTCGACCACTGCTGATGGCTACCGCGAACCGCGACCAGGACGAAACCTTCGTCGCGGAGCCGGCGCCGAACCTCACGATACTTCACCGCCGGTTTCATCACGCCGGCGGTCCGAATCGACTAGAGGGTCAGCGAGTCGGGTTTAGTTCTTGATGCGCGTTACGTCCGCCAGGGCCATGTAGTGCGTGGCGTCGAGGGCGTTAATTGTGAGGACGGCTATGCACGGCTTGCCTTCGACGGTTTTGGTGAAGGTTTGGGAGCGGAGTCCGGCCGTTGATGCGGACGCTTTCGGCGACCATCCGGCGCGGCGCAGTTGGCTGGCGAAGCTCTCGAAGACGGCGGTGAGGCCGAGCGACGATGTGACGCGTGCTTCGCTTGTCGATCGGCCGATCGCCGGTCCGGCGGCGGCGAGCGATACGCCTGGCGTCTCGGCGAATTCCGGGAGCGGGGCGTGCACGAACTCGCGGTCGACGATGAAGGAGGAATCGAACGTCTCCACGCCTTCGGTCGGGGCACGTTCTCCACACGCGAACGCGGTGATGGTCGTTCCGGTGCTGACCACCACGTTCAGCGCACTCGTGTCTTCGCGCGGCGTCTCGATGGTCAGCGCAACGAGCGGACGGTGTGGTGAGCACCACGTGGCACGCTTCGGGGAGCCACCGCTTGCGAACGCGCCGCGCGGAAGCTGCGGGAACCTCGCTCCCAGATCCACTTCTTTCCAGCCGGCTCCGCGCAGCTTGTCGACGTAGTGGCCGGCGGTGCGCGCTCGGTTCGACGCATCGTAGTAGAGGGTCGTCACGTGTCCCGTTTCCGCCGGATCGGACCCCTCTTGTTCGTAATCGTGCGTCATGCTGCCGAGCAGCCGCGCCGCAGGGAGCGGGACCGTTCGCGGAAGCGACTTCGGCGCGGAGTGACGACAACGCTCGTCACACCAGCGTCACCCATCGATGCGATCCGGCGAGCGAGCCGTTGCGCGTCATCTTGGTCCGAAGCGCTTGCGCACAGCGGCAGCCATGCCAGTACGGCGGCAAGGAACGCGCCGGTCCGCGCGGCCGCGGTCATCGCCGCAACGTTCACTCCTTCGCGGTGCTGACGTCGGTCAGCGCGACGTAGTGGGTTGCGTCGAGGGCGTAGATCGCTAGCAGCGTTACGTATGGTTTGCCGCCATCGGTCTTCGTGAACGTTTGCGTGCGGGTGCCGGCGGCGCTCGTCGTCGCGCCGCCGGTCCAACCGGCGTCGCGCAACTGCTTCGCAAAGGCTTCGAAAACGGCGGCGATCCCGAGCTTCGACTCGATCCGGGCGCCAGTCGTCGAACCGTCGGTCGCCGGACCCGATGCCGTGATCGTGATTCCGGCCGGCGCGGTGAACGTCGGCAGCGGCGAACGCGGTATCATATCGTCGAACGGTGTCGGCGCGTCGGAGCACTGCAAGTCGACGCCGCGTCCGGCGGACAGCACGTTGAGATCGAAGCCGGTCGTGCCCTGGGCGTCGATGATCGTGACCGCAGTGTGTGCGCCGGCGGGCGAGCACCAGCCCTTGACTTGCAGGAACGTCATCTGGAATCCGCCCTGCGGGAACGGGAAGTGTCGCTGCGCCGGCTGCGGCTTCCAGCCCGCGTCGCGCAGGGACTTCTCGTACGCTGCGACCGCGGCCTCGCGCCCGCTCGGCGCGTCATAGTAGATCATCACCGGATGCGACACGGTGAACGTCGTGCTGTTGTTGGGCGCCGAGCCGCTCACCGAGACCCAGCCGCCTTGACGCACCGACTCGACGACACTCCCCAACAGCGTCGCCTTCGGGAGCGGGATCGACGACGGAAAGTCTTTCGGCGTGCCGTGCAGCGTCACGGCCGCCTCGATGAAACCGCCGCGGGACGCGACGCGCTCGGCAAGCCGCAGCGCATCGTCCTGATCCGAAGCGGCCGCGGCGAAGGGCGCGAGCACCAGTACGGCGGCGACCGTTCCCGCCAGTCGCAGCCCTCGCATCATGCCGCCGTCTTCTTGCGCTTCGGTTTGGCGGCGGTGGTGGTCTTCTTCGCTTTCGCGCCGCGCTTGGCGGGCTTCTCGTCGGCCTCGACGTCCTCGTCGGCGCTCCCGCCTTTCTTGCGGCGCTGCTTCGACTGCTCGAGCGAGCGCTGCAAGACGTCCATCAGGTTGACGACGTTCGTCGCCATCGGCTTGTGGATCTCCGGCTTCTCGATCTGCTCGCCGTTCGCGCGCGCCTCGATCATCGCCAGGACGTCTTCCTTGTACTTGTCGTGGAACTCTTCGGGCTTGAACTGCTCGGCGCTCATCGTGTCGATCAGCATCTTCGCGATCTTCCGCTCGCCCTCGGCGACCTTCTCGCTCAGCGCCGGGAAGTCGAACCCGCTCTGGTCGACCAGCTCGTCCTCGAAATGCATCAGCTCGAGCACCAGCGCCTCACCGTTCGGCTTCACCGCGGCGATGTGCTCGCGCGAGCGGATCACGACCCGCGCGATCGCGACCTTCTTTGCCTCGATCAGCGCGTCGCGCAACAGCGCGTACGCGTGACGCCCTTTCTTCTCGGGCTCCAGGTAGTACGGCGTGTCGAAGTACATCGGGTTGATCTGGTCGAGCTCGACGAACTCGACGATCTGCACCGACTGCGTCGCCTCGGGACGGACCGCTTTGAGATCGTCGTCGGTGACGGTCACGTAGCGGCCTTTCTCGTACTCGTAGCCGCGCACGAGGTCGGCGTACTCGACCTTCTCGCCGCAAACGGTGCAGTGCCGCTCGTTGAAGATGCGGCCGTCGTCCTTCTTGTGCAAGAAGTTGAAGCGCAGATCGTTCGTGCGAACCGCGGTGAAGAGCTTGACCGGGATCGTGACGAGTCCGAAGTTGATCGCGCCGGACCAAATCGCGTGTGCTGCCATGACGTTCTTTAAACTCCGACTACTCCCAGAGCGAGCGAGCGCGTGAAAGGGCGCTTTCGAGCGACTGCGGCTTCCATCCCTCGCGCCGCCACGGGTCACCGTTCTTCGCGACCAGCCCCGGCACGTTCGCGATCGTCCACCGCCGCATCTCGCGGGTGGTCTCGGGGGCGCGCTTGCGGCGCATCGCCTCGACCTCCCGCCACCCCAGCGGCATCGACACCGGCGCCCCGTCCCGAGCCCGCACGGTGAACGGCGCGACGTAGGTTTTCCCCTTGCCCACTTGCACCCAATCCAGGTAGACGAGGTCCTCGGGCCGTTTCGAGATCGACCGCTCCAATGTCGTGTCCTTGGGGAGGACCGAATGGATCCGGCGGGCGACGAGCTCCGAGACCCCCTTCGCCAGGTCGTAGTCGTATTTTGGCTGGAGCGGCAGGACGACGTGCAGCCCCATCCCGCCGGTCGTTTTCACGTACGCGCGCAGCCCGATGTTCGCGAGCTCCTCGCGGAACGCGAGCGCGACCTTCGCGAGACGCGCAAGCGGACAGCGCTCGCCCGGATCGAGGTCGAACAAGATCACGTCCGGCGTGTCGAGCGACTGCACGCGCGAGTACCAGATGTGCAGCGTGATCGCGGCGAGGTTCGCGACCCACACCAGCGTCGCTTCGTCGTCGCAGACGACGTAGGTCACCTCGCGCGGCTCGCCGGTCGAGGGCTTGATCGTCACCCGCTGCACCCACTCCGGGGCGTAGCGCGGCATCTGCTTCTCCCAGATCCCGCGCGAGACGGCGATCCCGTCGGGGAAGCGCTCCATCGTCAGCGGGTTGTCGCGCAGGTACGGCAAGATCACCGGCGCGACGGCGCGGTAATACGCGACCAAATCGCCCTTGGTGTAGCCGTCGTTCGGAAAGAGAACCTTCTCCTGGTTCGTCAGCTTGACCGAACGGCCGCCGATCACGACGACGGTCTCGGACTTCTTGGCAGCCATGACGGCTACGCGTCGGGGTCGGCGTGTTGCGGACGTTCGCGGACCACGGTTTTCGCGTCTTTGTCGGTGCGCAGACCGAGAAAGACCGGCTGCCGCAAGATCCCTTCGCGCGTCCACTCGGCGAACGTGACCTCGGCGACGAGCTCGGGTTTCACCCAGTGCGCCGGCGTGTTCGTCTTCGGCGGCGTCTCGGCGAACGGCGCGGTCTTGCGCTCGAGCGGTTTCAGCTTCGCCATCACGTCGCGCAAGAGTTTCTCGTCGAAGCCGGTGCCGACATGGCCTGCGTATTTCAGCTCGCCGTCGTCGTAGTAACCGACCAGCAGCGAGCCGAATCCCTTGCGGCTGCCGCGCGGTTCGGTCCAGCCGCCGATCACGAATTCCTGGCGCTGCTTGACCTTGATCTTCACCCACTCGCGCGAGCGGATCCCCGAACGGTACGGCGAGGTCCGCACTTTGCCGACGATCCCTTCCAAGCCGCTGCGCGCGGCGAGGTCGTACAGCTGTTTCCCTTTGCCGACGAAATGCTTCGAGAACAGCACGCCGCGCTCGGCGACGACGATCTCCTCCAGCAAACGCTTGCGCTCTTCGAGCGGGCGTTCGCGCAGATCGCGGCCGTCGGCGTAGATCAGATCGAACACGACGAAC
>DASZGA010000220.1:0-5331 GCA_035939295.1 Candidatus Elarobacter sp. | reverse complement strand
CGGCGACGCGGGATCGCCGAACGGGGCGGAACTGATGCGGACCCTGACGGAAGCTTTCGCGCCGGGCGCGCCGTCGTTACCCGAAGGGCTACGAACGCTCGTCGTTTCTCCCGACCGTTCGGTCGAACCTGGGACGACCGTTCGCGCAACGTTCGCATTCTACAACTTCGGCGGTGCCGCGGCGACCGGGCTGCGGGTCCGCTTCAACCTCCCCGAAGGGCTCCGCTACGTCCCCGGGAGCGCTCGGGTCGACGACCGCCCGCTCGACGATGCGCGCGGTGAGACCAGCCTGCTGGCGCCGAACGGCGCCGACGTCGGCGAGGTCCCGCCGGGGGTCGAGCGGCGGATCGGGATCGCCTACGTCGTCGCGCCGACGATCGAGAACGGCGCGCCGATCGAGCTGCAAGCCGCCCTCGCGAGCAACGAGACGGAGGTCATCGGCTCGAACGTCGTCCGGCTGACGGCGATCAGCGCGCCGCAGCTCGAGAACCCCGAGACCGTCGCCTCGCTCGAAGCCGTCCGCGTCGCCGAGCCGGGCGAAGAGGTCGTCGCGACGGCGCGCGTGCGCAACTCGGGCCATGCAACCGCGCATGACGTCGTCGTGGTGCTCCCGGTCCCCGACCGGACGAGCTACATCGACGGCAGCGCGCGAATCGACGGCCGTGAAGCCCCGATCGACGAGCGCGGCGGCGATCCGTTCGGGTTCGGGAACGCGACGATCGCTTCGCCGGCGCTGGCGGCCGGCGCGACGCTGGTCGTCGAGTACCGCGCACGGATCGACTCGCCGCTCGACGATAACACGCGGATCGTGCTCGGCGGCGCGGTCGCTTCGGCCGAGACCGCCGAGTTCGAGCTGCACCGTGCCGAGCTGACCGTCCGCAGCGCGAGCCGCTTCGACACCGAGGCGACCCGGCTGGTCGTCGACGCGCCGAGCGAGGTCGAGCCGGGCCGGCGCGTTCGCGTCGGGCTGATCGCCGAGAACGCCGGAACCTGCGCGGCCGACAACGTCGGCGTCCGCCTCACCCTGCCCGAAGGGCTCCGCTACGCGCCGGGTTCGCGCGCGGTCGACGGCCGCTCCGTGAGCGAGAGCGAGACCCCGGGCGCGTTCGTGTTCCCACGGATCGAGGCCGGCAGCCGGGTCGAGGCCGCGATCGACGCCTACGTCGTCTCGCCGGCCGTCGACGGGACGCCGCTCCCGATCGCCGGCTCGCTGCGCTGGTCGACCGGCTCGCGCGCCTTCGAGCGGACGCTCACCGTGCGGTCCTCGCCGCGCTTCCTCGAGGCGCGCAACGTCCTCACGCTCGACGGTTCGGCGCAGGTCTCGCCGGGCAGCGAGGTCCGCGCGACGATCCGGATCGCGAACGACGGGACGGCGCAAGCGACCGGGGTGCGAATCGCGATCGAAGCCGATACGGCGCTACAGTCGCTGCGGTACTCCGACGGCGGCGGCGAGGCGCGCGTCCAGCCCGTCGGGATCGACGTCGGGACGCTTGCGCCCGGCGCGACGCGCACGTTCATGCTTGCCGGGACCGTTGCTTCGCCGATCCCGGACCGCTCGGCGATCCGGCTGCGGGCGCGGCTCGAGAACGATCAGACCCCGGCGGCGGCGCTCGGCCAGATCGAGCTGCTCGTCCGGTCGCGGCCGCGCTTCGCGCCGGCGACGTCGACGATGACGTACCCCGGCGGCGAGCCGCTGCGGCCGAGCCGGCACGGCGACGTCGAGGTCGTGGTCGTCAACGAAGGCACCGACATCGCCCGCGACACGCGGCTGCAGCTGGAGGTCACCAGCGACGCCCGGATCGAGGCGGTCGACGGCGCGACCAGGGTCGGCACGACCTTGCTCTTCGGCGACGTTCCGCCCGGCGGCCGCGCCCAGGCGACGGTTCGGCTGCGGCTGGCCCGGCTGGTCGCGCGCGGCACCGTCGTCACGGTGAACGGCCGGCTCGAAGCCGTGGGGCTGCTCCCGCTCGCGCTCGCCCCGGTGACGATCGCCACCAACGCCGAGCCGCGGTTCGACGAAGGCGCCGCGTTGCGGACACAGCCGTCGGAGACGGTCGACGCCGGCGAGCCGCTGTTCGTCCGGCTTTCGGCGCGCAACACCGGCGACGGTGCGGCGAGCCGGCTGGTCGTTCGCGCCCAGCTCCCCACCCACACCGCGTACCTTCCCGGCTCGACGCTGGTCAACGACGTCCCGCTGATGGACGTCGACGGCGGCTCGGTGCTGTGGTCGAAGGCCGGGCTGGTCCTCGAAGACGTCGATCCGGGCGTCGAGGTCGTCGTCCGCTACGGGACGATCGTCAACACGCCGCTCACCGCCGGGACGCTGATCGACTCGCACACCGACCTGAGCTGGGACGGCGGCGCCTCGGTCGCGATCTCCTCGCCGTCGGTCCGCGTCCGCTCGACACCGGCGTTCGCGGTCCGCGCCTCGGGGCTCCCGTTCTCGGTCGCCGGCGTCGCCCCGCGGACCGCCGACGTCCTCCACGACATCGCCGAACAGCGCCGCGCAGCGCAGGTCCAGCTTCCGCCGCCGTCTCCGGTCGCGCTCCCGCCGGCCTCGGTCGCCGAGGTCCAAACCGCTCCGCCTCCAACCGCGCCGCCGCCGCAGGCCCCGCCCGACCGCCCGGCCTTCCGCTACGACGAAGAAGCCCTCGAAGCGCGCTTCACCCCGGCGCCGCCCCACCCGGTCGAGCCGCCCCCCGCGCCCGTGGCACCGCCCGCCGCCGAGGCGACTGTCGCGGAGCCGCACGCGGCCGAAGCCGCTGCGCCGCCGGCGGCCGAAGCCGCCGCGCCGCCGGCCGCTCCAGCCGAACAGCCGCAGCCGTCAGCGCCGGTCGCCGAGCCGGCGATGCCGGACGCCGATGTCGCAGCCGGCGCCGTCGCGGCGCTTCCGGAAGAGCCGGAGCGGGTCGACCACGTCGCGCACGCCGCTGCCGATACAGCCTCGCCCCCGGCCGCGGCGACCGTCGCGCCCGAACCGCCGATCGCTCCGGAACCGGAACCCGTTCCGGTTGCGCGGCGCGTGCGGTTGGTGTTCGCGCGTGATGCGCTGGAACGCGCGCTGATGTTCCTCGAGCAGTCGGATTACGGCGGGCTGATCACGCACTTGTTCGCGATTCGCACGCTGCTGCCGACCGCGTTCGTCGGTTTGAACGGCGAGGTTCCCGGCAAGCTCGCCGCCGAGCGCGAAGCGCTGCGCGGGGTCGTCGACCGGCTCTTCATCAAGATGCGGATGCCGCGTTACGCGCTGACCGGAAAAGATCTCGAAGACCGCGCGGCGCGCTCGGCGCTGCTCGAGCTCGTCCACTCGCTCGAAGACGCGAAGCCCACCGAGGAAGTCCATCCCGGCGAAGCGACCGTCGTCCTCGAAGGCCCCGTCGACGTCGCGGCGCTCACACCGTATCTCGCGCGGCTCGAAAGCGATCCGCTCGGCACCGCAACGCCGTGGCTGATCCTCGCCGAGCTGCTGCCGTCGGCGTTCGTCGAGCCGCGCGGCGGCGAGTCGATGAACGCGTACCGCAGTGCGCTGATCGCCACGTTCACCAACGTCGCGGCGCTCCCGCAGGACGAGTTCCACCGCGTGCTGTCGGGAACGCAGAACGCCGCGCTCGACGCCGGTTTGCGCAACGTGCGCACGGCGCTCCGCGACGCCCTCGAAGCGGCAGCCGCCAAAGCATAACGCGGTGCTGGCCTTCCAGTTTCCGCACGTCGGCGAGCTTGTCGTCCCCGGCATTCTGTTCTTCGTGATCGGGATCGGCTTGATCGCGATCGCGCAGTTCTGGCCCGAGTCGTCGAAGCCGGTCGTTACGCACGTCGCGCCGGTCGAACGGATCCCGCTCGGCGCGCACGAGAACGCGGAGCAAACCGGCGCGGTCGTACACGTCTCGCGCAGCGTCTCGTGGCCGACGCTCGTCGATCCCGACGCCGGCGAGCTCGAAGAGAACGAACGCCGCCGCGTCCTGGACGGGCTCGGGATCGTCGGCGACGCGTGGTGCGCGGGGATCCTCGCCAAAGCGTTCGACGAAGAAGAAGGCGATCTGCGCGTCGCCGCGATCGAATCGCTCGGCCAGTGCGACGGCGAGGTCGTTGCGCCGACGCTCGAGCGCGCGTACGCCTCGTACGTCGTCGCCGAGCGCTACGCCGCGATCGACGGCGCCTCGCGCCGCGCCGACGTCGCGCTCCTCGAGCGCGCGCTGCGCGATACCGACGGCACCGTCGGCCTCGCCGCCGCGTACGGCCTGCACCGCGCGAAACGCGACGACCTCATCGAAAGCGGCCTCGCCGGCCGCACCGACGCGCGCGCGAACGAGATTCGCCGCGTCTTGCACGTTCTCGCGTAAACGCGTTTAGATCGGCGGGATCTTCTTGCCGAAGTACTCGGCGATCACGTGCTGCGCGATCGGCGCGGCGACGGTCGCGCCGTAACTCGCCGACTTCTCCATGTAGACCGCCATCGCGATCTTCGGATGGTCGGCCGGCGCGTAGGCGACGAACCAGGTCGTGTTCGCGCCGCGCCCGCCCTCGGTTTCGGCGGTTCCCGTTTTGCCGCCGTACGGGAGCCCGTCGATCGCGAGCCCGGCAGCGGTCCCCCAAGGCATCGTCACCTGCGACATCCCGGCGCGGACTTCTTTGATCGCCTCGGCGGTCACGTCGACCTTGCGGATGATCTCGTGATCGAAGCGGCGCAGCACCTTGCCGCGCGGCGAGCGGATCTCTTGCACGATGTGCGGCTTGTAGAGCGTTCCGCCGTTGACGACCGTTGCCGTGACGTTGGCCATCTGCAGCGGCGTCGCTTGCATCGCGCCTTGACCGATTGCGAGCTGGCAGACGTCGCTGGGTTCCAGATGATAGCCGGCGCCGAACGTCTTCTGCGTCCACTCTTCGGTCGGCCAATTGCCGGGATATTCGCCGGGCAGATCGACGCCGAGCTTCGAGCCGAGCCCGTACTGCGTTGCGTAGTACCGCAGCCGCTCGTGCCCCAGCCGGTAGCCGAGCTGGTAGAAATAGCCGTCGGACGACGCGGCGAGCGCGCGCACGAAGCCGACCGAACCCAGACCGCCGGCGGCGATGTCGCGGAAGACGACGCCGTGACACGCCCACGCGCCGGAGTCGTACAGCACTTGGTTCGGCTGGATCGCGCCGCTCGAGATCGCGCCGGAGCCGGTGACCATCTTGAACGTCGAGCCGGTCGGCGAGGCGGCGCCGATCGCGCGGTCGTAGAGCGGGTTGAGCTTGTCGCGCAGCAGCCGGTTGTACTTCTTCTCGTCGATCGGCGTCGCGAACTCGTTCGGGTCGAACTCCGGCATCGAGGCCATCGCGAGGACGCCGCCG
>DASZGA010000219.1:0-3748 GCA_035939295.1 Candidatus Elarobacter sp. | reverse complement strand
GATCGTGCTCGGCGTAGCGATTCGCACCGCCGTCGCGCTCCCCGACTCGTTCAAACCGGGGCTCGCGTTCTCGGCGCGAACGGTGCTGCAGATCGCGATCGTCGTCTCCGGCTTGGGCCTCTCGATCGCGACCGTCGCGCGTACCGGGCTCGGCACGCTGCCGGTCACGCTCGGCACGATCGCCGTCGCGCTCGTTCTCGCACCGATCGTCAGCCGGTTGCTGAAGCTGCGCAGCACGCTGCAAACGCTCATCGGCGTCGGGACCGCGATCTGCGGCGCGTCGGCGATCGCCGCCGTCTCGACGGTGATCGAGCCCGAAGAGGCCGACGTAGCGCTCGCGATCGCGACGGTCTTCTTCTACAACGTCGTCGCGGTGCTCGTTTTTCCGCCGATCGGTCACGCGCTGCAGATGTCGCAGGACGCGTTCGGGTTGTGGGCGGGGACGGCGATCAACGACACCTCGTCGGTCGTCGCTGCCGGGTTTGCGTACGGCAAGGAAGCCGGACAGTATGCGACGATCGTGAAGCTGACGCGCGCGACGCTGATCCTGCCGATCGTCGCCGCGATCGCGATTCAGCGCGCCCGCGCGAAGCGCGCGGTGAGCGGACACGTCCCGTGGGAAAAGATCGTCCCTTGGTTCATCCTGTGGTTCTTGTGCGCCGCGCTCGTCAACAGCACCGGGATCATCCCGGTCTCCTGGCACGACCCTATCGCGACGGCCGCGATCCTCCTGATCAGCGTCGCCCTTGCCGCGATCGGCTTGCAGACCGAGCTTCCGAAGCTGCTCCGCGCCGGCGCCCGGCCGCTGCTCCTCGGCTTCATCCTCTGGGTCGCCGTCGCCGTCTCCTCGCTCGCGATCCAACGCGCCACCGGTTTGTAGCCGGTGCGTTGACGCGTTAACGGAGCCTTGACAAAGACGCATCTTTTACTGTGCGGCGCTTCACAAGACGGCTCGTGGGGCGTATGGTTTGGAGAGGGAAAAGGTACACCCACGGTACGTTCGCTCGGATGTGTTGAACGCAGGCGCCGTCTCCAAAGGGACGATTCACGGATGATAGCGGCTCTTCTAATCACGGCGCTCGGACGCGCCACGGGCATCGCGTGAACCTGCTGCTCATCGCGGGCGGAGCGTTCGCTCTGGCCGCGGTAACGTGCGCGGGTTTCGCTGCGCGCTGGTGGTGGCACGGCCGCCGCCTGCGCGACGCGGCCCGGGCGATCGCGGCCGAAGCCACCGAGCAGCGCTACAACGTCCTCGAAGCGGTCCATGAGGGGATGTACATCGTCGACGCCGAGCTGCGCGTGACGTACGTCAACGAGGAAGCGGAGCGGCTGCTGCGCCGTACCGCCGACGGGATGATCGGCGCCGACCTGGAGCAGATCGTCGACCCGCTCGCCTCCGAGCTCGTCCCCGACGTGCGCGCGGCGCGTCGCAGCGGCGTCGCGATCGAGCGGATCCACGCGTTTCCGGCGCTGCAGACGTGGGTTGAGGTGCGAATCCTTCCCGCGGCCGGCGAGACGCTGATCTCGCTGCAGGACGTCAGCGCGCAGACGATCGCCGAGTCGCAGCTCCACGAGAACGCGCACTCCTTGCAGCTGGTCGCGAACAACGTCGACGCGGTCCTGTGGACCGTCGGGCGCGACGGACGCTTCACCGCGGTCTCGGGCGGGGCGCTCGACGATCTCGGCTTGGCCGGCGACAAGCTGGTCGGCGAGGCGTGCGCCGTGCTGATCGCGGAGGACGTCGTGCGCGAGGTTTTCACCGGGCGCCACGTCCGCGTCGAAAGCGCGCAGGGCGATCACTGGCTGCGGCACCACGTCGAGCCGCTCGCCGACCGCGACGGCAACATCGTCGGCGCCGTCGGCGTCTCGATCGACATCACCGAGCTCAAGCGCACGCAGCGCCAGCTTTTCGACGCCGCTCACCGCGACCGGCTCACCGAGCTTCCGAACCGGTTCTCGCTCGACCAGCGCGTGCAGGAAGCGGTCGCGCTCGCGGGCCGCAACGACAGCCGGCTCGCGCTGTTGTTCCTCGACCTCGACCGCTTCAAGTCGATCAACGACACGATGGGCCACGGCGCAGGCGACGAGGTGCTGCGCGAAGTCGCGGCGCGGCTGCAAAAGTGCGTGCGCGGCGGCGATTTCATCGCGCGGCCGGGCGGCGACGAGTTCGTGATCATCATGTCGTCGATCGCCGGCGTCAAGGACATCGAGGTTCTTTCGCAGCGGCTGATTCGCGCCGTCTCCGCGCCGATTCAGCTCGCCGACCGCGAGGTCTACGTCGGCGTCAGCGTCGGCGCCGCGATCTTCCCCGAGCACGGCGCCGACGCGAGCGCACTGACCGCGCACGCCGATGCGGCGATGTACAAGGCGAAGGCCGCCGGCGGAAGCTCGCTCGCCGTCTACGAGAACGCGATGCACGCCGAGGACGCGGAGCGCTTCGCGCTCGAAGCCGAGCTGCGCAACGCGCTCGCGCGCGGCGAGCTAGAGTTGGAATACCAGCCGCTGGTCGACCTCGCGCGGAACCAGATCGTCGGCTGCGAGGCGCTGGTGCGCTGGCGCCACCCGACGCGCGGGACGATCGCGCCGTCCGTGTTCATCCCGCTCGCCGAGCAGTCGACCGTTATCGTCGACATCGACCGCTGGGTGCTGCGGCGAGCCTGCGCTTCCGCCGCGACGTTCCGCTCGATCGACCCCGACTTCCGGATCGCGGTCAACCTCTCGGCGCGCGATCTCCGTGAGCCCGCCCTCCCGGTCACCGTGGGGACCGCACTCGCCGAGTTTGAGATGCCGCCGCACGCGCTGATCATCGAGGTGACGGAAACCGCCGCGCTCGACGACGACGCGCTTCCCGCGCTGGAGCGGCTTCGCGAGCTCGGCGTCCACATCGCGATGGACGACTTCGGGATCGGCTACAGCTCGCTCGCGCACCTCAAGCGGCTGCCGATCACGATGCTGAAGATCGATCAGACGTTCATCCGCGACGTGACCGAAGACGAGTCCGACCGCGCGATCGTCGTCTCGATCGTCAACGTCGCGAAGGCGTTCGGCCTGCGCGTCGTCGCCGAAGGGATCGAAACCGACGAACAAGCCGCGTTCGTCTCGTCCGTCGGCTGCGACGAGGGTCAGGGCTATCGTTTCGGCCGCCCGCAGCGCTTCGACGCGCTCGTCGCACTGCTCCGAAGCGTCAAGCGCCCGAAGCTGCGTCTCGTCGAACCCCGCACAGCCTGAGCTAAGGCGTGCCTAGCGGGCGAAGATCTCGATCGTGTAGTGGTCGGGGTCGGTGACGAAGAGCGCGCGGCCGCCGCCGTCGCGATCGTACGTTGCGGCTCCGACGCGCGCGGCTATAACGTCGAGTGCAGCTACGTCGGGGACACGCAACCCCAGCTCGAACTTCGCGCGCTCCGTCGGCGGCGCATGCTCGAAGACGAGCGTGAACTCGCCGAATGCGATCCGGACCGCATCGCCGCGCCGCACCGTCGCGACGCCGAGCACGTCGCGGTAGAACACTTCGGTGGCGTCGATGTCGGCGACGCCGAGCGTCAACTGCGCCGGGACGATCCCGCCGCTGTGCATCGGATTCTGCGCCGTGTCCACGATCTTACGGGTTCGGGTAGTGCGACTCGTCGCCGTACGGGACGAACAGCGTGTGCTCGGGCTGGAACCGCAACTTGATCGTCCCCACCTTCCCGTTCCGATGCTTCGCGATGATCAACTCCGTCGCATCCGGATCCGCCGACGTCTCCTTGTT
>DASZGA010000218.1:0-3145 GCA_035939295.1 Candidatus Elarobacter sp. | reverse complement strand
TGGCGCAGCCGGCCGCTGCCCGCCGATTCGAGCGTAACCTCGACACGGCTCTGGTTCTTCACCTCGACGTCGACGTCGGTCGACGCGAACCCGGGCGCCGCGACCGTTAGCCGAATCCGCCCGCACGGCAGATCGAGCGCGAAGCGTCCGTGCGCGTCCGAATCGGTCGCATTCATGGCGGTGCCCGCCGCGACGACGTGCGCGCGAACGGGAGCTCCGTCGTCGCCGTGCACGGTTCCCGAAAGCGCGCACGCGGCGACCGCGGCGACCACACCTGGAAAGGCCATCCGCCCGCTCTTCTACCGCGCGCAGCCCGATCCCGGCCGTCGCTCGCGGAACAGCTATGACGGCGGAAAACGGGATGCCGCTTCGCTGAAGCGCGGAATGCGAGCGTTCAGCGAGGGTTGGTACGATGCGCCGCGCGCGAGCTGAACGAGATCGGTCCTTGCGCCGAGCACGCACGCGACGCCGGCGCTCGCGATCGCGATCGCTAGCTGCTTGCCCGGACAGGCGTGCATTCCGGCGCCGAAGGTGAAGCAGCGCCGGTTCGGGCGGTCGATCGCGAAGCGCGCCGGATCGTCGTTTGCAGCAGGGTCGCGATTCGCGGCGGCGAGCAGCACGAGCACGATGTCGCCCGCGTGTACTTCGTGGCCGAGAACTACGACGTCCGCAAGGGCCCTGCGACGCGTGTTCTGAACCGGCGCGTCGAAGCGCGCGGTCTCGGCGACGGCCACTTCGAGCGCGGCGCGATCGGCGCGGACGCCTTCCGCCAGCCGTGCGTCGGACGCGAGCGCCAGCAGCGTGTTGCCGATCAGCCCCGCGGTCGCGTCGTGCGCTTGCGCGAAGAGCGCCGCCGCATTCGCGCGTTCGTCATCGGTGTTGCCCGGCACATGCGCCCACAGATCTGCGGCCGCTTCTTCCGCAAGCGCGGCCGCCACGTCGCCGGCGCCCGCGGCAAGTCCGCGCGCCAACATCTGTGCGGACCGATGGATCGTGCGATCGAACGGGTCGAGCCCGATGAACGCCGCGACCGCGGCGGTGGGCAGCCACTCCGCGAGCGCGTCGACGCGCGCCGCGTCGGAACCCGCCGTCGTCGCCCAAAGCGCTCGCGCGAGCGCGCCGGCGCGTGATGCGGCCTCGCCCGATTCGATGGCGAGACGCGACTCGACGAACGGCCGCACGCGAGCGTGCAGCTCGCCGTCGTCGCGCCGTATTGTGCGCGCAGCGAACGTGCCGGGAGGGGCACTTACGCTGAACTCGCGTGCGAGCAGAACGTGCTCGACGGCGCGCGCGCTGGCCGCGATCCAGCGGCCCGGACCGGCAATGTCGAACGGCGCCGCGGCGACCTGCATCGCGTAGCGCGGGTACGGGTCGGCGGCGGTCGCCGCCGCGACAGCCTCGTCGAACGACATCCGCGGCTTCATCTGCGCCGTCGCACTCGACATATCAGAACCTCTTGATATTTCGGGGAGAACGCGCTACCTTAGCACCGATGAGTCCCCATGTCAACGAGCCACTGCGAATCGTCACCGCACTGAGCGATCCCATCCGCTACGCCGTCGTGCAGCATCTGATGAGCGGGCCGGCAACGGTTTCCGAGCTGGTCGCGCACACCGGCGCGGCACAGTCGAAGGTCTCGAACCACCTCGCACTGCTGCGCAGCGCCGGGCTTGTCGAGACGTCGCGCAGCGGCCGCTACGTCGCGTACGAGCTCGCGGACCCGGCCGTGGCGTCCGTCATCGAAGCGCTCGAGCGCGCGTCGCACACGGGAGCGGCGGCGGCACGCGAGGTCCCGGAGATCGCGCTCGCGCGGAGCTGCTACGACCATCTCGCGGGACGGTTAGGGGTAGCGCTTTTCCGCTCGCTGGTGGCGCGACGCGCTATCCGTGACGTCCGCACGAGCGCCGCGGCGCGCAAGGGCCGCTCCGGCTTGGGCGAGGTCGAGCTCGGGCGCGATGCGAGCGCCGTGTTCGGCGCGCTGGCGATCGACCTCGACGAGATCGCGACGAAACGGCGTCAGTTCGCGACGGCGTGCAGCGACTGGACGGAGTCGCGCCCGCACCTCGGCGGCGCGCTCGGAGCCGCGCTGCAGCAACGGCTGCTGCGCGAGAACTGGGTGCAACGCCGCGGCGGAACGCGCGCGCTGCGGATCACCAAAGCCGGACGCGAAGCACTCCGCGAGCGCTTCGGCATCGACGTCGCGCAACTCGCCACGCGCATATAAGAGCATCGAGCATAACGTGACGACGGCAAATCGCGCCGTTTTCGTCGCTGCGCTGGCGATCGCGGCGGACATCGGCTTGGCGCGGGTCGGCTACGGCTTGGTGCTGCCGGCGATCCGGCACGATCTTGGCGGCGGCTACGCGTTGTACGGCGCGATCGCGGCGATCCACGTCGGAGGCTATCTCGCCGGAACGATCGCCGCGCCCTCGCTGCTGCGGGATCGTGCGCGCCTGCCGCGCATGACCGCAATCACGCACGCGCTCGTCGCGTTGTTCCTCGTCGTTTCGGCGTTGGCGCCGAACGCGTTGGTTCTCACCCTTGCACGATTGGCGATCGGGCTCGCCAGCGGCGTCGGGATCGCAAGCGCAGTCACCGACGCGCTCGAGCGCGTCGCACCCGAACGCCGCGGAATCGCGAGCGCGCTCGCTTGGAGCGCGATCGGAATCGCGCTGGTTGCCTCCGCGCCGGCCGGCGCGTGGACACTCGGCGAGGCGGTGCGGTGGCGCATCGTCACCGCGTTGTGGGCGTTGCCTGCGGTCGCAGTCGTACTCTTCGCTTGGCTGCTTCCCGCACAACCGCCTCAACGCGAGGCTGCCGCCGACGAGCCGTTCCGCTGGCGCGACATGCTGCGCGCCGACAATGTCTTCTTCGTCGCGGCGTACGCCGGTTTCGGCGTCGCGTACCTCGCGTTCATGACCTTCGCGGTAAGCGCGTTCGCCGCGCGCGGGATCGGCCCGCACGCGGTTACGCTGATCTGGGCGGCGTGCGGCGTCGCGGTCGTGTTCGGCTCGCTCGGCGTCGGGGTCGTACTCGGCAGCCGTGCGCATCGCTGGGCGCTTGCGATCCCGCTCGCGTCCGGCGGCGTGGGATCGTTCCTCGCGAACGTCCCCGGCGTCGCAGGCGCGATGGTCGGCGTGATCTT
>DASZGA010000217.1:0-9853 GCA_035939295.1 Candidatus Elarobacter sp. | reverse complement strand
GCGGACGTGTTCCGGCAACCGCTCGCGGCGATAGCGGTTGCGCATCGCGACCGCGACGGCGCGCTTCGCGTCGCCCTGACCGACGATGTAGCGGTCGAGCTCGATGACGATCTCGCGCGGGGTCAAATCTTGGGGGTTACGGACAGGGGCCATCAGAGCGTGATCACTTCTACGTCGTCGTTGGTGTAAATGTCGATTCTTCCGGCGATGCGGAGGGCTTCTCTGGCGATCGCGGAGGCATCGAGGTTGGAGTGGCCGAGCAGCGCCATCGCGGCGGCCTGCGCGTACGGTCCGCCGCTCCCGATCGCCGCGACGCCTTCGTCGGGCTCGATCACGTCGCCGGTGCCGCTGAGAACGAAGAGGTGCTCGGGCGTGCCGACGATCAGCAGCGCTTCGAGCCGGCGCAGCGCCCGGTCCTGACGCCAGTCCTTCGCGAGCTCCACGGCGGCGCGCACCACGTTGTCCTTGTACGCGCTCATCTTGCCTTCAAACTTTTCGAGCAAGGTGATCCCGTCGGCGGCGCTGCCGGCGAACCCGGCCAGGACCTTGCCGCCCGCGATCGTGCGAACCTTGCGGGCGCCGTGCTTCATGACGGTCTTGTCGACGGTCACCTGCCCGTCGCCCGCCATCGCGATCGTCCCGTCCCTGCGGACCGCGCAGATCGTCGTCGAACGAATCTTCATCCAGGCTAGGTACTCCCCGCGCGGCTCGCTAGTTGCACCTCGCAGGGTGCTTCGCGCTTGGATTGCCATGCGAGCGAACGCTGACCGAGCGGCGCATCGCGGCGGGCGTCAGACGCCGACCGCGACCGTTCGTTGCGGAGCGACGGCGGCGGCGAAAGCGTCGATCTTCGCCAGCGCTCGTTCGGCCATCGCGGCGCGGCGCAGACGCTTGTCGCGGATGTTCTGCTCGAGCGGCGAGAAGAACGTCCAGGTGACGTTCGCCGGCTGAAAGTCGGGCGACTCGGTGTTCTGCAGATGCGCGATCACGGCGCCGAGCGCGGTGTCGGCCGGGACTTCGACCGGCGGCAAACCGAGCCGTTCGCGCGTTGCGGCGATCGCAGCGATCGTCCCGCACGCAGCCGCTTCGACGTAGCCTTCGGCGCCCGTGATCTGGCCGGCGAAGAAGATCCGCGGGTTCGCGCGCAGTCGCAGATCGGGGCCGAGGAGCCGCGGCGAGTCGATGAACGTGTTGCGGTGCATCACGCCGAGCCGCAGCCACTCCGCGTTCGCGAGCCCCGGGAGCTTTCCGAAGGCTTCTTTTTGCGCCGGCCAGGTGAGCCGCGTCTGAAAACCGACCAGGTTCAGCGCCGTGCCGGCGGCGTTCTCGTTGCGCAGCTGCACGACGGCGTGCGGCGTCTTCCCGGTCCGCGGATCGCGCAGCCCGACCGGCTTGAGCGGGCCGAAGCGCAGCGCGTCCTCGCCGCGCGCCGCCATCTCCTCGATCGGGAGACAGCCTTCGAAATACGGCACGTCGCCGGCGCCGGCGTCTTCTTCGAAGCCGTGCGGCTGGTGCTTCGGCAGCGTGCGCAGGTCTTCGACGAAGCGCGCGTACGTCTCGCGGTCGAGCGGGATGTTGAGATAGTCGTCGCCTTCGCCCTTGTCGTAGCGCGACTTGCGGTACATCGCGCCGGTGTCGATCGAGTCGAGCGCGACGATCGGCGCGGCGGCGTCGTAGTAGTGCAGCCGCCCGCCGACCAGCGCGTCGACCGCATCGGCGAGCGGTTCGGACGGCAGCGGCCCGCAAGCGACGATCACCGTTCCGTCCGGAACCGACACGACTTCCTCGCGCCGGATCTCGACGTTCGGCAGCGCTGCGAGCCGCGACTCGACCAGCGCGCCGAACCGCTCGCGGTCGACCGCGAGCGCGCCGCCCGCCGGCACCGCCGCCTCGCGCGCCGAGGTGACGATCAGCGAGTCGAGCCGCGCGAGCTCTTCTTTCAGCAGCCCGACCGCGTTCTCGAGCGCGGCGCCGCGCAGCGAGTTCGAGCAGACCAGCTCGGCGAGCGTCCCGGTGTGGTGCGCCGGCCCGTGCTTGTGCGGGCGCATCTCGTACAGCACGACCGACGCCCCGCGCCGCGCCGCCTGCCACGCCGCTTCGCTGCCGGCAAGCCCGCCGCCGATGATCGTGACGTCAGCCATGATGTTAGACGGGTTCGAGCTCCGCGTCGGCATCCGCATCTTCGGCGTCTTCGGATTTGCCGAGCCCCGTCGCGTGGCTGCGGTCGGTGTGGCAGACGTAGGTGACCGAACCGCCGCGCTTCGGCTTCTCGACGACGTAGTCGCCGCAGACGGCGCACGGCTGCGCCGCGACCTTGTCCCACGAGACGAAGTCGCACGCCGGGTAGTTCGCGCAGCCGTAGAACGTGCGGCCCTTGCGCGACTTGCGCTCGGCGACGATCCCGCCGCACTTGGGGCACTTCACCCCGGTGTCCTTGAGAATCGGCTTCGTCGTCTTGCACTCGGGATAACCCGTGCACGACATGAAGCGGCCGAAGCGCCCGGTCTTGATGACCATCGGCTTCCCGCAGTTCACGCAGATCTCGTCGGTCGGCTCGTCGCGCTGCTCGAACTTCGGCAGCTTGCGCTCCGCCTCGTCGAGCTCTTTCTTGAAGTCGGCGTAGAAATCGCCGAGGACCTTCGCCGTCGCCGCCCAGTCGCCGCCGGACTCGGCCAAGTCGTCGAGCTTGCCTTCCATCAACGCCGTGAACTTCAGGTCGACGATGTCGGGGAAGTGCTCGGCGAGCAGGTCGTTCACTTGCTCGCCGATGTCGGTCGGATGGAACCGGCGCTCGAGCTGCTCGACGTACCCGCGCGCTTGCACGGTCTCGACGATCGCGCTGTAGGTCGACGGCCGGCCGATCCCGTTTTCTTCCAACGCGCGGACCAGCGTCGCTTCGGTGAAGCGCGGCGGCGGCTCGGTGAAGTGCTGCTTCGGCTCGATCGACTTCGCGTCGAGGTTCTCGCCTTCGGAGAGCTTCGGCAGGATCGGCCGCGCCTTCGCGGACTTCCCGTTCTGCGACGGCGCGCCGTCGGCCGGTGCGGCGTCGTCGGTCCCTTCCTCATAGACGGCGGTGAAGCCGGCGAACTTGAGAACGCTCCCGGTCGCGCGGAACGTGTAGCGCTCGGCCGCCGTGATGTCGACGGTCGTCTGGTCGAACACCGCCGGCGCCATCTGCGAGGCGACGAACCGCTCCCAGATCAGCTGGTAGAGACGCCGCTCGTCGCGCTTGAGGATCCCGGAGAGCGATTCCGGCGTGCGGAACACGGACGTCGGGCGAATCGCCTCGTGCGCGTCCTGCGCACCTTCCTTGATCTTGAACTGCCGCCCGCCGCTGGAGAACTCTTCGCCGAACCGGCCGGCGACGTACTCGCGCGCCGCGTCGCGCGCCGAGTCGGCGATCCGCGTCGAGTCGGTGCGCATGTAGGTGATGAGCCCCTGCGTCCCCTCGGCCTTGCCGAGGTCGACGCCTTCATACAATGCCTGGGCGATCTGCATGGTCTTGCGGACGCGGAACTTGAGCTTGCGCGAGGCTTCCTGCTGGAGCGTCGAGGTCGTGAAGGGCGCGGCAGCGTTGCGGCGCGTCTCGCGCGTCTTGACCGAGGCGACGCGGAAGCGCGCGCCCTCGAGCGCGTCCATGATCTCTTGGGCCTGCTCGCCGTTGGTGATCTCGGCTTTCTCGCCGCCGATCTGGTGCAGGTCGGCCGGGAAGACGATGGGCGATCCTTCGCCGGCGAGCTGCGCCGTGACCGTCCAATACTCCCGAGGATTGAAGGCGCGGATCTCGCGCTCGCGGTCGACGATCAGCCGCACCGCGACCGACTGCACGCGCCCGGCGGAGAGCCCGCCGCGCACCTTCGCCCACAGCAGCGGCGAGATCTTGTAGCCGACCAATCGGTCCAGGATCCGGCGCGCTTGCTGCGCGTTGACGCGCGGCATGTCGATCGCGTGCGGGTCCTTGAGCGCCGCCAGCGCCGCGTCTTTGGTGATCTCGTGCAGCTCGATCCGCTTCGGGTTTTCGAGCTTCAGCAGCTCGGCGAGATGCCACGCGATCGCCTCGCCCTCGCGATCGGGGTCGGTCGCGAGGTAGACCTCGGACGCCCCTTTCGCCGCTGCCTTGAGGTCCTTGATGACGTCGCCCTTCCCTTTGATGGTCAGGTAGCGCGGGACGAACGTCTGGTTGTCGACCTCGACGCCGAGCGTCGATTTCGGCAGGTCGCGGACGTGCCCGACCGACGCCTTGACGACGTAGCGCGGGGGCAAGAATTTCTTGATTGTTTTGGCTTTCGTCGGCGACTCGACGATGATCAGCGGCTTCGCCACGGGGGTCTCCAGAGGGTGGGGCTCGTCCGCGACGAGCTTCGGGCCACAGTATAAACCCCCACGTCAACACCCTCCAATTCCTCCGCGCGGCGCGCGCGCGGAACAGCCGCTCGGGCCGAAGAGTTGCACGAATCGCAAAATCTGTGTATTCTGCGACTAACATGTGCCGAGAAATCGGCGCACGATGACAAACTCCGTCCGCGCGGACGAGGAGGTTGAATGAGTACGGATACCGATAACGGCACCGGCGGAACCGGCGAAACGACTGACGCTGGAACGACCGGTCGCCGCGGCGGACGCCGCAAAGGCGCCGGCCGTAAGAAAGCCACCAACGGACGCCGTAAAAAAGCGGCCGGCGGCGCGAAGAAGAAAACCGGCGGCCGTAAGAAAGCGGCCGGCGGTCGCAAGAAGGGCGGCTACGGCAAGAAGAAAGCCGGCGGACGCAAGAAGAAAGCCGGCGGGCGCAAGAAGAAGGCCGCGGGCGGTCGCAAGAAGGGCGGCTACGGCAAGAAGAAAGCCGCCGGCGGACGCAAGAAGAAAGCCGGCGGGCGTAAGAAGGCCGCGGGCGGACGCAAGAAGGCCGGCGGCCGTAAGAAGGCCGGCGGACGCAAGAAGAAAGCCTAGTCTTCCCGGTACATCAGAGAGGAGCGGTTTCGCAACCGCTCCTCATTTTTTTCAGGACAGAACCGCGGGGCCGGCGGCGAGATCGGGTGCTTTGCCGCCGTGCTCTTCGACCCAGTGACACGCCGCGCGATGGCCGGGCTCGTACTCGTTGAACGCCGGAACCTCGACCTTGCAGCGGTCGAACGCGATCGGGCAGCGCGTGTGAAAGCGGCAGCCCGACGGCGGGTTCACCGGCGAGGGGATGTCGCCGGTGAGGATGATCCGCTTGCGGCGGCGCTCGACGTCCGGATCGGGGATCGGGATCGCGGAGAGCAGCGCCTGCGTGTACGGGTGGAGGGGGTTGTCGTAGAGCCGGTCGCGGTCGGCGATCTCGACGATCTTCCCGACGTACATCACCGCGACGCGGTTGGAGATGTGGCGGACGACCGAGAGGTCGTGGGCGATGAACAGATACGTGAGCCCCAGCTTCTGCTGGAGGTCCTGTAGCAAATTGATCACCTGCGCCTGGATCGAGACGTCCAGCGCGGAGACCGGCTCGTCGGCGACGATGAACTTCGGGGCGACGGCGAGCGCGCGCGCGACGCCGATGCGCTGCCGCTGCCCGCCCGAGAACTCGTGCGGGTAGCGGTTCGCGTGGTACGGCTGCAGCCCGACCAGCCGCAGCAGCTCCTGAACGCGCGTGTCGGCCTCTTTGCCTTTCGCGATCTCGTGAATCTCGAGCGGCTCGCGGACGATCGAGCCGACCGTCATGCGCGGGTTCAGCGAGGCGTACGGGTCCTGAAAGATGATCTGCATCTCTTTGCGCAGCGGCCGCAGCTCGCCGCGCGAGAGACCGACCAGCTCGCGCCCTTCGAACTTCACGCTCCCCTTCGTCGCCTCGGTGAGGCGCAGGATTACGCGTCCCGCGGTCGTCTTTCCGGAACCGGACTCGCCGACCAGCCCCAGCGTTTCGCCGCGCCGGATCTCGAAGTCGATGCCGTCGACCGCTTTTACGTCGCCGACGTGGCGGCTGAAGACGCCGGCCGTGATCGGGAAGTACTTGTGAAGATCGCGGACGACGACCAGGTCGTCGCGCGCGCCCACCGCGCCGTTGTCGCTGAACGGAGCCGCGCTCATTTCGCCAGCGCCTGCGGCGTCTTCGCAACCGCGGAATCGGGGACAATGGGGCGGTTCTCGGCTTCGATCGTCTTCTGACCCTCCGCCCGCGCGTCGTAGAGGTAGCACCGCGCGACGTGTCCGTCGCCGAAGTCGTAGAGCGGGACGGGGTTCTCGCAGATCGGCATCCGGTAGCGGCAGCGCGGCGCGAACGCGCAGCCGGGCGGCATCCGCAGCAGGTTCGGCGGCTGCCCGTCGATCGGGACCAGGCGCGAGCCGGCTTGGTCGAGCCGCGGCAGCGACTCCAGCAGCCCCATCGTGTACGGCATCTTCGGCGACTCGAAGATCTGTTTCGCCGTGCCGTACTCGACCATGTTGCCGCCGTACATGACCAGCACGTTCTCGCAGGTCTCGGCGACGACGCCGAGGTCGTGCGTGATCAGCACGATCGCGGAGCCGAGCCGCTCCTGCATCTCGTTCATCAGCTCGATGATCTGCGCTTGGATCGTCACGTCGAGCGCAGTCGTCGGCTCGTCGGCGATCAGTACGGCGGGATCGCACGAGAGCGCCATCGCGATCATCACGCGCTGCCGCATCCCGCCGGAGAACTGGTGCGGGTAGTCGCGCAGCCGCTTCTCGGGCACGGGAATGCGCACCAGCTTCAGCATCTCGACCGCTTTGTCGAGCGCCTCTCTCTTGTTCATCCCGAGGTGGAGGCGAACCGCTTCCGCGATCTGCTCGCCGATCGTCAGCACCGGGTTCAGCGAGGTCATCGGGTCTTGGAAGATCATCGCGATGTCGCGGCCGCGGATCTTGCGCATCTCCGCTTCGCTCTTCTCGAGCAAGTTCTCGCCCTTGAAGAGAACCTTGCCGCGCTCGATGGTCCCGTTCTGCGCGAGGAGCCGCATGATCGAGAGCGAGGTGACCGATTTGCCCGAGCCCGACTCGCCGACGATCCCGAGCGTCGAGCCTGGTTCGACCGCGAACGAGAGCCCGTTGACGGCGGCGACGGTGCCGTCTTCGGTTCGGAACGTCGTCTTGAGGTCGTGGACCTCGAGCAGCGCCAACTTAAATCCCTGAGAGGCTCGTAAGCACCGCGACGAAGACGAAGGCGATCGCGACGAACTGGGTCACGCGCGCGATCTGCGCGTCGAGTCCGAGCCGGCGCGTCGACGACTCGACGCGGCCGCCGATCGTACCGCTCAGGCCTTCTTGCTTCGTCGTCTGAATCGCCAGCAGCACGACCAGCAGCACACCGAACAGGATGAACAGCGCGGCGAACGTGTGCGTCAGCCAGCCGGCGTGCAGCGCGAGCCACGTGTGCGGCGTCGTGTCGAAGACGGGCTGGAAATTGTCGGGGAGCTTGAACGGGACCGTCGTCGCCTTGACGGCGGGGGCCGCCGCCTTGGCGGCCGCCGGCGCAGCCGAGGCGGCCGCGAGCAGCACGGGAAGCACGATGGGGAGACTCCTGTACGGTTCCTCCGGAACCGGGCGAAAAGAACCGCCGGGGCTTGGCCCCGGCCAGGGAAACTTCCTGTTTCTCAGGCGGTCTGGGCCGGGCTAAGCGCTCGGACGCGGGCGGCGATGTTCTCGGCGGAGAGGCCGAACTGGGCTCGTTGCGCCTCCGGCTTGGCGTGCTGGACGAGGACGTTCGGGACCCCGATCCGCTCGACTGCCACCTGCATGCCGTGGTCGTTCACGAACTCGACGACGGCCGAGCCGAACCCGCCGGCGAGGCTGTGCTCTTCCAACGTGATGAAGCGGCGGTGCGTCTCCGCCAGCTCGAGGAGCAGCGTCTCGTCGAGCGGCGCGACGAAGCGCGCGTTGACGACGGTCGGGCGGAGCCCGTCGGCCTGCAGCAAGTCGTAGGCGTCGAGCGCCGCGTCGACGGTGTTGCCGAGCGCAAGGATCGCAACGTCGCTTCCTGCGCGCAGCACTTCGGCGCGGCCGAGAACGAGCGGCGCCGGCGGCTCGTCGTGCTTGCCGCTGGTCGAGCCGCGCGGGTAGCGGATCGCCGCGGGACTGCCGAGCGAGAGCGCGAGGTCGAGCATCGGCGCGACCTCCGCTTCGCTGCGCGGCGCCATGATCGTGATCCCGGGGAGCGTGCGCAGGTACGCGACGTCGTACAAGCCCATGTGCGTCGGGCCGTCGTCACCGACGAACCCGGCGCGGTCGATCGCGAAGACGACGGGGAGCGACTGCACCGCGACGTCGTGCACGACTTGGTCGTACGCGCGCTGCAGAAACGTGGAGTAGATCGCGGCGATCGGCTTGATCCCGCGCGTCGACGCGCCGGCGGCGAAGCACACCGCGTGCGCCTCGGCGATCCCGACGTCGAAGTAGCGCTGCGGAAACTTCTTGGCGAACTTCGCGAGCCCGGTGCCGTCGGGCATCGCCGCGGTGATCGCGACGACGCGCGGGTCGCGCTCGGCGGCGGCGATCGCCGCGTCGGCGAACGCCTGCGCGAACGTCGGCCGCGCCGGCTTCTTCTCCAGCTTCCCTTCGTCGGGATGGTAGACGCCCGGGCCGACGCCGTGGAACGTGCGGCTGTCGCCCTCGGCGATGTCGTAGCCCTTCCCTTTGACGGTCTTGACGTGCAGCAGCACGGGGCCGTTGATCTTGCGCGCGTTCGAGATGACGTCGGTCAGCGTGCCGAGGTCGTGGCCGTCGATCGGACCGACGTAGCGGAACCCCATCTCCTCGAAGATCACCGGCGCTTTGTGATCGTGCAGCGTGAACCGCATCCCGGCGATCTCGGCGGTGGAGAGCGCCTTGCGCGCGGTGTCGCCGAGCGGAACGTGGTCGAGGACGCCCTTGAGCACTTCGCGGCCCTTGGTGAAGAACGGCTTCGAGCGCAGCATCCCGAGGTACGAGGCGATCGAACCGACGTTCGGCGCGATCGACATCTCGTTGTCGTTCAGGATGACGATGAAGTTCGTCTTCAGCAGCCCGGCGTTGTTGATCGCTTCGTAGGCGAGCCCGCCGGTCAGCGCGCCGTCACCGATCACCGCGACGATCGTCTCGTTGCCGCCGCCGAGATCGCGGGCGGTCGCCATTCCGAGCGCCGCCGAGATCGACGTCGAGGCGTGGCCGGCGCCGAACGCGTCGTACTCCGACTCGCTGCGCATCGCAAAGCCGCTCACGCCGCCGCCTTGGCGCAGCGTGTCGATGCGGCCGGCGCGGCCGGTCAGCATCTTGTGGACGTAGCTCTGGTGGCTCACGTCCCAGACCACGACGTCGCGCGGCATGTCGAGCACGCGGTGCAGGGCGATGGTCAGCTCGACGACGCCGAGATTCGGTGCGAGGTGACCGCCGTTCGCTGCGCAGACGCGGATCAGCGTCTCGCGGATCTCGGCGGCCAGCCCTTCCAGCTCGGCATGGTCGAGCCGCTTGACGTCGGCCGGGGACGCGATGCGCTCCAGGATCATCCGGGGATGTTCTCCGCCAGGGGCCGAAAGCCCGGCCCCGTGCAGGTCCCCCTCCCTTCGCCGACCCCGCTGCGCGTCCGCAAACGGGTCTGGACCGACGTCGCACGGATCGTCTCGACGGTCTGCAACCCGTTCCTTACCTCGCTCGCCTTGTTCGTGATCCTCGCCGACGACCGTTCGAACGGCGCGACCGATTTCTGGATCCTGCTTTTCAACAGCGCGTTCTTCACCTCGATCGCGCCGATGCTGTTCATCTTCTTCTTGTACGCGACGGACCGCATCTCGGATCTCGACATGTCGATCCGGACGGAGCGCGAGCGGGTCTTCATCGCCTTCGTCGTGTTCTACGCGCTCGGCGCCCTCGATCTGTGGCTGATCCACGC
>DASZGA010000216.1:0-2656 GCA_035939295.1 Candidatus Elarobacter sp. | reverse complement strand
GAAGTACGGGCCCGCGCTCATCGCGGTCATGTCGGTCGTCTTCGCGATCAGCACGATCGCAACGTACGTCGTGCTGACGGTCGCGTCGACCGCCGGCCTGCAAAACGTCCGCCTCGGCGCCTTCGAGCGCTACGGTGAAGTGCTGAGCGGCACGTTCATCGCGATCGTCGGCATCGTCTTCCTCATCTTCCCGGTCCTCTGATGGAGCTTCTCCCGATGCGCTCGCTGCTGAACGCAGCCTTCTTCCTCTGCGCGCTCGCGACGTTCGCCGCGCCGACGCCCGCCCTCGCACAAACCGCGCCCGCTTCGGCCGCACCGCAAGCGCCGGCTTCGCCGCCGGTGCAATCGTCGCCGTCGCCCGCGCCATCGCAGCGGCCCGGTACGGTGCGCTTCGCCGTCGACGCACACACGACGTTCATCTCGCAAGGAACGCACGGACCCGGAATCGTTCCACCGGAGGCCGGAGGCTTCGCGAACGGCGACCCGCTTTCGCCCCTGACGCCGTATGAAGTCTTTTCGAGCGCGCCGCTCGTCCCGGGGAACGCGCTGGAGTCGGCGCTCTACGTTCGTCCGGCGTACGCGGGACGGACGTTCGACGCGGGAGTGACGCTGGGGCTCGGGTACGTGCGCGGCAGCACGACGAACGCCGTGTATTGGGGCGAGTCGCCGTTTGCGCCGCTGAACCCGCATCTCGGGGCGCAGCGATTGCCCTATCGGGTCACATTCCCCACTCATGCAGGAAGCGACGACGGAACCGGCTTCGTCGCATCGATCCTTTCGGGAACAGTGTTGACGAAGGACGGCAATCTTGCGCTGCGCGCCGGCTGGTTCGATCTCGCACAGACGGCGCAATTCGTTTTCGTGCAGCCCGCGATTACCGGTGCCCTGCCCTCGCTCGGAATGACGACGCCCGAATCACTGGGCGACGGTACGGCGTCGCTCGACGCGTGGCAGCCGTCATCACAGTATCTTCTGCTGCACGGGATCGATCTCGTCGGCAAGCACGGGCTTGCGACGGTGGAGCTGACGTCGGCTACGCTGCCGTCGTTGCCGGGGACCTCGGCGAGGATGAACATGGCTTCCGTCGTCGTCGATCACGGCGAAGGGACGAGATACACCGCGCAATACCTGCACGTCGCGACCGGCGGCGATCTCATTTCGACGACGATCCTTTACGGCGGCGACAACCGCATCGAGTTTTCGCCGCAGGGCCCGCTTCCGGCGAGCATGATCGGCGGGCAGCGCCAGCGGATCTTCGGCCTCGGCGCGACCTTTCACGCGACGAAAGCGCTCGACGCCGTCGCGGAGCTCGGCCACTCGACCTACGACGCCGATCACGTCGCGCAGCCCGGTACCGGCAAAGCGGGAAACTACGCGCACCTGGGCATCTCGCGCACCACGGGGCGCGCGACTGCATCACTCGACTTCTACCGCAACGAAGCGTACTACGCGCAAGAGCTGCTGCCGTACGGCGCGCCGGAAAACGTGTGGAGCATCGCCTGGTCGTGGCCGGGTCAGTGGCTGAAGTCGAACTACCAGCTCATCAACGACTTTCCGGTCAACATCGACCGCCAAGGATATCGCGTGAGGTACGCCCTGAAGGGCGGCGGCAGCCCGCTCGACGTGCGCGCGTCGTACGCGAACTTCGGTCAGATCGAGCCGATCACGTACGCGAACGCGCTCAAGACCGGCTTCGTCGACGGCTTCTTCCTCCCGCAGCCGAACAACGCGGCGACGCTCGGCCGCCAGCACCAGTTCGGCCTCTTCGTCGGCTGGCATCCTGCGTTCGCCGACCTGACGATCGACTACGCCGAGGACACGATGCGCCGCCGCGCCGTCCTCGCGCACCCCGAAGACACGGTCTCGTACGACAACCCAGAAGTCGTGCTGACGCTCTCACGGCACGTCGACAAGAACCTGCTCGTTTCAGCCGGCGTCGCGCGCTACGGGATGCGCGGCAGCTTCGGCGCGGCCACCACAAACGTCGACTTCGCGCAGCGCACGGCGTTCGCGGGTCTGCAGCTCGCCGAAAGCGCGCGCACGACGTCGCTGCTCACGCTGAGGCGCAGCGCGCTCGCCGGGATCCCGAGCCGTCCCGGCGGCCCGCCGCCGGATTTCACCGGAACGCTGTTCGTTTTCGAGCAGCGCTACCGGCTCTGATCAGCCTACGGTTGCAATAGGCTCGAGCAGCTTCACCCGCACGACCGTCCCGCGCCGTACCTCGATCTGCTTCGCGGCACTGCGCGACCTGAGCGCGACGCCCTCACCGCCGGGCTTCTTGCGGCCCGGTTCTCCGGTCACGCGTGCGCCGAGGACGAGACCGGCGTCGCGAAGCCGTAGTGTGCGCGGATCGCGCGCGCCGATCGCCGTGATCGTCGCGTCGATCGGCGCGCGCGTGCCGTCGGCGAGCACCACGTTGTCCATGACGACGTTCAGCGTCGCGCGATGATCTTTGCGCGCGGCGGAGACGTGCTCGACGTGCCCTTCGATCTTCGCGCGTTTGAGCGCCGGCGGAGTACCGCGGTACGACGTTCCGTCTTCGGTCAGCGTGAAGCGGTCGCCGTCGTGCATCCGCTTCGAATCGAGCGCGCCGTCGAAGCGCGCCTCGAACTGCGCGCCCGCCGGGGCGTACGACGACTGGGCCAGGACGGGTGCG
>DASZGA010000215.1:0-1542 GCA_035939295.1 Candidatus Elarobacter sp. | reverse complement strand
CCGAGGACGAACCCGTCGCGCTCCTTGTCGAACGGCCGCGAGGCGCGCGTCGGATCGTCGTTGCGCGTCGACATCGCCTTCATCGAGCAGAACCCGCCCATCGAGGTCGGGATCACCGCCGCCTCGCTCCCGCCGGTGACGATCGCCACCGCTTCGCCGAGCACGATCTTGTCGAACGCGATCGTGAACGCGTCGTTCGCGCTCGCGCACGCACTCGCAACGGAAAAGACGGGTCCGCGCAAACCGTAGTTCATCGAAATCTGCGCCGAGGCGGCGTTCCCCATCAGCATCGGGACGAAGAACGGCGAGATGCGGTCCCACGACTGCTTCGGCCCGACTTCGAAGGTCGTGTTCTCGATCGTGATGATCCCGCCGATCCCGGTCGCCACGATCGCCCCGGTCCGCTCGCGAAAGTCCGCGTCCTCGGGGAGGCTCGCGTCGGCGATCGCCTCGCGCGCCGCGGCGAGCGCGAACTGGGCGAAGCGGTCCATCCGGCGCGCGTCGCGGCGGCCGAAGAGCGCGTCGGGGTCGAAGTCCTTGACCTCGGCCGAGATCCGTGTGGTCAGCTTCGAGGCGTCGAAGGCGGTGGTCGGCCCGACCCCGCTGCGCCCGGCGACCAAACCCTCCCAGAACGATTCATGGGTGCTGCCGAGCGGCGTGATCGCTCCCAGCCCCGTGACGACGACGCGGCGTTTCTCCAAAACGCAATCCGGTTCGGAGCCTGAGGGAGCGCCCCTCCCGCGAGGCGGTCCCTCGGGCAGCGCCGGCCGTTCCGGCGCCCGAGCTGGCGTCAGCCGGTGCTGCGGACGTAGTCGAGCGAGAAAAGCTGCTTCGGCGTCTCCGAGCCCAGCCAGAACAGCGTCCACTTATAGGCGTCGTTCGAGCGCCGGGCGACGTCGACGCGGAAGCTGGTCGGACCCGGCCGGCCGACGATCGCGCCGTCGCTGGTGAAGGTCATCGACCACAGGTCGCCGGCCACCGTTATCGGGCCTTGGGTGATCGCGCTGTCGGTATCGATGTACCACATCGCCGCGTGTTTGGCCGTGGCGTCGAAGTAGAGGTTGCCGGCGTAGCCGTTGCGCTGCGGGTTGCCGTCGGCCCCGACGAACTTCGTCGTGAAACGAATCGTGCTGCCGTTCGGCGCGAGGTCGTAACGGGTCTCGATATATTTCAGACCGCCGGGAAGCGCGCTCGTGTCGGCGCGCCACGCCCCGCCGACGAGCCAGCGAAACGGTTCGAGCTGCGGCGCGATCGGCGCCGCCACGGGCGCCGCAAGCGCTTGCGAAGCGGGTGTCGCGAGCATCGTAACCGCGAGAGCAAACGCCGCGCAACCGCGCGCGGCAAACGAGAACGAGAGCATGGTCACCTCCGTTTGAGCGAGTCGAAGTAGCTGCGCAGGTGGCGAACGGAATCGTCGAAGCGCGCGATGTCGCGCTCGGCGGTCGCCTGCATCACGCCGCCCTCCATCACCGTCAGGACGAACGACGCGAGCGAGTCGGGATCGACGTCGTCGCGCAAGCGCGGCGCCGCGTCGCGCACGCA
>DASZGA010000214.1:0-15580 GCA_035939295.1 Candidatus Elarobacter sp. | reverse complement strand
GCTCGAACCCGAGCTGATCTTCGCGCTCGCCGAACGGAACCGAGTCTCGCTGCCGTACCGGTCGGTCGACGAGCTGAGGCACGCGTACGCGTTCACCGACCTGCAGTCGTTCCTCGACCTCTACTACGCGGCGATGAACGTTCTGCGGACCGAGGCTGACTTCGCGGAGATGGCGCACGCGTACTTCGCGCGCGCTCGCGAGCAGGGCGTCGTCCACGCAGAAATGTTCTTCGACCCGCAGGCGCACACGGCGCGTGGGATCGCCTTCGAGACGGTGATCGACGGGCTGTGGTCGGCGGTGCGCGAGAGCGAGCCCCGCTACGGGATCACCTCGAAGCTCATTATGTGCTTTCTGCGCGATCAAAGCGCCGAGTCGGCGATGGCAACGCTCGAGCAGGCACTGCCCTACGGCGAGCGGATCGTCGGCGTCGGCCTCGACTCCGCCGAAGTCGGCAACCCGCCCTCGAAGTTCGCGCGCGTGTTCGACCGCGCGCTCGCGGAAGGCTGGAAGACGGTCGCGCACGCCGGCGAGGAAGGACCGGCGGCCTATGTGTGGGAGGCCCTGGACGTGCTGAAGGTCTCTCGCGTCGATCATGGCGTGCGCAGCCTCGAAGATCCCGCGCTCGTCGCGCGCCTGCGCGACGAACGGATCCCGCTCACGGTGTGTCCGCTCTCGAATGTGAAGCTGCGCGTGTTCGACTCCCTGCGCGAGCACAACCTCGGCAAGATGCTGGACGCGGGTCTAGTCGCGACGGTGAACTCCGACGACCCGGCCTATTTCGGGGGCTACGCCGGCGACAACTACGCCGCCGTTGCCGATGCGCTGGAGCTTCCACCGAGCGCGCTCGTGACGCTGGCGCGCAACAGCTTCGAAGCGTCGTTCGTGGACGCACGCACCCGCTCGCAGTACCTTGCGCGCGTTGACGCAGCGGCGGGCAACGATGCCACGGCTGGTTCTAAAGCGGCGGAGGCATTCGGGGTTTGACGCTGCACGAGCGGCTCGCGGAGTTAGCCTCGCTCGGCGCAACCGCCGAGGGGATCGATCGCGCGCTGTTCACCGCCGCCGAGCACGCCGCGCGCGTGCGCTTCACCGTGTGGGCGCGTGACGCGGGGCTGTACGTCGAACAGGACCGCGCGGGGAATCTGTTCGCGCGGCTCGACGGGCGCGAAGAGGGTGCCCCGATCCAATGCGGCTCGCATCTCGACACCGTGAAGAACGGCGGCGCCTACGACGGCGCGTACGGCGTCGTAGGCGGGCTCGAAGCGCTGCGCCGAATCGCCGCATCCGCCGAGCGGCCGAAGCACGCGCTCGAAGTCGTCGCATGGGCGGGAGAAGAAGGGAGCCGGTTCCCACTCGGATGTCTTGGCAGCTCGGTGTACGCGGGGCTCACGCCGTACGACGACGTGCTGGAGCTCAACGCGGACGACGGCGAGAGCTTCGCGTCGGCGCTGCGCGGGCCGAACGGTCTGCTCGCCGGCGTTCACGTGCGCGACGGCTTTCCGCCCCCAGCGGCGTATTTCGAGCTGCACATCGAGCAAGGCCCGCTGCTCGAGCGTGGCGGCGTGCGACTCGGCGTCGTCACTGCGATCGCCGGTCAGCGTCGGCTCAGCGTCGTCGTCGAGGGGATCGCCGGACACGCCGGGACGCTGCCGATGGACCAGCGCGCCGACGCGCTGTGTGCTGCGAGCGAGCTGGTGCTGGCCGTGGAGCACGCCGCGCGCGCGATCGGCGAATGCGTCGCGACCGTCGGAAGGCTGCTGGTCGCGCCGAACCAGACGAACATCGTTCCGGGCGACGTCCTGTTCCGCGTCGATGCGCGCTCGGCGGACGACACGCGCGTGCTCGCAATCGAACGCGCGCTACGCGAGCGCGCCGCCGACGTTGCCGCGGCGCGCAAGGTGCGGATCGCGATCGAGACGCTCGAGGTGCGCGACGCTGTGCCAATGGATCCGCGGCTGCGGGCGCTCGTGCGGGAGGCATGCGAGTCGCTCGATCCGGCGGCGATCGACATCGCAAGCGGCGCGGGACACGACGCGATGTGCGTCGCAAGCATCGCGCCGGCGGCGATGATCTTCGTCCCGAGCATCGGCGGCCGAAGCCACGTCGGAGACGAGCGCACCGCACCCGCCGACCTCGATCTCGGCGTCGAGGCGCTCACGGCCGTGCTGCGCGCGGCAGCGAACGGCGCGGTAGGAAGCAGCCGCGGCCGCGGAGCATCGGAGCGCTGATGGCGCGTACCAAATCTCCCGCGAGCGGCGAACTGGAGGTCCCCGAAGAGCTCGTCGCGGCGCTGAAGCGAAGGCCCGGCCTGAAAAAGGCGTTCGACGGGTTTTCGCTGCCGCATCGCCGCGAGTACGTGCAGTGGGTCGGCGAAGGGAAGCGTCCTGAGACGCGCGCCGCGCGCGCCGAGAAAGCGGTCACGATGATTCTGGAGCGCAACAAGATCTGATGCTGTTCTTCATCTGCGGTTCCGCGCTGCGCGGGCAACCCGATCACGGCAACCTTGGCGCGGCGCGCTTCGTGCGCGAAGCGAAGACGCAGCCGCGCTACCGGCTGCATTCGGTCGAGGACAAGCACCCGGGGATCTACGAGGTCGGCGAGGGCGGCGTCGCGATCGCGGGCGAGGTCTACGAGCTGACCGACGAACAGCATCGCGATCTCCTCGCGAGCGAACCGCCGAATCTCTACGAAGCGCCGGTCCAGCTCGACGACGGCACCAGCGTCAACGCGATGATCTATCCGCGCGAGCTGATCGAACAGCGCGGATACAAGGACATCTCACATCACGGCGGCTGGGCGGCATACAAGGCGGCGTCCGGCTAGCTCCCGCGATACGTGGAGTAACCCCACGGCGAGAGCAGCAGCGGGACGTGATAGCGCGCGGACGCGTCGGTGATGCGAAAACGGACCGGGATCTCGTCGAAGAACGTGGGGACGTTCTCTAGCGCGAAGTAGTCCATGACGGCGAAGACGAGCTCGTAGTCGCCGGCCTGCAAATCGGTCGCGAGCGGTGCGTCGGTGCGACCGTCGGCGTTGGTGACGGCGACGTGCAGAAGCGTTCGTTCGCCGTCGAGCGCGAAGAGGCCGACGGAGATTCCGGCGGCGGGTATTCCGCGTGCCACGTCGAGGACGTGGGTTGAGATGACGGCCATCAGATCTTCGCTCCGTTCGCGATCCAGGTGCCGAGCAGCGCGCGCTCGGCGTCGGTCATGTGGGTGATGTTTCCGAGCGGCATCGCGTGCGTCGCGACGGCTTGATCGTTGATGCGCTTGGCGTTGGCAACGACGTGCTCCGGCGTGTCGAGCAGCACGCCCGCCGGCGGTGCGGCGAATCCAGGTTGCGCCGGCTTCGCTGCGTGGCAGACCGCGCAGCGACGCGCGACGATCGGCTGGATGCGCGCGTACGTCGCCTGACTCGCGGGAACGACTGCCGTCGCGTTCGGCGCGCGCGGCGCGGCCGCGAACGCCGTAAACACGAGCAGCAGTGCGGCGGCGACGGGTAGCGCGACGACGTAGCGGTACTTGTGCGTGAGGACGAAGAAGCGCCGCACCAGCACGCCTGCGGCGCTGATGAGTGCCAGGATCAGCCAGCCGTTCTGCGCTCCGTACGTCATCGGGTAGTGGTTGCTGATCATGATGAACAGCACCGGGAGCGTCAGGTAGGTGTTGTGCACCGAGCGGATCTTGCCGAGCACCCCGGGCCGCGGATCCGGCTCTTGCCCGGCTCGGATCTGCGCCAGTATCCGTTTCTGACCGGGGATAATGACGAAGAAAACGTTCGCGACCATGATGGTTCCGATGATCGAACCCACGTGGATGTATGCCGCACGTCCGCCGAAGACGTGGAACAATCCCCAGTCGGCGAACAGCAGAAATGCCGCGACCGCCGTCCAGAGCATCGCCGGCCGTGCTGAGAAGATTCTGCAAAGCACGTCGTAGACGAGCCAGCCGGCAACAAGCGTCGCGATGCTGATCGCGATTGCCGCCGGCGGCGTGAGGTCGAGAACGCTTTTGTCGATCAGGAACGTCGAAGCGCCGGCCCAGTAGACGAGCGCGAGCATCGCCATCCCGGTGAGCCACGTCGAATAGGCTTCCCATTTGAACCAATGCAGATCTTCGGTGAGCGGCGCACCGCGCGGCCCGGTGAGGTACTTGCGGTTGTTGTAGAAGCCGCCGCCGTGCACGGCCCACAGCTCGCCGGACATTCCGCGCCGCACGTCGTCGGGATTATCGGGCGCGTTCAAGCTGTCGTCGAGCCAGACGAAATAGAACGACGCGCCGATCCACGAGATTCCGGCGATTAGGTGCGCCCAGCGCGCGAGCAAGTTGAGCCAGTCGAGCACGTACCCGTTCATCCGCTCACCGCGTCTTCGAGCCGGAGCCGCGCGATCTTCGCGATCTCGGCGAGCGCGGTCGCGATCTCGGCGTCGCGCTCGTTGTGCCCGCGCCGCTCGAGCGCGGCGAGGATCGAAGCGGAGTCGTGCCGGCGCGCGCAGATCACGAACGGAAAGCCGAACCGCGCTCGGTACGCGGCGTTCGCCGCGTCGAACCGTGCGATCTCGTCCGGCGTGAGGCGGTCGAGCCCCGCGGCGGCTTGCTCGCCGCGGGACGCCGCGGTGAGCCGTCCCTCGCGCGCGACGCGTCCCGCGAGGTCGGGGTGCGCCGCGATCAGCGCCAGCTTCCGCTCGAGCGGCGACCGCGCCACGATGCCGGTCAGCGTAGCGAGCAGCGCGTTGAGGTCCGCGAACGGCCGGCGTTCCCACGCGGCCTCGGCGATCCACGGCGAGTCCTCGAAAGCGAATCCGACCGCGGCGACGAACGTGGCGCGATCCGCTGCGTTCAACGCGGCGATGCTCGTCATCGCGGGACCGGTTCGATTCGCACGCTGCTTCTCCGTCACGCGACGCTGGTCGCGACGTTCGACGACGCCGGCCGGGAGATCCCTGACGGGGCGGTCCTTCTTCGCGGCAACGCTGTCGAGGCCGTCGGGACCACCGCCGAGCTCACCGCGCAGGCCGACGAGATCGTCGACGCCCGGGGTCTGGTGCTGCTCCCCGGGCTGGTCTGCACCCACCACCATTTCTTTCAGACGCTGACGCGCAATCTGCCGCAGGCGCAAGACGCCGAGCTGTTCGACTGGCTCGTCGCGCACTATCCGATCTGGGCGCGGCTCACCCCGGAAGCGGTCCGCGCGAGCACCGAGACCGCGATCGCCGAGCTGCTGCTCTCGGGCTGCACCACCGCTGCCGACCACGGCTACATCTGGCCGAACGGCGCGCGGGTCGACGACCAGATCGCGGTCGCGCGCGCGATGGGGCTGCGCTTCCACGCCTCGCGCGGATCGATGTCGCGCGGTCGTTCGCAAGGCGGTCTTCCGCCCGACGAGGCGGTTGAAAACGAAGACGCGATCCTGCGCGACACCGAGCGCGCGATCCGCGAGCACCACGACCCGTCGCGGTTTGCGATGACGCGCGTCGTCGTTGCGCCGTGCTCGCCGTTCTCGGTGACGCCCGAGCTGATGCGCGCGAGCGCCGAGCTGGCGCGCAAGCACGACGGTGTGCACTTGCACACGCACCTGTGCGAGACGCGCGACGAAGAGACGTACTGCCTGCAACAATACGGCAAACGCCCCGTCGAGCTCGCCGAGTCGCTCGGCTGGAGCGGCCTCGACGTCTGGTACGCGCACGCGATCTTCATCGCACCGGAAGAAATTGCGCGGCTGGGCGCGTCGCGGACCGGCGTCGCGCACTGCCCGACCTCGAACATGCGGCTCGGCTCCGGAATCGCCCCGATCCTCGCACAACGCGATGCGGGGATGCGCGCCGGACTCGGCGTCGACGGCTCGGCCTCCAACGACGGCTCGCACATGCTGGACGAAGCGCGCCATGCGATGCTGCTGCAGCGCGTCGCGCACGGCGCCTCCGCGATGAGCGCGCGCGAAGCGCTGCGCCTTGCAACGCGCGGCGGAGCATCGGTGTTGGGTCGCGACGACATCGGCGTCATCGCGCCGGGGATGGCGGCCGACGTGATCGGCGTGCGCGCCGACGACCTCGCCACGGCCGGCGGCAGCGTACACGACCCGCTCGCGTCGCTGGTGTTCTGCAGAATCCCGAACGTCGACTTGTCGATCGTCAACGGCGAGGTGCGCGTCCGTGACGGCCGGCTCACCGGCGTCGACCTACCCATGCTGGTCGAACGCCAGAACGCCGCCGCGCGCGCGTTGACGGCCTAAGCGCATCCTTTCGCCGCGCCGCAGCGTCATGGCGGCCATGTCGGTCCTGGTCCGTCCCCGCATTCATTACGGCTGGTTCGTCGCCGCCGCGACCTTCGTGACCCTGGTATGTACGGCTGGGATCCTGACCGCGCCGACGATGTTCATGCAGCCGATGGAGAAGGAGTTCGGCTGGGATGCGCGGCCGCTCTCGGTCGCGATCGGGATTCAGATCGCGCTGTTCGGGCTCACCGGTCCGTTCGCCGCGGCCGCGATGGAACGGTTCGGCGTCCGGCGCACGATCGTGTCGGCGCTCGCGCTGCTGGCCGTCGCGGAGTTCGGGATTACGTTCCTGCACGCGGCGTGGCAGCTGCCGATCTGGGGCGCCGCGGTGGGTCTGGGTGCCGGCTCGATCGCGCTGACGTTCGGCGCGACGATCGCGACGCGCTGGTTCGAGCAGCGCCGCGGCTTGGTGATGGGGATCTTCTCGGCCGGAAACGCGACCGGCGCGCTCATCTTTCTGCCGCTGTTCGGCCAGATCATCGAGCGCGTCGGCTGGCGTCCGTGCGCGTACGTGCTGTCGTCGGTCGCGCTGCTGATGATTCCGGTCATTCTTTTCGTCGTGCGCGAGCGCCCGAGCGACGTCGGCCTGCCGCGCTTCGGTGCCGCTGAGGTCGACGCGACGCTGCCGCCGCGCGTGAACCCGATCGCGCGCGCCTTCTCGACGCTGCGCGAAGCGACGCGCTCGCGCACGTTCTGGATTCTCGCCGGCAGCTTCTTCATCTGCGGCGCGAGCACGAACGGCTTGATCGGCGCGCATCTCGTTCCCGCGTGCGGCGACCATGGGATCCCGGAGACGCGCGCGGCGGGGCTGCTCGCCGCGATGGGTGCGTTCGACCTGGTCGGGACAACGGCGTCGGGGTGGCTCTCGGACCGGTACAGCAGCCGCTGGCTGCTTTTCTGGTACTACGGTCTGCGCGGGCTCTCGCTGCTGTTCTTGCCGATGGCGTTCGGCTTCGGTTTCCTCGGCCTGCCGGTTTTCGCGGTGTTCTACGGGCTCGACTGGATCGCGACGGTCCCGCCGACGGTGAAGCTCGCGACCTCGGCCTTCGGGGCGCAGCGCGCGCCGCTGTTCTTCGGCTGGATCGCGGCCGGACACCAGCTCGGCGCGGGAATCACCGCGTTCTCCGCCGGGATGATTCGCAGCCTCATCGGCAGTTACAACGACGCGTTCCTGATCTCGGGTCTCCTGTGCCTGATCGGTGCCGGGCTCGTGCTGACCGTGGCGCGGCGCTACGCGGTGATCCCGGCCCGCGCCTGATCGCGGCGCGGTAGGAACCGCGCCGATAGCGGCGGACACCCTGCGCATGGACGGCAGGACGATCCGCGCGACGGTTCCGCGCTCCGCGCACGCAGGCTGGGAACCGCCATCCGACCGCGACCCGCTCGCCGTGTTGCATGAGATCTTCGGGACGCTGATCCCGGATCTGCTTCCGCTGCGCGTGCAGCGAATGAGCGCGTCGCCGTTCGCGTTCTTTCGTGGCTCCGCGGCGGTGATGGCGCACGATCTCGCCTCGACGCCGCGCACCGGAATCGTAACGCAGATCTCCGGCGACGCGCACGTCGCGAACTTCGGCGGTTACGCATCGCCCGAACGCCGGCTCGTCTTCGACGTCAACGACTTCGACGAGACGGTGCGCGGGCCGTGGGAATGGGACGTGAAGCGGCTCGCCGCCAGCCTCGTCCTCGCCGGGCGCGAACGCGGCTTTCGCGCGCGCGACTCCGAGCTCGCGACGCGCGCGGCCATCGCTTCGTACCGCGACCGCATGGCGTCGTACGCCGCAATGCCCTCGCTCGACGTGTGGTACACGGCGATCGACTTGAGCGGCGCCGTGCGCTCGGCGCTCGACGCGCGCGCGCGGCGCTCTTGGGAGCAGGCAGCGGCGGCCGCGCGCCGCAAGACGGCGCTCGCGCTGCTTCCGCGGATCACGCAGACCGTCGGGAGAACGCTACGGTTCATCGACGACCCGCCGCTGCTCGATCGCAACAGCGCCGCCGCGGATCCCATAGCCTACGCGAAGCGCGTCGTCGACGAGTATCGTCAGACGCTGCGCCACGACGCGCGGATCCTGCTCGACCGCTTCACCGTCGCGGACTGCGCGCGCAAAGTCGTCGGCGTCGGAAGCGTCGGCACGTGGTGCGCGCTGTTGCTGCTTCTCGACGGCGACGGCAACCCGCTGCTCTTACAGGCGAAAGAAGCGCGCGCCTCGGCGCTGGAGCCGTTCGTCGACGCGCAGCCGTTCGCGGCGCCCGGCGAACGCGTCGTCGGCGGTCAGCGCGCGATGCAGGCCGCGAGCGACGCGCTGCTGGGCTGGGCCGACGTCGACGACCGCTGCGTTTACGTCCGCCAGTACCGCGACATGAAAGCCGCTCCCGACCTGTTCTCGCTCCGTTCCGACGAGATGCAAGACTACGGGATGCACTGCGCCTGGGCGCTCGCTCGAGCGCACGCCCGCACCGGCGACGCCCGCGCGATCGCCGCCTACATCGGCCGCGGGAACGCCTTCGTCGACGCAATCGCAACCTTCGCCGCAGCCTACGCCGACCAAGCCACCCAAGACCACACCGACTTCGTCAAAGCCGTCCCGCATTTAGCTCCCGCCGCACCGAAGGTGTAGACACCTAGAGAATCCGGCGCAGGCCTTGCGGGCTCATCTGAAGGTCTTTCAATATCTTGCGGAGCGTACCGAGGGGAACGTTCCGCGAGCTGTGGACAGGAATCACGGTAGTGCGGCCGCGGGGATGGCGAACGAAATGATGAGATCCGACGATTCTGGAGACGCTGTAGCCGTTGCGAAGAAGCGCTTGCAGCAGCTTTTTCCCCGTAACCGCTGGAATCGTGCTCATGGCGAAGCTACCGTCTCGGCGATAGCCGAACGTTTATGACGGTTCATCGGTCCGAGCGCCTAGGCCGCGGGGACCGAGACGGTCACTCGTTCGAGGACGACCGTGTCGGCGTCGCTCGGGGGGATGTCGTCACCGTTTGCTTGACGCTCCTGAAGGCAGAGTACGATGACTTCGCGGGCCATCGCGAGCGCTTCCTCAACGGTTTCGCCGAAGGTGTGCGCTTCGGGAATCGCCGGGACGATGACGTTGTACGCTGATCCATCCGGTTCGGGTTCCAAGACGACCACGTAGCGGAGCTCCACGCGGTTCGATTCGAGAACGATCATGGTCTTCATGCCTGTTCGTCACGCCGCGCTTTGCCCGCGACTAGTGGGTCCGCGATTCGTTTTCGATTATGACGAAATGGTTTTCAGCTCGGCGGCGGGGGCTCTTTGGGCGGTGCGGACGGCTTTTATTGCGGTGAGGATGCGTTCGGGGGTCATGGGGAGGTCGCTGATCCAGGCTCCGGTTGCGTCGTAGATCGCGGCGGCGACGGCGGGGGCGAACGGGACGAGCGGCATCTCGGCGACGCCGCGGGCGCCGTACGGGCCGTTCGCGTCGGCGTGTTCCAGGATGACCGGGACGATCTCGGCGGGGACGTCGAGCGTGGTCGGGAGCAGGTAGGTGCTGAAGTACGGCGTGAGGATCTTGCCGTCGCGGATCAGGAAGTTTTCGGTCAGCGCGTAGCCGATCGCTTGCGCGATGCAGCCTTCGATCTGCGCTTCGACCTGCTGGCGGTTGATCGCGCGGCCGACGTCGTGGACGCTGACGACTTTGAGCACGCGCGTCACGCCGGTGGTCACGTCGACTTCGACCTCGACCGCTTGCGCGGCGTAGCCGTAGCAGTAGTTCGGCGTTCCGGCGCCGGTTTCGAGGTCGAGCGGGGTCGTCGCGGGCGGGCGGTATTGCACCGTCGCTTCGGGCGCCTCGCCGCGTTCCCACGCCGTGCGGGCGGCGAGCGCGGCGTCGTGCACAGCGCGACCGGCCATGAACGTCAGACGTGAAGCCGACGCCGACCCCGCATTCGGCGTGTGCGCGGAGTCGTCGCTGACGATCGCGACCGCCTCGAGCGGGAGCGCCAGCGCTTCGGCGGCGATCTGGCGCAGGATCAGATGCACGCCTTGTCCGACGTCGGCAACGCCGATTCGCACCACGGCGCGCTCGATCCGCGCGGTGGCGATCAGCTCGACCGTCGCCGTGGACTGTTCCGGAAAACCGAACGAGTAGCCGACGTTCTTGATCCCGCTCGCGATCCCGACGCCGCGCCGCAACGTCGCGTGCGCGTCGCGCTGAGCGCGCGGGGTGAGGCGTCGCCGCGCTTCGTCCGCGCAGCGATCGAGCACCGCAACCGCGCTGACCCCGGCGGGGAGGACGTTGCCGGTCGCCTCGGTGTCGCCTTCGCGATAGAGGTTTTTGCGACGAATCTCCGCGGGATCGATCTCCAAAGCATGTGCGATCCGCGCGATCATCGACTCGGCGGCCCAGTGCGCTTGCGGCGAACCGAAGCCTCGGAACGCGCCGCTGGGGACGTTGTTCGTATAGACGACGATCCCGTCGGTCGCGACGTTCGGCACGCGGTACGGGCCTTGCGCGAAGATCGTCGCGCACTTCAGCACCTCGACGCTGGTCGAGGCGTACGCCCCGCCGTCGGCGACCGTGCGCGTCTCGACCGCGACGATCGTCCCGTCGCGCTTCGCGCCCCACTTCGCCGTGATGTGGAATGGATGACGCTTGTGGTGGCCGACGATCGACTCTTCGCGGTTCCACACGATCGCCGTCGGGCGTTTGAGCTTCCACGTCGCAAGCGCCAGCAGCGCTTGCACCGAGAGATCCTCGCGGCCGCCGAAGGCGCCACCGATCTTCGCATAGCGGATCGCGACCGCACCCTCGTCGAGCTGCAGCATCGCAGCGATTTGGCGCAAATCTTCGTGCAGCCACTGCCCGGCTGTTTCGACGACCAGCGTCTCACCTTCATAGTACGCGATCCCGGCGTCGGGCTGCAGGTACGCGTGCTCCTGCCACGAGGTGGTGAACGTTCCGGTCAGCACGACGTCGGCGTCCGCGAATGCGGCCGCGACGTCGCCCTTCCGAACCTTCTGATGCAGTAGCACGTTCGTCCCGCGCGCCGGATGCACGAGCGGCGCATCATCTTCGAGCGCGTTGAGCGCGTCACAGACCGCCGGTAGATCGGTGTACTCCACAGCGACCAGCTCCGCCGCGCGCGCGGCGATCTCGGCATCGTCCGCGACCACCAGCGCGACACGGTCGCCGGCGTAGCGCACCCGCTCGCTGCACAGCACTTCTTGGTCGTCGTCGATCAGGCCGTAGCGCTTGTGCGGAACGTCCTTCGCGGTGAGCACCGCGACGACGCCCGGCACCGCGAGCGCGCGCGCTGCGTCGATCCGCTCGATGCGCGCGTGCGTGCGGTGCGCGAAGACCGCTTTGCAATGCAGCATCCCCTGGCGAACCAGGTCGGCCGGATACCGCGCGGCGCCGGTCACCTTCGCGCGCGCGTCGTGCCGCGCGAACGGCGTCCCGATCACGCTCACGCGCGTACCGCGTCGGGGAGCGGCTCGCGCGCTTGCAGCGTGCGCGCCGCGTCTTCCATCGCGTCGAGGATCTTGCGGTAGCCCGTGCAGCGGCACAAGTTCCCGCTGATCGCCGCCTGGTGGTCGTCGAGCGTCGGCGCGCCGCGCTCGTCGAGCAGCTTCGCGCCGGCCATGATCATCCCGGGGATGCAGAACCCGCACTGCACCGCGCCGCAGTCGATATACGCCTGCTGCAGCGGGTGCAGCTCGTCGCCGTTCGCCAGCCCCTCGATCGTCGTGATCGACGAGCCGTGCGCTTGCGAAGCCGGGACCAGGCACGACATCACCGCCGCGCCGTCGAGCCACACCGTGCACGCGCCGCACTCGCCTTCCGCGCAGCCTTCCTTCGCGCCGGTCAAGCCGGCGTTCTCGCGCAACGCGTTCAACAGCGTCTTCCGCTCCGCGTTCACGAGCGCGCGCGGGACACCGTTGATCGTCGCCTCGATCGTGCCGTCGAACGGGCGCGCAAACGTTACCGTCGCCGGCGTCTCGAGCAACACCGGCGCGTCCGGATAACCGTCCGCTTCACTGCCGTTCCCGATCCGCTCGAGCGCGCGCGCGATCAGCGCCGCGAGCGTCGTCTGCCGATAGCCCGCCGAGCCGCGTACGTCGTCGATCGGCGCCGCGTCCTCACACGCGAGTCGCCCCACCGCGGCGCACACCGTTTCGTCCAGCCGGTGCCCGATCAGAAATCGTTCCGCCGTCACCGCGCGCACGACGGTCGGCGCCAAACATCCCAGCGCGATCCGCGCGTCGATCACCGCGCCGTCCGCATCGAGCTCGACGACGACCGCGATGTCGATCACCGAGATCGCCTGCGCGCGCCGCAACCCGAGCTTCAGGAAGATCCCGCGGCGTGCCGAGCCGAGTGCCGCGAAGCGAATCTCGCGCACGAGCTCATCGGGACGCAATTGGGTGGTGCGGAACCCGGTGTAGAAATCGCCGAGCGCGACCGTTCGCTCGCCTTCGGCCGACGCTAGGATCAGCTCGGCGTCGAGCGCGAGCAGCGGCGCGATCGTGTCGTTGGCGGGCGAGGCCGTCACGAGGTTCCCGGCGATCGTGCCGCGCGCGCGGATCTGCGGCGCGCCGACCTCGATGCAGGCTTGTGCGAGCGGGAGCATCGCTTCGCGCGCGAACGGCGCCGCCAGGACGTCGTTGTGGGTCGCCAGACCGCCGAGCACGATCGTTTCGCCCCGGCGGCGGACGTACTTCAGCTCGCGCAGCGCCGAGACGTCGATCAGCGTCGCGGTCGGTTTGACCCCGCGCTGCAGCTCGACCAGGACGTCGGTTCCGCCCGCGACGACGCGCGCCGCGGCGCCGTGCGCTGCGAGCGCGCGCAGCGCTTCGGCGACGCCGGCGGGCCGGACGACCGTGCTCCACATCCCCGTGATGTTCGCGGGGACGCGGAGGCGATCCTTAGCCGTTCAGCGCGAGCGACATCCCGAAGTCGGGAACGCGCAGCGCCCCTTGACCGGCGTCGGGCGTGTCCTCGGCGACGACGAAGCGCGCGACCAGCGCGTCGAGCCGCTCGGCTTGCTCGCGGAGGGCGCGCGCGGTCGCGTCGATCTCCTGCACCCCCGAGGCCAGCTCGCCGGTCGCGAACGCCGCCTGCTGCGCCGCCGCCGACTGCTCCTCCGCGGCTCGCGCGACCGGCGTCATCGTCTGCGTGATGTCGCGGGTCGTGATCTGCATCTGGGTCGCGGCGGCGGCGTTCTCCTCGACGCCGGCCGACGCGCTCGAGACGTTCTCCGTGACCCGCGTCGAGGCGTCGCGCATCTCGCGCGCCCGCGCCGCCAGCTCTTCCGCAACCCCGGTCGTCGAACCGACCGCGCCGCCGATCCGCTCGAGCGCATCGGAGGCCTGCTGCGCGACGGAGAGCCCGCTCTCCATCGAGTCGTCGGACGAACGCATCGCGTGCGCGGCGGTCACCGTCTCGCGCCGGATCGAGGTAAGGATCCCGGAGATCTCGCGCGTCGCGCCGGCCGAACGCTCCGCAAGCTTGCGCACTTCGTCGGCGACGACCGCGAAGCCGCGGCCGTGATCGCCGGCGCGCGCCGCTTCGATCGCGGCGTTGAGTGCGAGCAAGTTCGTCTGGTCGGCGATCTCTTCGATGGTGCGCACGATCTGCTCGACCTGCGCCGAACGCTCCTCGAGCGCGCCCATCGCTTCGGCCGCCTTGACCGAGATGTCGCGCAGCTGCTGCATCGCGCGCTGCGTCTGGAGCACCGCGTGCGTTCCGCCGACGGCTTCCTTCGTCGCTTCGCTCGCTGACGAAGCGAGATCGGTGCCGTGGAACGAGAGCGACTCGATCCCGTCGTCGAGCTGCTGGATGGCGCCGGTGGCCTGCTGGATCGCGGCCGCCTGATGTCCGGCGCCTTCGGCGATCATCTCGGCCGAGCGCGCGAGCTCTTCGATCGCGGCGCTCGCGTGCGCGAGCTTCGCCGCCTGATCCTTCGCGCCGCCGGCGACGCTGTCGACGGCCTTCGCGATCTGCTCGACGGCGGCGGACGCCTGGTTCGCGGCGGTCGAGGTTTGCTCGGAAGCGATCGCGAGCGTGCGCGAGGCGGTGATCACGCCGCCGATCAGCTCGCGCAGCGCGGCGAGGCCCGTGCTCAGCTCCACGCCGACCGCGTTGAGCCCTTCGGCGAGATCGTTGTAGCTGTCGACGACGTCGGCGATCTCGTCGCGCCCGTCGTCGACGATTCGTTCGCGCGTCGAGTTGAAGCCGGATCGCAGGTCGCCGTGCGCGAGCCGCCCGAGCGCTTCGGACAGCTCGGCGAAATCGCCGTGCACCATCGTCGCCAGCGCCGAGGAGACGCGCGCGAGGCGCCGCGTCATCCCGCGCGAGAGCAGCATCGCGATGACGATCGTCGCCGCCAGCGCCACCAACCCGATGGCCAGCATCAGGACCTGCACCCACGCCGCTTGCGCGTCGAAATCGGCCGAGACCGCATCCGCGGCGGTGGTCGATGCGTCTATCACGCGTTGCACCGCGCCCTCGAGGGTCTTCATGTCGGAGACATTGCCGACGGCGGCACCGTCGAGCGCGCCTTCGATCGTCGAGACGTCGTTCGCCGTGGGCGGCACCAGGGCGCCGTGCTCGCGCAGGTACGCGACGTTCTTGCGCGCGACGGCGAACTTGCCCATCGCCATGTCGGAACGGATCTCACGCGCGTGGGCGCGGAACGCCGACGTCGCGAGGATCCCGTCCTTCAGCGCGTGCACGTGCGAGAATGCGAGTGAGGAGGCACCGACGACGACCGCCAGCGCGATGATCGGTACGGCAAAACCGCCCGCGAGTTGGGCACCGATTCGCAGCTTCATGCTCTCTTCATCGGCGCTTGCATGCTCTCTTTTCACCATATGCCACAAGAAAATTCCGTACGTTGCGTACGTCATTTGCAGCACGCCGCAATGCAAAAATCACTCGCGTGCGATCGCTTCGCACCACGAGCTTCGTCGGCGTTTTTCGTGCTTCTCGGCCTGCCGTTATGCGGCGGTCACCGCCTCGGGCAGTGCCGGGACGCCGAGCGCCGCGGCCGTTCTCGGCCGGGCTTCCGCGGCGGGGATGCCGCGCTGGCTCGCTCTCATCACTTCCACACCCACGGATCAGGTATCGGCACGACCGGTCCGGCGCCTTACCCGGGCCGTCTCCCAGGCCAAGCCGGCCCAAAGCTGAGGGTTCCTTCCCGGGGCGGCGAAACCGGCGCGCATGGGCTTTTCCGCTCGCGTGCTGCTCGACAGCATCTCGCCCGCCGGCGTTCGCCTCACGACGATGGAGGTGCGCTACCCGCGCTTCATCCACAGCGAGGTCATGACGCATCGCGTGCTGTCA
>DASZGA010000213.1:0-26482 GCA_035939295.1 Candidatus Elarobacter sp. | reverse complement strand
TTCGCGATGGACTGGGCGGCAAACCAGCGCGAAGCATCGATGCGGCTTCAGGCCCAGACCGACGTGCACCCGATCAACCGCGACCGGGTGCTGGTGACGCTGCAGAACTTCCCGCCGTTCGCACGCGCATTCCATTGCAAGCAGGGCGACGGGATGGTCAAACCGGCAGCTAAGGTCTGCAGTGTTTGGTAATCGGCCGCGCGCCGGAGGATACGACCGGCGCGGCGAACGGGGCCCTCCATGACCTCGTCACGCACGCCGCAGCCGGGCGACCACGTTCCCGCCGCCGTCGAAGCGCTCGGCGTCCCGTTCCCGGCGCTTGTCGTCTGGCTCAGGCACGTCGGTTGAACGTTCTTCCCTGAAGCGCTCGCGCAGTTGCGCGAGTCCGGCTACGATCCTTCGGGCGGTCCGTTCAGCGTGCGCTTCGTGACGATCGGTTCGCAAGCGAAAGCCGAAGAGTTCTGCGGGCAGCACGGCATGGCCGCGTACTGCATCGGCGACGCCGACAAGCGCACCTACGCGGCGATGGGTCTGGAACAGTACAACCTCTTGCGGCTTTTCACCGATCCGGCGCTGCAGAAGCGGAGAGCCGAGAACAGGGCCGCCGGCTTTAAGCAGAACTGGGGCGCGACGAAACTGCAAGACGGCGCGCAGCTTCCGGGCGCTGCGATCGTCGATGCGGACGGAAACATCCGCTGGATTCACCGCGGAGCACATCCAGGCGATCTTCCGCCGGTCGGAGAGATGCTCGAACGCGCTCGCGAGCTTGTGGCTTCGCAGCAGCGCTGAACGGAAGCCGCCTCGCTACGTCGCTGTGTCAGCGCCCGGATCGTTCTCGAGCAGCAACTGCATGTACGTCGGCGACGCGTAGTCGACGGGACCATACGGCTCGCAGTCCACGAACCCCAGCGACAGATAGAGCTGGTACGCGGCGCTCAGGCGCGTTCGTTCCGTGTCCAAGACGACGCGCCGGTGCCCGCGCCCCCGCGAGAAAGCGAGGACTTCGTCGACGAGGCCGCGCGCGATCCCGCGGCCCCGGTACGACGGCTTGACGTAGAGGCGCTTCAGCACGCCGGTCGAGGCGTCGAGCTCGGTCACGGCAACGCAGCCGGCCGCGTCGTCGCCGTCGTACGCGAGAAAGGCCGCGTTCGGATCGGCGTAGACGTGCTCCAACGCGGCGAGCTCGGGCAGGCTATGCCTCAGGTCGGGCGGGAGGCTCTCTTCGTATTCGAGCTGCAGCTCGCGAAAGCGCTTCAGATCGGCGGCTTCGCGCGCGCGCATGAGACGGATCGTGCTTTCTGAAGGCGTCATCCCTGCGCTTCTATCCGCGCGAGCGGGCTCGCGGTTGCAATCGGAAGGAGCCGGGCGCGGCTGCGACCTAGGAGCATTGATGGAACTCCGTGCACGCATGGGCGCGGCGGTGGCCGTGCTCTTCATCCCCGCCCTGCTCGGGGCGACGCCCAGGCCCGTCCCGGGCGGCGCGGCGCAGCGTCAGGCCGTCGAGGGATGCCTGAACCAGTGGCTGTTCGACGGGATCTGGCGTTTTCGGGTCACCAAAGTCGAGCCGATCAACGACGGATCGCGTCCCGGCTACGGTGTCGCGGTCGAGGTTCGCAACGGAACGAAGGCAACCCTGACGCCGGTCTACACCGGCGCCGACGCGCAGGCGATCCAACTGCAGTTGGAAGACGGCAACACGCTCGATGCGAAGACGACGACCACGGCAGCTCTGATCGCGCAGAAGATCACCTACAAAGAGATCATCCAAGCCGCGGGCGTCGCCGTCGAACTGCAATTCCTCGACGATGCGTTGGCAGCGCCCGACAGTCTCAAGAAGCCGGTAAAGCTGGTCTTCCCCATCGACCCGAAGATGCAGCGCGCGCACCCGAACTTACCGCAATACGCCAAGGGAGATCCGAGCTTTCGAGTCAACCTGACCTGCGACAAGTCCAAAGCGTCCTGATCCGTCAGGTATGTTCCTCGCCTAGCGCGCGCAGTGCCGCGGTGATCGTCGCGGGCGTTGCGTCGGCGGGGAGTTCGGCGCGCACGTCACCGCCGCGGCCGACGATGAAGGCTCGCGTGTCGTGGTCGCGCGCCGGGCCGCGGCCGTCGCCGGCGCCGAGCGCGACAAGAACGCGCGAGAGGGTCGCGCGTTCGCCGGTTGCGCCGGCGATCGTGTTGTCCCACGCGCGCAGGTAGCGGTGCAGCGTTGCGGGATCGTCGTGCACGGGGTCGACGGTGACGAAGACGGCTTGCGGGCGCGTGCGGTGGTCGAGCGGGCGCAACGCCGTCGCGACCTTCGCGAGCGTCAGCGGGCACTCGTCGGTGCAGCGCGTGTAGCCGGCGATCACGATCGCGCCGTGCGCGGGCGCGTCGAGCCGCAGCGGTGCGCCGCGGTCGTCGGTCAAGACTACGGCGGGGATGCGGCGGGCGCGTACCGTTCCGTCGAACGCGACCGGCGTCGCGCCGCCGCGCGCGGTGAAGACGGCGAGCGCGGCGCCTGCCGCGAGCAGTACCAGCGCGATCGCCAGCGCCTGCGCTCGGTTCACGCCGGAACCGGTTCCGCGCTGCGGTACCGGATCGGGAGATTCAGCGCCGCGGCGACGTAGCCGACGACGATCGTTGCGACCCACAGCAGCTGGTACGAGCCGGTCACCTGGAGCGTCACGCCGCCGAGCCACGCGCCGAGGAACGCGCCGATTTGATGGCTCAGAAACGAGACACCGAACAGCGCGCCCAAATTGCCGAGGCCGAACAGCCGCGCGACGACGCCGTTCGTCAACGGAACGGTGCCGAGCCACGTCAGCCCCATCACGACCGCAAAGGCGAGCGTCGTCACCACGGTCGGCGGAATCGCGACGAACGCGAGCGTCGCCGTCGCGCGGACCGTGTACAGCACGGCGAGCAGAAACTGCGGCGGATAACGGTCCATCAGCTTCCCGAACCCGAAGCTGCCGATGATGTTGAAGAACCCGATCGTCGCGAGCGATGCCGCGCCGATCCCGGCGCCGATGTGGCACATGTTCAAGTACGTCGGCAGGTGAACGCCGATGAACGCGAGCTGGAACCCGCACGCGAAGAACCCCGCCGTCACGAACAGGTAGTTCGCATCGCGCAACGCGCTCCAGATCGCCGGCCACGACGCGCTCGTGGGCGTCGCGGCGTCGTCGCGCCGCGCGCGGCCGCTCGCGAGCACGATGCCGAACGGCGCCGCGACGAGGACGATCAGCGCCAGCACGACGAGTGCGCGCTGATAGCTGCCGAAGCTGATGATCGACTGCGCGACCGGCACGAGCGCGACTTGTCCGAGCGAACCGCCGGCCGCGGCGAGCGCAACCGCGGTCGCGCGCTGCGCGTCCGAAGCGACGCGGCTGATCGCCGAGATGACCACCGCGAACGTCATCGCGCTCTGCCCGAGCCCGACCAGAATCCCGAACCCGAGCAGCACGCTGAGCACGCCCGGCTGCAGTGCGACGCCGGCCAATCCGACCGCATAGAGCAACGCGCCCACCGCAACGACGACCGGCGGACCGTACCTGTCGGAAAGGCCGCCGGCGAACGGCTGCCCGACGCCCCACATCAGATTCTGCAGCGCAAGCGCGAACGCCAGCAGCGGAAGCGAGACGACGTGCGCCGCGCCGATCGGCGACATGAACAGCCCGAACGTCTGCCTGATCCCGAGCGCGGCGGAGATGATCAGCGCGCCGGCGACGACGACCAAGACGACGGGAGGTTTGCGTTCCATACGCGCTCGTTGCGAAGCGCCAGGTATACCGACCTGTGTACTTATGCCGCGCCCCGTTTGCGCCGCGGCGTTGCGGCGTCGAGCAGCGATTCCGCGGCGGCGAGCGCCGCTTCGGCGGGGATCGTCTCGCTGCGCTTCACCGCGTTGGCGAGCGCGCCGTCGAACAGCACGTCGAGCTGTTCGGCGAGGAGCTCCGGCGACGCCGCGCCCGCCTCGACGACGCGGTCGTGAAACCACTGCCGCCGCCGGCGCACGAGCTCGTTCACGATCACCCGCGCCGGATGATGCGGGTCGACGAGCTCGGCGGAGGCGATGATGTACGGACAGCCGCGGTACGACGAGCTTTTCAAGAACTCGATCATCGCGCGAAACGCGCCGGAGATCTGCGAGCGCGGCGTGCCGTCGCGCGGGAACCGGATCTTCGGCGCGCGCCGCAGCGCCGCGGCGATCAGCAGATCCTTCGAGGGAAAGTGCCGGTACAGCGTGCGCTTCGTGACCTCGGCCTCCGCCGCGACACGGTCGACGCCGACCATGTGGATCCCCTCACGGTAGAAGAGGCCGCCGGCCACGAGCGCGATGTGGTCGGCCAGCGGGATGTCGGAGCGAGCGCGCGTTCTCATCATCCGGCGGCGTTCCGCCTCGCCGGTATACCGACCTGTCTACCTACGAGGGTTTCCGCTGCCGTATTGCGCTGTAGCTATCTGGCCGCTGCGGTTTCGCGTTCCGTACTCTGCGACGCCCCGTTCGATCCCGCGATGAACGCCAAGAGCTTGGTGTTGATCTCATCCTTCAGGGTCTGGCACATCCCGTGCGGCGCACCCTTGATGACATCGAGGCGGGCGTTTTTGACCAGCTTGGCCGACAGCAACGCGGAATCGGCGATCGGGACGATCTGGTCGTCGTCACCGTGCAGGATCAGCGTCGGAACGTCGATCTTCTTGAGATCTCCGGTAAAGTCGGTTTCAGAGAACGCCTTGATGCAGTCGTAGGCAGCCGGGAAACCGGCCAGCATCCCGGCAAGCCAGAACGAGTCCTTGAGACCTTGCGAGACCTTGGAGTCGGGGCGGTTCGCGCCGTAGAACGGGACGCTGAGGTCCTGGAAGAACTGCGAGCGGTCGGCGTGAACGCCGGCGCGAATCTGGTCGAACGCGGCGAGCGGCGTACCACCGGGGTTGTCGGGCGTCTTGAGCATGAGCGGCGGAACCGCGCCGATCAGCACGGCCTTCGCAACCCGCTTCGAACCGTGGCGGCCGATATAGCGGGCAACTTCGCCGCCGCCGGTGGAGTGGCCGACGCTGACGGCGTTCGTCAGGTCGAGCGCGTCCATGAGCGCCGCGAGGTCGTCGGCATAGGTGTCCATGTCGTTGCCTTGCCATGGCTGACCGGAACGGCCGTGGCCGCGACGATCGTGGGCGACGCAGCGATAGCCGCGGGACGCGAGGAAAAACATCTGGTCCTCGAAGGCGTCCGAGTTCAACGGCCACCCGTGACTGAAGACGACGGGCTGACCGGTGCCCCAGTCCTTGTAATAGATCTGAGTCCCGTCTTTGACGGTGAGATAGTTCATGGTATCTGCTCCCGTGATTCGAAGCGGGCGCGTCGCTCGAAGCAAGCCGACGCCGGCTCATCATACCGGCGCCGTAGCCGAACGCACAGTGCGGATCTTGCGAGGTATCAGCCGGAAACGCGGGTCGATGCTCTTCCCTCGCCGCAGGTGCCGGCAACCGTAGAACCGCCGAGCCCTCCGTGGCGTAGACGCGGCGGAGGTATCCACGTTGCTTTTGCGCGCTCGTTGCATTCTCGCTCGGCTGCTGCTCGGGGCCGGGCTGGTCGTGTTGGCTTCCGCGGCCGCAGAGGCCGCTCCGAAGGCGTACGTCGGCAATTTTGCCGACAACACGGTTTCCGTCGTGGACACGGCGACCGGAGCCGTCGTCGCTACGATTCCGGTCGCGCAAGGACCGCACGGGATGGCGCTGAGCCACGACGGCCGCACGGCGTACGTGACCGGCGACGGCTCGTCGTCGCTGAGCATTATCGACACGGTGACCGACCGCGTCGTGAAGACCGTGGACGTCGGCAAGACGCCGAACGGCGTCGCGCTGACGCCGGACGGCAAGCTGTTGCTGGTGGCGATATTCGGCGAGGATCGCGTCGCCTTTCTCGACACCGCGACGCAACGCATCGTGGCTTCTGTCGCAGTTCCGAAGCCGCACACCATCTCGATCGCGCCCGGCGGCAGGTCGGCGTACGTCACGACGCAACAGCCTGGGCACTTCGCGCTGACCGTGGTAGACCTCGGAAAGCGAACCGTCGCTCGCAGCATCCCGCTGGAAAAAACTCCGCGCGACGCTGAATTTAGCTACGACGGCAAGACGTTCTACTTCACCGAAGCCGGCGTGAGCGCGGTTCAGGCGCTCGATCCGGCGTCCGACAGGATCGTGGCGGAGATTCCGACCGGCGTCTCCCCGCATTTCGTCGACGTGTTCGAGAACCAGCCGCTCGGGATGGTCGTCGTCCAGGGCCCCGGCGAAGTGTTGCTGTTCGACCCCGCCACGAAGAAGCCGGTGCGCAGCTTCCCCGTCGGCAAGCAGCCTCATTGGCTCGCGCTCTCCGGCGACGGCAAGACCGCGTACGTGACAAACGAAGGCTCGAACAACCTCTCGATCGTCGACGTCGCGACCGGCAAGACGATGACGATCGCCGTCGGCAACGCGCCGCGCAAGGTCGTCGTTCAGCAGACGACCGGCACGGCTGCGGCCTCCGGCGCGAACGTCTCGATCGCAGGCTTCGCCTTCGGACCGCAGACCGTCACGGTCAAGGCCGGCGCGAAGATCACTTGGACGAACAACGACGGCGCCGCGCATACGGTCACATTCAAGGACGGCTCCGGCTCCAAGTCGCTCTCGCCAGGCGACACCTTCACGCGAGCGTTCGACCGGCCCGGCACGTACGCGTACGCGTGCTCGTTTCACCCGTACATGACCGGAACCGTAATCGTCGAAGCGAAATAGCTCCCCGGCGTGTCGCTAGGCGGACTCGCGACGTGAATCGTACCGTTTTTGGGCGTTGACAAATGATTCGACGTTTTCGCCGATCCATGTGAACAAATCCATGAGACGCTCGGCCAGCGCGCGTCCGTTCGCGGTAAGCGCGTACTCGACGCGCGGCGGCACGACGGGGTGGCTCGTTCGTGCGATCAAGCCATCGCGTTCCAGCACGTCGAGCGTTTGCGCGAGCATCTTCTCGGAGATGCCGCCGACGCGGGCACGAATCTCGGAGTAGCGCAGATCGCGGTCGACGAGCGCACCGAGGACGAGGCCTCCCCAGCGATTGCTCACGTGGTTGAGCACGTCGCGGGCGGGACAGTCGTCGCGAAAACAATCTCCGATAACGAATCGCTTGCGCGCCATATTGTACCCTCCTAGCTTACTTTTTAGTAAGTACTTCCCTTTCGGAAGTTTAGCGCCTAGACTGGGCATATGTCAAATCCCCAACAGACCGTCGTCGTCACCGGAGCCAGCTCCGGCTTCGGACGCGACACGGCGGAGCGCTTCGCCGCCGCCGGCTGGCGCGTGTTCGCCGGCATCCGTAACCCGGGCGGTCGCCACGCGCAAGCCGCGAGCGAGCTGGAGCGGAAGGGCATCCGTGTCGTCGACCTCGAGGTCACCGATCAAGCCTCCGTCGACCGCGCCGCCGCCGAGATCCTGGCCGAAGGGTCCGTCGACGTTCTCGTCAACAACGCCGGCGCCGCGTACTTCGGCGTGGTCGAAGCGTTCACGCCCGAGCGTATTCAGCAGCAGTACGACGTCAACGTGTTCGGCCCGATGCGCGTGAGCCGCGCGTTTCTGCCCGGGATGCGCGAGCGCCGCGAGGGCCTCGTCGTCTACGTGAGCTCCGTGGTCGGCCGCCTCATCATGCCCTTCGGCGGCGTGTACGCCTCTTCGAAGTGGGCGCTCGAGTCGCTCGCCGAGACGTCGTCGTACGAGCTGGCCCCGCTCGGCGTCGAAGTCGCCATCGTGCAGCCCGGCGCATACGACACGAACATCGGGAATTCGATCGTCGGTCCGGACGACACCGAACGCGAGGCAGCCTACAGCGAAGTGACGCCGTTAGCGGCGAACGTCTTCGGCGCGCTGGCCGCATCGGCAGCAGGCCGTGATTCGCGCGAGGTCGCCGAAGCGATCTACGCGCTCGTGCAACAGCCTGCCGGAACGCGACCGCTCCGCACGCTGGTCCCGCACAATCCTGCCGCCGGCGCGATCAACGACGCCGTCGCACCGATCCAGCGAGGAACCCTCGAGAGCTTCGGCGTCGGCGAGCTGCTGCCGAAGATCCCGGCACACGCAGGATCGTAAACGTCGGGAGCTTCGCTGCCGAAGGAGATGGAGTACGTCGCTGCATGGAGGTAGGATGTCACTCTCGTCGACGCCGGGCTTGTTCGGCACTGCCACGGACCCGAGCTCGTTTGCGGGGGTGACTGCTCGGGCGAAGGCGGCGGCCGGCGGGAGTCCGCCGCAGCACGAGGCGCAGGGCGCGTTCTCGGCCCATCTGACGCTGACGCTGTACGGTGCGGACGGCGTCAAGCGCAACGTGCAAGACGGAGCGGCGGCGCTCATCGGCGAGCGGCTCGGCGAGGACGTTGCGGCCGTGATCGAGGGGCAAGACGCGCACGGCCGCGAGATCAGCGTCACGCTGCGCAAGGACGGAACGTTCGTCGCCGTCGAGCAGGAGGGTGGCGGCACCGTCCGTTACGACAGCCGCGCCGGCGGCGCGGGAAACGCCACGCAGCTGGCCTTGGCGAATCGCGCCGCGCGCATCGCCGGACTGGCGACGTCGTCGGGAACCGGCGCCGGGCTGGCGGCGGGAGCGGAAGGCGCGCTCGCCGCAGCCGCCGGGCCGAACGGTGGAACGGAAAACGTCACCGTGACGATCACCGATACGAAAGGCGTTTCGCGCTACGCGGGCGGCGCCGACGGCGTCGTGTCGGCGTGGCGCACGACGGCGGACGTCGCGCTGGAGACCGTGACGCTCGATCACGGTGTGCGGACAGACGCGGTGCGTTCCGCCGACGGCTCAGGATCGACGACGGTCAGCGGCGGTGCGTTGGGCGGGACGACGTTCGTGTTGACGCACGACCGCGACGGCACCGAGCATCTCGACGTAACGAGCGGCGGCGGCCACGGCGGCTCCACGATCGAGGCGGCGGTATCGGCATTCGACGCGTTCGGCGAGCGGATCATGATCGGCGCCGACGCGGCGGGACAGGCGTTCGTCGAGCTGACCGACGCCGCCGGCACGGCGTTCGACTTGAAGGGAAGCCTGACGGGCGCATCCGCGTCGTTGAGCGTGAACGTCGGCGTCGGCGACAGCAGCGGAACAAAACGCGCAGAGCTGACCGAGGACGCGACCGCGACGAGCTCGACCGGCAGCGACGCGCACGCGACGAGCTCGTACGTCGCGACGGCCCATGACGCGAAGAAGAACGCCGTCGCCGCGGATGGTACGCTGGCAGTGACGATCGATGCCGGCGTCGTGTCGTCGAAGACCGGCCACGGCGGGGTCGAGGAAACGCTCGGGACCGCGACGCTGGGCGTACACGCTCAGGCGGGTGGAACGCTTGACGTCGCCGGCGTCGCGGCCGCCCGTGTCGACGACGGCTTCCGCGACGACAAGGCGAAGCAACACATCGCCGCCGGGTCGAGCAGCGAAGCCAAGGGTGGCGTTTCATTCGAGGGCGCCGCATCGCGCGAGATCGTAGCGGTCGAGGTCAGCGCGCTCGGCGACGACCTCCGCAGCCAATCCTCACCGCAGAACTCGACGACCAAGGACGACGGAACGATCAGGATCAACGCCTTCGGCCACCGCACCGGCGTCATGCGGCACGACGACATCTCACGGGTCGAAAACCAGGTAAAAGTCGCCTCCCAGGAGACGATTCTCTAGCAGCGCCATATCTGCGCCGCAGGCTGTTGAGCAATCATCCGCCGGAACGTTCAGGACCGGACCTTCCAAGCGGCGAAGGCGCCGGGCATGCTCAACGCGTGGAACAGCTTTTACGTCGTGATGGGCTCGTCGGCTGCGGCGCTCACCGGGTTGGTGTTCGTCGTGGTCACGCTGATTAACGACGTCAGGCGCGGCACTTCGGACGTCGGCCTTTCGACGTTCACGACGCCGACGGTGGTTCACTTCAGCTGCGTGCTCTTCACGTCCGCGGTCATGTCGGCCCCGTTTCCCTCGCTGACGCCTATTGCCGTCATCCTCGGGCTCGTTGGCGCCGGAGGGTTCCTCTACGTCGTACGCATCGCGATCCGGACTTCGAAGTTGACGTCGTATCGCGCCGACATGGAGGATTGGACGTGTAACGTCGTGCTGCCGTTCGTCGCATACGGAACGCTGATCGGCAGTGCGATCGCCATTCCCGCAGCCGCGGCGCAAGCGCTCTACGCGCCGGCGGCGGCGGTGACGCTGTTGGTTTTTATCGGGATTCACAACGCCTGGGACGTCGTGACCTTCCTTGCGACAGGCAAAGCCGAACAGCTTCCGGACGAGCCGGCGACGAACGGCAACGAACCGCAAAAGAGCGACGCGCCGATGAAGGGCGATTGACCGAGCGAGGAAGCGCCGGGTGTGAAGATTGGGTTAGAGCGCTGCGACGGCAGCAGCTTTTGGCTGGGGGCGGCACAGGCGTGAGTCGTTGGGCCCTCGTAGTGTGTCAGACGACCCATGAAGCTGCACGGAGTGGCGCGCGTCAAGAACGAAGGCGACGTCATCGAGGAGTTCGTTCGCCACAACCTTCGTTACCTTGACGAGCTCACCGTAATCGACAACGCGTCGTTCGACGGAACGCTCACGGTTCTCGAAGCGCTGCGGGCGGAAGGCCTGCCCTTGACGATCCTGCACGATGCGATGCTGCCGAAACGGCAGTACGAGACGATGACGCGCGTCGCCCGGGAGTCCGCCGCAACCTCGGACTGGGACTATCTGTTCCTGCTCGACGCCGACGAGTTCCTGAAGGTCCGCGACCGGATGCAGCTCGAGAAATCGCTGGCCGCGCTCCTGCCCGGTCAGAACGGCCTTCTGCCGTGGGTCAGCTACGTGCCGACGCCGCGCGACCCGGCGGACGTCCCGCGCGTGCTGGAGCGCATCCGTTTCCGCCGTGCCGCTGAGCCGGCGCAGCCGTTCTACAAATGCGTGCTGTCGCGCGGGTTCGCCGAACGCGGAGACTTCGAGATCGCTCAGGGCAATCACGAGGCGAACGGTGCGCATTCCGTCGCGTCGCCGGCCGTCTTAGCAGACGTCTCGCTGGCGCATTTCCCCGTCCGCAGCCTCGAGCAGATTCAGGGCAAGACGCTGCTGGGATGGGGAGCATATCTCGTGATGGGTCACGACAGTGTCGGGATGGGCTGGCACCAGCGGCGGCTTTTTCATAAGCTCGAGACGGCGCCCGTGTGGACGATCGACGACCTCTACGAGATCGCGCTTTGCTACACCGACGACGACGTGCCGCAAGACCGGCCGGCCGTAACGTACGATCCGCTTCCGCCGGTAACGCATTGGCGATACGGCAATACCGCGGTTCCGAGCGCGATGCAGTCGGCGGCCGGCTACGTGCGTCAGCTCGCCGGGTCGCTCGCGCGATACGAGGCTACCGCAGCGCAGCCGAAGTAGCGGACTCCCAGAGATCGGTGAGCGCGGTCTTGTGCACGCCGATGTCGCTCTTGCGCGCCTGCTCGAACCCCGCCTCGCGCATGTGCTCGGGGTACGGGCTGGAGATGATCTCGCGAACCTCGTCGATGGAGTCGTAGAAGAAGCCGCTCTCGCCGACGTACTCCTTCAAGTCCTCGCGCAAGTTCGGCACGCAGACGCCGACGCCGCTCGCCTGCGCTTCGGCGATGCAGAGCGGCCAGCCGACGGTCCCGATCTCCTTGTCGGCCGTCACCACGAGCCACCGGTGCCGCTTGTACACGGCGGGCATCTCGGTCGGCTCGACCGGCGTGCGCACGTTCACCGGGTTGCCGTGCGCCTCGTTCACCGCACGGATCGCGTCGGACAAATACCCGATCGAGTAGAGGTTGAACTCGACGCCGGGCAACTCGGCGCCGACCGCGACGAAGTCTTCGAACTTCTTCTTGGGAAGCGAAGCTCCGACGGTGATGACCGCGTCGCCGTTGGGACCGCGGTCGAGGAATTCCGCGTACTGAACGGCCGGGTAGACGACCTTGAGCTTGCACGCGTCGACGCCGGCGTCGAGCAGCCGCTGCTCGGCGAACGGCAGCGCCAGCACGCCCAGGCACAGGTCGCTGTTGAGCGCCTCGATCGCGGCGGCGAGCGGCCCCGGAACCTCGCGGAAGAGCGTGTCGAACGAATGCGAGCGCACCGTAAACGGGATGCCGTTCGCGCGCGCGAGCTCGACCACGAGCTCGAGCTGGGTGTGCAGCCAGTGCGTGTGCAGGACGTGCGGCCGGAAGCGCTCGATCTCGCCCTGAATCTCCTCGCGCGTCGGAAGCAGCTTGAACGGCACCTCGTTCGCGTACGGGTAGTCGGCCGGTATCAGCGAGATGATCTCGACGTCGAAGTCCTCGCGTATCGCTTCGATCTCCGTGCGGATGTACGTCTCCGACAGCTGCGGGTATTGGACCAGTACGTACAGGACTCTGGGTTTGCTCATGCGTTCTCCAGCTGTTCGATGAGATCGGGGCGCCCGGGCCGCTCTGGGCCGAACCACTCCTCGCGAATGCGTTTGTATTCGGCGAAGAACGCGATGTCCTCGGCGTACCACGCGGAGACGTTCGCCCGGGCCGCCGCGCTCAGGCTCGTATCGTACTGCGGCGGCGTGCGGTGCGCGAACACCGGATCGGCCGGGAGCTGAACGGAGTCCGGCAGACCGAGCCGCGCGCGAAGCACCTCGAAATCGCTCGCGAGCCTGCTCTGCAGCCCCAGCAGCACGATGCTGCGCCGCCGCGAGCGAATCTCCGCCAGCGTGAACCAGTCGGTGAACGAGGAGCTCACGTGGTTGATGTTGCGCATCGCATAGCGCGCTCGTTCGGCCAGTTCGGGATCGGCAGAACCGAGCGCCTCTGCGAGCGCGTTCGGCGTCCGGAACGATGCGAACGCACGCTCCTCGCCTTCGGTCCAAGTGAGGTCCCGCAACGGTCGGCCGCGGCGAAACCGGCTGTTGAAGCCGCTGACGTATCGTTCGACCGGGTCGCGAAGAAAGAAGAACACGCGGTCGCCTGCCGGTACGTCGGCCAGACGCGTCGCGTGGCCGTGGATGACGATTCCGTGCGACTCCGCGACCGGCGCCAGCGCGTGCCCGATCGCGCTGCCGCCGGCTTTGCGCACGTGGAGAAAGTGCGTCCGCATGCGTTCTGCTCCGGCTACGGAGCCGTCGAGCGAGCGAATGTGAATAGCGCAGCGCCGCGCTCGAACTCGAGCGGCGGCATGGCGAGCCGGTGCACGCCGACGCTGGACACGGAATTCTCCGGCTTCACGAACGCGATCTCTTCGAAGCCGGCGGCGGCAAAACGTGCGCGCGCCGCGCCGGTGAGATCGGGCTCACGGTGATGGCGGGTCCAGATGACGGTCGCGCCGGGCGCCGCCAGGCGCGGCAAGAACGCGATCGTGCGAAACACGTCCTCGTCGGAGATCCAGCCGAAGATTCCGCAGAACAGAAGCAGATTTGCGGGCACCATGCTCGCATAAACGTCGCTTCGGCCGGCATCCGCTTCCATGACCGTGAACCGTTCCAAACCGTGCCGGCGTGCCGACTCTCGTGCCGTTGCGGCGACCGCCGGGGTGATTTCGACGAGGAGCGCTTCAACGGAGCGGCGCGCCGGATGGGTCGCAGTCGCCGCGATGATGTCGCGCCCCTCGCCGGCACAGGCGCTGATCACGCGCGTCGGCCGGCCGTTTCGCGCGTCGAGAACCTGACGAATGAACGTGCGCACGAGACGCAAGCGATCGGAGAGCGACGACGACTCGTCATCGTAGGCGCCGTGCCACCCGCGCCAGTCCGGCTGTTCCATCGCCGCCGTCGTTCGACGTCGCGGCCCGGCATCCGCCGTTAGCTCTGGTCCGTCGTGACGACGGTTGACGATTGGCCGCGCCAGCCTTTGAACAGCGAGCCTAGCGTGCCCAGCACGCCGATGACCGCTCCGAGCAGGCCCCCGATCGCGGTCGTGTCTTCCGTCAGCGTCCCGAGCGTCGTCGGCTTCGACACCGCAATCCGATCGAGCGGTACGGCGATCTGATCGCCGATGAAGGTGAGATGCACGTCCAGCGGCTGCTCCCCGCTTCCGAACGTGACGAACCAGCGCCAAACGCGTTCGCCGGGGCGCGTCGTCTTCGCGGCCGCGAATGAGGTCACGACCTTCACGTTGTCGGATCCGTACGATGCAGCGACCGCCGGCATCCCGTTCGGCGGCGCGTTCGCGCAATAGACGCTCAGGTCGATCGGAACGTGATCGTCCGTGAGCGCGATCGCCGGCGACCATATCTTTGCAACGCACGGCGCGACGTTGTCGCGACCGCGCAGATCGAACGCCGTGATCGACCGCAAATGACCGATCTGCGTCGACGAGACGAGTGCGAGGCTGAACGCGAGGAACGCGAGACCGGCGAGCGCCGATCCGCGCCACGAATGCGTCGAAACCGTCATCGCGCCGGATTCCGTGGCGGCCGCGCCCGCTCGCGCCGCCGCGAGGCGAAGCGCATTGCGCCGTTCGCTCGCGTCGACGATCACCGCCGCGCACGCGGTCACAACCGCGAGGACCGCCCAGGCGACGATCGGCCCGAACACTTGGCGGATCTCCGCCCAGTCGTTCGACGCGCGAACCTGCAAAACGATCCACGCAACGAAGCCGAGGAAAACGATCCCGGCGACCAGCACGATGATCGAGAGCAGCCGCCGCACGCCGGCGGCGGAATCGGATCCGAGTCCACGCAGAACGTCTCCGAGCATCCCGGCACGTCTTCGGACCGTGCGCTTCGTTGCCTTTCCTACACGGTTTGCTAAGCCGTGGAGGATCGCGGCGGCGATAGGCCGGGAGGGAGGTGACGCCCGAATGCTTCACCGTACAACGGAAGGCGTCGTTGAAACGCGATCGAGCCGGAGGGCCAATGCGAACGCTACGTATCGTTGCTTCTTTGGTTGCCCTGATCTTCGTGTTCGCGCCGGCCGGATGCGCCAAGTCGAACCAGTCGAACGAGCCGGCGCCGTCCGAGACGCCGTCCGTTGCCGCCGCGGCATCGCCGGCGGAGAGCGGGTCGGCCGCACCGTCGGAGGCACCGTCCGCAACGTCGTCGGAGGCGCCGGCGGCCGCGGAATCGCCCGGTGAGAGCGCGTCGCCCTCGGAAAGCGCGACGGCGACCACGCCGTCGCCGGAGCCCACGATTCCGACGCCGCCTCCCGGCTTGGCGCCGGGCTGGGAGAAGCAGTACGAGCGCACGGAACGCGGCCGTGAAGCCGAGCTCGTCGTGCGCACCGGCTCGATCGACAACCTCGGATTCGGATGGCCGACGCATTTCACGCCGTTCTCCGGACAGTCTACGCCTTCGCATCCGTGGATCTGCAGCTCGCGGCCCGGTGCGGCGCCCGGCACGGATCGCAGCGAGCTCGGCTCGGGAGTTCCCGTCAAGGACGGCGCGGCCGTCGCCGCATTGGAAGGCTACTCAGGCTGCAGCCGCCGCCCCGACAACCTGCCGCAAGCGATTCGCTTGAACGTCGGGGCGTTGCCGAAGACGATCCATCGGGTCTTCTTTCAGATCTTCGTCGACGACTTTCAACCCGTGCCGCTGCACTCGCGCTTTCAAGTGACGCTCAACGGCACGCGCATGCCGAACTTCGAGGACACGATCAATCAGCTCGATCAAACCGGCCCGATCGGGAAGCTGATCACCGTCGAGCTGCTGCGGGAGTACTGGCCGATTCTGCGGGCCGGAAACGTCGATCTCCTCATCGACGATCCGACCACGGGAAAAGCCGACGGCTACGCCGTGGATTTCGCGCGCATCCTCGTCAATCCGGGGCCGTGGCGTTACGCGGTCACCGTCTCGTGCAACGTCGCGGACGCGGCGACGCAGAAACCGATCGCGAAAGCGAACGTGTCCGCGGCCGGAGTCACCGCAACGACGGGCGCCAACGGCAGCTGCTCGTTGCGCGGCGTGCCGGCCGGGTTGGTGTCGGTGAGCGCCGGTGCGATCGGTTACGACGGTGCCGTGCAGCTGCTCGACCTTCCGGCCGGACAACACGGCAGCGCGAACTTTCAGCTCAAGCGGCACAAAGAAAGCGTCGCCGACCTCAAGCGCCAGATCCAGCAAAACGGAACCGTCGCGATCTACGGCATTCACTTCGACACCGCATCGGCGAAGCTGCGTCCCGACAGCCTGCCGTCGCTGAACCAGATCCTGCAACTCGTAAAGAGCAGCTCGGGATCGCGGTGGACGATCGCAGGCCACACGGACAACCAAGGCGGCGCGGACTACAACTTGAAGCTGTCGCTTGCGCGCGCGCATTCCGTCGTGACGTGGCTGACGCAACACGGCGTCTCCGGCGATGTCTTGACGGCGAAAGGGTACGGCCTGACACGCCCGGTCGCCGACAACGCCACGGAAAGCGGTCGCGCGCTGAACCGCCGGGTGGAAGTGTCGCTGGTGAAGCGCTAAAGAAAAACAGCGCCGGCGTCGCGATCCTGGCGAGCCTCCCCGCCGCGGCAGGGTCGATTTCGCCTCCGGCGAACTTGCATCGCCCCTCAACCCGTCACATCCAGCGGGGCTTCGTCTATGGCCGTCCACTCTCTCGACGCCCAGAAGAACACCCTCAAAGCACTCGAGACGGACCTCACCGCCACCTACGGGCAGCAGCTCGACGCGCTCGTGCAGCGCGCCGACACGGCGCTCGGCGCGGCCGAAGAGACGATCGACAATCTCGAGTCGCGCGCATCGCAGCTCACCAACGACTTCATCGATGCCGTCCACCAGCTGCGCGACGCGATCGACCACTCGCGAACGGCCGCCGACGGCGTTGTCCAAACCGCCGCCGCTCTGCTGACCGAGACCAAAGGGCACGTCGACGAGCTGAACAAGAAACGCGACGCCGATCTCGCCGAGCTGCAGCAAATGCTCGGGCAGCTCGAGCAGCAGTACCAGCAGATCGAGTCCGAGGCGAGCGCGGCGTTCACCGGGGTCGTGCAGCACGCGAACCCGCTCGTGGCGCTCGTCGCCCAGGGCGCTTCGCAGGTGCACGATCACGGCGAGCAGCTGTCGCAGTCGCTGCAGGCGGTCGAGCACGCGTTTGCCGACGACGTCAAGAACATGGCGTCCGCGCTGCACGACCTCGCGCAGCACATTCAAACCGAGCAAGAACAGCACGACCACGCGCAAGACCAGCACGCGACCAGCACGCACGCGCAGACGCAGCAGCTTATCGCCGGAAACCTCGCGACCCTCACGCAGGGGATGCAGGGCGTCGGCAATGCGTTCTCGGTGCTGACGGAATACGGCGACCACCTCGGCGGCAGCTTCGGCGACGGCGCCAAGGGGCTGATCGACACCGTCGGCGAGATCTCGCACATCGTCGACGCCATCAAACCCGTGCTCGACGTCATCAAGGCGATCGAGTAGCACGCTCTCGGGACCGAACAGGTGAGCACATGACGACAGCCGGACCACCGAACGACGAAACCGTCCAGCTCCAGACCGCGATGCACAACATCGACGCGCTGCATCACACGATCACGCAGTCGCTCACCGGTTTCGACGGGCTTTTCGCCGAGCATGCGCAGACCGGCGCGGGCGACCAGCGCGTCGCGACGGCGCCTGGGGCAGCGCCCGAGACCGGCGCGCTTCACGACGCGCTCACCGAGCTGCACCAACTGACCGCGCAAATCACCCAGGAGCTCACGCAGACCTTCGGGTCCGCGGTCGAAACGCTGCACCAGCACACGACGCAGACGCAGGGCTCCACGCAGCAGCACGGTCACGATTGGGATCAGGCGCACGACGGACTCAAAAGCGCGCTCACTGCGCTGGAGCAGACCGCGACGCAAGCCGCGGCGGGCGCGCAGCACGAGTTCGGCACGCTGCAGAGCACCGTCGAGCAGGTGGCGCAGGCGACGCAGGACCACTTGCACCAGTTCGAGACGACCGCGCAGACCTTCGGCCACACGCTCGCCGACACGGTCACCACCAGTCTCAACCGCGCCGCCGGCGAGTTCCATGACGGCATCACCGGTGCCGTGACGGGCAAGGTCACGGAGCATCTGGGATCGATGTTCCAGAACGCCGAGCAGTCGCTCACGGACGTCGCGCAGACCGCCGAGCACGTCGCGCAAAACTTCGCGCACGATGCCGAGGACGGGCTGCAGCATTTCTCATCGGCGGTCGTCGAGGGGGCGAAGCATCAGATCGAACAATCCGGCGAGCACCTCGCCAAGGATGCGATCGAGGCGCTCGGCGCCATCGTCGCGACCTCGATTGCCGAAGCGACGGCGGGTTCCGCGATCACCGCGGCGATGTCGCCGATCCTGCCCGAAGTCATCGTCGTCAAGGAAGCCTCGGAAGCGATCAAAGACCTGATCTCGGTCTTCAAGACCGTCGGAAGCATTCTGTAGGAGCGTCGCCGTGGCAGCAGCAGACCTTCAGGGCGAAATCAGCGCCCTCGTTCAAGAGATGCAGAACCTCGAGAAAGCGCTCGAGGAGGTCAGCGGGCTAATCAGCTCGTCGACTGCGAAAGTGGAGCAGATCGAGAAGCAGACCTCGACGATGCTCGCTGCCGCGACGAACGCCGTCGAGCACCACGAGGACGACCTCGGCGCGCTCGGGAAGCAGGCGCAAACGATGGCGGAGCAGCTGAAGACCGACGTCGATCACGGCACGCAGCTGGTCACCGCGGAAGCCGCGGAGCTCGCCTCGATCGCGGAGAAGACCTTCGCCGCCGTCGACACCGCGAAAACGAACGTCGGCCATCTCACCGAGGCCGCCACGCAGCACGCGCAAGAGATCACCGCCGCGATGCAGCACCTCACCGAGATCATCACCACGATCTCGACGGCGCTGCACAACCGCATGCAAGCGCTGGAGCAGACGGTGACCCAGGGCATCTCGGCGATCACCGAGCTCGAGCACGGCTGGACGCAGCTCGGCGAGACGACGGCGCAGGCGATCGGCGACGCGCTCCACCAGACCTCGGATGAGATCGACCAGAAGTTCATCGCCCCGCTCGAAGACGGCATCAAGCAGTTCCAGGATCTGGCCAAGCAGATCGAGGACGACGTGCTGAACCATCCGGTGACGGCGCTGGCCGACCAGCTGAAGAGCGCGATCCTCAGCGAGGCGCAGCACGAAGTCGAAGAGCTCACCCAACAGCTCCAGAAGCTCCTCGACGACGCGGTCCACGCGCTCACCGAAGCCGGGAGCAGCAACGACGCGGTCTCCAAGGAGATCCGGGCCGTGTTTCACGAGCTCGAACCGGTCTGGAACCAGCTCCAAGACGCGCTGCGCTCCGTGCAGTCGATCTGGGACACGGTCAAGAGCGTCGCGTCGGTATTCTAGCGCAGCGAGGACGATACGATGGATTCCAGCTCAGCCGTCAGCGTTCTGCAAGAGACGCGCACCCACGCCGCGCAGGTCTCGGCGCACGCCGCCGACTTCAAGGCCAAGCTCGAGGCGTTCGAGCAAAACGCCGAGAGCCGCTTCGCCGAGCTGCAGCACGCGCACGCGGAGCTGCTGCAGCACATCCAAGCCGAGCGCGATCGCGCGCGCGCCGAGAACGACGCGCTCGTGCACCTCATGCAAGACGCGACGACGTGGCTGCAGCAGACCGCCACCACGCTGCAAGCCGACGCAAAGGCGCTCTCGGACGAGCTCGCCGCCGCCGAGCACGGCTCGGAAACCGGCTCGACGGCGCTCCAACAGGCGCTCGACCATCTGGCCCAGCTCACCGCCACGAACAACGAGCACCTCGGAACCTTCGGCACGCAGACGCAAGCCGAGGTGGAGCACGCGCACGAACAGGCGCACGAGCAGTTCGTCTCGACCTTCGATGCCACGCAGCAGAGCCTGCACGCTGCGGCAGGGCAGCACGAGGCGGCGGTCAACGCGGCGTTCCATACCGACTTCAACGGCCACCACACCGAGTTTCACGCGCAGGCGGAGTCGATCGCGACGCAGGCGGTCCACGTGCTGCACGATCGCGGGACCCGGCTGCACGCCGACATCGCGCACGAGGTCGACAACCTTCACGAGCACCAGGACCAGCACCACCAGGATCTGCTGCACAAGCTCGAGTCGGTGAAGCAAGACCTCAATCATTTGGGCTCGCTGGTGACCGACACCGCGCACGGGCTTGCCGACGGCGTCGACACCGCCAGCGTGCTGTTGCAGACCACGAACCTCGGCGTGGAAGAGATCCTCAAGATCATTCAAAACATCGAGAGCATCTTCCAAGACATCATCGGAAGCATGAACTCGTAACGGCGTGACTGCAGACTTCTCGGTCGCAACGCTCTGGCAGATCGGACGCCGGTCACGCAACGAGGACCGCTACGGCGAGGTCGTCTCGCGCGACGGAACGCGCCGCGCGTGGGCGGTCGCCGACGGCGTCGGCGGCCATCCCGGCGGCGACCTCGCGGCCGAAGCGGCCGTCGCCGGCGCGCTGGCACACGTCGAGCGCGCCGAGTCCGGCGAAACGATCGGCGCAACGGTCCGGCACGGCTTGGAAGCCGCGCAAGAGGCGGTCGCGCGCGCCCGCTCGAGCGGCGGGCGGAACGCCGGGATGGCGACGACGATCGTGCTCGCCGTCTCCGACGGCCGAACGGTGGCGTGGGGACACGTCGGCGACTCCCGCATCTATCGCATCCGCGACGGCAGCGTCGAACGGCTCACGCGCGATCACAGCGTCGCCGAAGCGATGCGCGCGCTCTCCGGCGCGAGCGACGCCGACGAGGCGCTGCCCGTTCACGGCGACGTATTGCTCTCCTCGCTGGGTGCGGACGAGCCGGCCTACACGATCGGCGACGTCGAAGAGCTGCGCCGCGACGACGTGTTCCTGCTCTGCACCGACGGGCTGTGGGCGCACGTCTCCGCAAGAACGCTCGCCGCCGAGCTGCAGGCGGCGGTCTCGCTGCAGGACTGGCTCGACCGGCTCGGCCGTCACGTCCAGAGCGCCGACGATCCTCGACAAGACAACTTCACCGCGATCGCCTTCCGGGCCACGTCATCGTGAACGGCGCCTCGGGCTCGCCGGCGGCGTTCGATTCGCCGAAGCTTCGCGCGCAGACCGAGGTGCTCGAGCGCCGGCTCGACGAGCTCACGACGACGCTCGAATCGGCGATCGCCGAGATCGAGGCCGGTACGCTGGAGCCGCGCCTCGGCAGCTGGCTGAGCTGGGTCGCGCAGCGGCGCCTCAACCCCGTCGTCACCCTCGCGCTCGCCGGTCCCGATCTGCGCGCGCGCCTCGCAGCGCTGCCCGACGCCGCGCAGCTCGACGGAAACCGGCTCGCGCTGGCCGGAGCGGCGTTGCTGTTCTCTGCCGAATATCCCGGCGCCGCGGCGCTGCCCTCGATCGCGCTTCCGGCGAACGCCGGCGTCGTCGCGCTGCTCGATCTCGCCGCGATCGTGGCCGACGCGTTCGTGCTCGGTACGCTGCGGCGCGAATGTGCCGGCGCGATCTGGCTCGGCGACGGCGCGAGCGTGCCGAGCGAGGTCGCCGCGCTCTTCCGCGACGCGCCGCTCGGCATCGTCAGCGAACCCGACGCCGCGCTGTCCGAGATCCTCGCGCGCCAACTGCCGGCGCCCGCCGTCGCGCCGCTGGCCGCGCTGACGCACGCACGAATGCTCGCCGAGCTCGCCGCGGGGACGCAGGCCGAGCACGCGCGCGAAAGCGCACGGCTCGCGCTGCAGACCGCGGTCGCCGAACGCGCGAAAACGTCGCACGCGCTGGGCGACGAGCTGGCCGCGCGGCGCGAGTTGTCGGCGCAGATCCGCGACGACCTCAACCGCGATCTGCAAGGCGCGCTGGAGCGGCTCGCGCACGCATCGGCGGACCTCGACTCGGCGCTCGTCCTGCGCGGCCCGGTGAAACGCGCGATGGACGAGGTTCCCGCGCTCTCGACGGCGCCCGGCAAGCTCGTCCACGTCAGCGACTTCGAGCAGGAACAGCGCTACCACTGGTACACCGGCACGTTCTGGCAGAAGTTCGAAGCGATGTTTCCCCGCAAGATGCGGCTGTCGATCCCGGCCGCCGATCTCGCGAAACTCTCGAACGAGCTGACGACGCAGCTCAACGCGCTGATCTCGAAGCCGGCGTTGCGCATGGTCGACGCGTTCAACGGCTCGCTCGACGACTTCGGCGACGTCGCGGCGTCGGCCGGCGTCACGCTCGCTCCGGCGCGCATCGATGCGGACGAGCGCGCGCGCTGGGATCGCAAAGTGAGCGGTCCGGTCGTCTCTCGAGGAACCGGCGGAGGATCCGGGATCGCGCTCGCCGACCGCAGCAAACGCGCCATCGACGCGGCCTGCGAACGCGACGTCAAGGCGTTTCACGTCGACATCGAACGGCGCGGTCCGATGGGCCGCATCATGGAGGCGCGCACCGCGGTGATGGGCCTGTCGTTCCTCGTCATGACCACGATCCGCGTCAGCGGCGCGTGGGGTCAGATCGAGAAGTGGATGTCGTCGTCGAAGCCCGCTGCGGGGGCCGCCGCCGGTGCCTCGCAGGGGATTCCGTGGGGCCTGTTTTTCAACGCGGCGCTCATCGGCGTGTTCTTCATCCTGCTCGGACTCGTCGTCAACGCGATCACCGAGAGCGGCAAAGAGGGCGCGCAGATCAGCGAGAAAGTGCACGAAGCGCGCGACGCCCTCGAAGACAAGCTCGTGTCGGTGATGGAGCGCTTCGTCGCCGGCGAGTTCGCCGACCTCAAGACCGCGATCGCCGACCACAAAGCGCGCGCGCTGGAGCGGATCGATCGCGCGATCGACGCGCAGAAACAAGAGATCGACGAGCTCGATCGCAAGAACCGCGCGGGCGGCTCGGGTCTGCGCACCGCGCGCACCGGGTTGGCCGCGCTGCCGCTCGGCCTGCGTGGCGACGTCGACAAAACGGCTGCCGCCGTGAAAGACGTTCGGGCCGAGCTCGCCGCGCGCTACGCGGCCGTCGCTGCGGTCCCCGCGCCCGCGCCCGCGGTCTCGAGCGCGCCGTCCGCCGTGCCCCCGCCCGCCACGCCGCCGCCCGCCTCGGCGCCGTCCGCCACGGCGCCGTCCGCTACCGCCGCAGCGTCACCGCGGCCGGACGCGGCCGCGGCGTTGGCCGCGCTCCAGGCGCGCGTCGCGGCGCGCGCCGCGGCCGCGAAGCAATCCGCGCCGGAAGCGGGCTGAGCGATGCCCGATCTGTACGTCAGCACGCTGGGCGTTCCGTTTCGCGCCGTGATCGCGCGCGGCAGCGGCGAGCGCGCGTTCGTGCGGATCGGCGAACGCGCCGACGACGACTTCGCGCTCGATCCCGTCGTTTGGATCGATCAGTTCGGCGCCGCGACCGGCGCGCAGGCGCTGCTGCTCGAGCGCTCCGGTGCGCCGGGCCGGTGCTTTCGCCTCGGGCCGACGGAGCCGGACGCGGACGACGACGACGCGTTGTGCGCGCGCGACGTGCTCGCCGCGACGTTGCGGCGTCTGCTGAGCGCCGCCGAAACGCAGTCCGGCGAGCCGATTCAGCGCGTGGTCTGCGTCGTTTCCGGCGACGCCGATGACGAAACGCGTTCCGAATGCGCGCAAGCCGCGCTGCTAGCCGGCGCGCAGATCGTCGAGATCCTCGCCGCGAGCGGCGCCGACGCGCTGCTCGAAGGGTGGGACGACCGTACCCGCCTCACGCTGACGGAGTCGGGGAATGCGCGCAGCGCCGACCTTTCCGCCACCCTCTCGCGCACCGTCTTGCGCGCGCTGTTCCGGCAAAGCATCGGGCTCGCACCGGACGCGCGCGACGCGCACGCGGCCGCCGCCGACATGCTGTTCGACACGTGGGCGTCCGGGAAAGACGTCGCGCGCGGGATGAGCGTCACCCTGGCGGCCGCGCGCGGTGCGCCGGTTGCCGCATACGCGCCCGCAGCGGTGTTCGCCGCGCTCGATTCGGCGCTGCGCGAGCGTTTGGCGGCGGCGCTGACCGCGCACGGTGCGGTGCTCGCGACGATCGCTGCGTTCGACGTGTCCGGATCGTGGACGCAGCCGCTCGGCCGCGCTCTGCGCGCGCTTGCCGGGGCGAACACGACCGTGCGCGACGAGCGCGGCGTCGAGCTCGACCGCGCGATTCGCGCCGCGCCGCCGCAGGCGCGCGCGACGAAACCCACGCTCGGCAGCGATGTCTTCGCGACGCCGGAGTCGCCGCGCACGCTGCGCGCGCTCGCGCAGGGCGAGCCGGTGCGGCTCTTGAGCGCCGGGACGCGCCTGCCGGCGACGTCGATTTCGGAGAGTTTCCGGTCCAGCTCGTTCCTCGGCGCGTTTCGCGTCGTCGCGCAGCGTGACGGAACCAGCCTCCCGCTGATGACGATCCCGATCCCGCGCTACGCCGAGCGTCAGGCCGACAGCTATCTGCGCGCAGTGGTGCACGCCGACACCGACGACGTGATGTTCGTGGAGGTCGCGTACCTGTACTCGGCGCGCCGGCGGTTCGCGTTCGTCGAGAAGCGCAGCGAGCGCGAGGTCCCGCTCTCCGATCACGTCTTCCGCGTCGTGCGCGGCTGAACGTCTCCGCCCGCGCGCTCAGTGCGCGGTGCGGCTCGGACCGAGGACGTTCTGGTTTTTCGCAGCGGTGCGTTCGGCCGGCGAGACGCACACGACGTCGCCCGAATAGGCTTCGCGCCAAACGAAGCCGGTCTTGCAGCTGTTCGGCCCGTACGGACCGGCCGGATCTCGCCGCGACGGCGCGAGCACGTTCTGAAATGCCGCGATGCTGCGCTCGGCGGGGGTCACGCAGACGTGGTCGGTCGGAATCGCGACGCGCCACACGTAGCCGCTCGCGCAGGCGCCGATCACCACGATCTTCGGCGTAGGCGTGGCGGTGGGAACCGGCGTGGGAACGGGCGTCGCAACGGGTTTCGGCGTGATGACGACGGCCTTGGGCGTGGGCGTCGCTTTCGGCGTGGGCGTCGCGGCGGGAGCGGGTGTCGCGACGGCGACGACCTCGCGCACGACCACGTGCGCTTTGCTGCTCGCGCTCGCGCCGCCGGCGGCGAACGCGACCGCGGTGTAGTCGCCGGACGCGCTCGGCGTGATGGTGCGGCAGCCCGCGCCTTCGCCCAGCACGCCTTCGGCGCTGCGCACCTCGATCCGCGCGGCGTTCTTCGCGCTCGCGCAGAGCCGAACCGGCGAGCCCGCTTCAACCGACGGGGGATTGGCCGTCAGGGTCACGCTGACGCCGCTGCCGGCAGCTTTGGCCGACGGCGTTTTCACAACGGCGGCAACGGCACGCTGCGGCGGAGCTTGGACCGCTGCCGGCTGCACGGCGACGGGCTGCGCCGGGACTTGCACCTGCTGCACGATGATCTGCGGCCGCGCTGCCGCGGGCCGCGCCACCGCGTGCTTCACGGCGCGCGGCGTCGCATGTCGCGGAGCGTTCGACGGCTTCGCGGTGGGCGTCGGCGCCGGTGTCGCCTGCGCGATCGCCGTCGCGGGATGGTTCATCAGGCGGGGGCCGACGAACACCGCCGCCGACGCTGCGGCGACGAGCGCGGCGGCTGCTCCCGCCGCGACGAGCGGGCTCACGCCGCGGGCCGCCGCCGGTGCCGTTTCGAAGCGCTTGCGCCATTCGCTCGCGGTCTGCGGGCGGTCTTTGGGAAGCAACGCCAAACCGCTGTCGACCGCGGCGAGCCAGTTCTTCGGATAGCCGGCCGGCGCCAGCGAAGCGAGCGGCACGAGCGGATCGGCGCCGGTGCGCGACCCGGCGGCCAACAGGCGCGCGTTCGAGACGGCCGGTTCGCGCGCGGCCGCGAGCCGGTACAGCACCGCCGCGGTCGCGTAGATGTCGGACCACGGACCGATCGGGAACGTCGGGTTGGCGGAGGTGTCGTACTGTTCGGGCGGCGAGTAGCCGTCTTTCACCACGTTCTGCGTCGAGCGCGTCGCGGACGCGATCGCCGCCGCCGCCCCGCCGAAGTCGATCAGCACCGGGCTCCCGTCCGGTCGGATCATGATGTTGTCGGGCGCGATGTCGCGGTGCAGCACGTTCTTGGCGTGGATCGCCTGCAGCGTGTCGACCAGCGTCGTCGCGAGCGCCATCACCGAAGCGGGATCGTGGAACTGCCCGGCAGCGTACGCGTCCGAGAGCGTGCGGCCTTCGACGAAGTCCATCACCAGCAGCGCCGCGCCGTCCGACTCGAGGAACTCGTACACCGGCACGACGTTCTCGTGCCGGATCGACTTCAGCGCCCGGCCTTCTTGCGCGAAGCGCTCGAGCCCGCGCCGCACCGCTTCTTGCCACTGCGGCGCGCTCGATCCGATGCTTCCGCGCGTCTGCCGCGAGGCGTACGTGGACGGGAAGTATTCCTTGACCGCCACGTGACCCCAGGTGTCGTGCTGTCCGTCGTAGACGATGCCCCACGCGCCCTGACCGATGGCATGATCCAAGACGACCGGACCAACACGGGTACCGGGCGGCAACGCGTTCGGAAACGTGGCTTCGTCCATCGATCGCTCCCGTGCCGGTCCTTCTCGCACACGGCTTTCGCCCCTTGCCTTACACCGAACGCTAGGCCA
>DASZGA010000212.1:0-10668 GCA_035939295.1 Candidatus Elarobacter sp. | reverse complement strand
GCTTCGCCGTCGTCGCGGAGCTCTTGCAGGACGACGTCGGGGATGACCTGGTTGATCTTCATGACGATTCGCGCGTAGTCGGCCAGGTGGCGCTTCGCCAGGTCGCCGACCGTTGCGTCGCCGAGGCCGATGCTCGTTGCGTAGAGCATCTCGTAGCTGATCGAGGCTAGGCTCAGCGCGGTGTAGTCGTCGCGCAGGTTCTTCGAGACTTTCGTCTTGCGCACGCTGTCGATCGCGGCGGCGCCGGCGCCGAGCAAACTGCTCCATGCCGACTTCACCGGGCTCGCGGCGTGCCCGCCTAGCTGCTCGAGGCACTGCTCGAGCGCGGTGATGTGCCCTTTGTTCAAACCTTGCAGCTGCGAGATCACCGCCAGCGCGCCGCTGTATTTCGAGGTGTCTTCCATGTCGAGCTGGCGCTGCAGCGGCTGCGCGATGTGGCGCTCCAGCGCCAGCATGTCGCTGACGTAGGTTTGAATCGAGTGCCGTTCGTTCTCGCCGGTACCATCCGTCGCGGACGAATCAAAACGGATCGATTGGTCGGTGGTCGTTCCGATGTCACTCATACGACACAGCGTACCCTTCGAGACGAAGCGGCACGCGGGACGAGGGCTCCCTCGTCTTCCCGGTCGACGACCCGATCAGGCGCGCGTCGTGCGCGGCTCGCGCGCGCGAACGCGATCGGCGCGCAGCCGCAGCGCGAATGTCGTACCGCTCGGCGAGGTGGAGGCCAGCACGAGCGTTCCGCCCGCGCGTTCGACGGCGCGCTTCGCGATCGCCAAACCAAGCCCCGAGCCTTCAACCTCGCCGCGAATCGCGCCGCGGTAGAAGCGGTCGAAGATCGCACTGCGGTCCTCGCTGTGAATCCCCGGACCTCGATCGGCGATCGTCACCTCGACTCCGCCGTCGGCCGCCTTCGCCGCAATCAGCACCGGCGAGCCCGCGTACTTGATCGCGTTGTCGACGACGTTCGCGATCGCTTCGTGGATCTCGGTCCGGTCGCCGATGACCGTCGCGTCGACCGCGCAGTCGAGCTCGATCTGCAAGCCCGGATTGATCAGACGGCGCGCGTCGACGAGCTCTTCGAGGAGCGGGCACAGCTCGAACGGCTCAGGCGTGCGAACGTCGTCGCCTTCCATGCGCGCCAGCAAAACGAGGTTGTCGATCAGCGTGCGCATCCGCGCGCCCTCGATCCCGATCGCCGAGAAGATCCGCCGCGAGCGCTCGTCGCCGGCGTCCGCCTTGCGCCGCAGCAGATCGATGTAGCCCAGCACGATCGTCAGCGGCGTGCGCAGCTCGTGGCCGGCGTCGGCGACGAACTGCCGCATCTGGGTCTCCGCTTGCTGCCGTTCGGCGAACGCCGATGCGACCTGCGACGCCGCAGCGTTGTACGCGAGCGCGATCGCGTCGAACTCGCTCTTCCCGGCGACGGCGATCGGCTGCGGGGTGAAGTCGCGCGCCGCGAAGCGCTGCAGCGCGTGCGTCACGTCGATCAGCGGGCGCAGCACCTGCAGCGTGATGTAGCGGCCGATGAACCACGCCAGTACGCCGGCGAGCGCGCCGACGACGATCACGCCGGCAAGCATCCACAGAGCGACCCGCAACATCGCGTCCGGATCGGGGAGAATCCGCAAGTCGCCGTCGAGGAAGTCGATGTGCCGGAACTGCGCGCCGAGCAGCGTCCCCAGGCCGAAGCCGATCCGGCTTCCTTGCGAGCGGATAATCCGCGGATCGCCGTGCGTGATCCGCCCGTCGACGATCACGTTCGGCGGCAGCGGCGGACCCGAGTCGCGCGCGCCGCTGCTCCCTTTCGGCGCTTCCTCGCGCGGGCGCGAAGGCGCCGGCCGCATCAAGATCGGCGCGCTGGTCGCGCGCGGGACGAGCGATCGCGGCCCGTCGTGCGGACCGCGCGGGAACGGGCCGGCCGCGACGATTCGAATTCCCGGGCGCGCAAGCCGTTTCTCGATCTCGACCGAGGCGTCGACGAACGATTGATGGCGCGCCGCCGCGCGCACCGCGAACGCCTGCACCTCGCGCGCGTCGGAGTCGATGCTGTCCTGAATGACGTGCACGTACACGCCCAGCCCGATGACCGCGAACGCGCCCAGCAGCCCGACGACCATCACCACCGCCGCCGCGACGTACCACCCCGTCAACCGCCGCGCAAAGCGTGTGAACATGGTGCTAGTGCGCTCTGAGCGCGTAGCCGGCGCCGCGGATCGTGCGAATCAGCTTCGGCTCGAAGCCTGCGTCGATCTTCGCGCGCAGGTACGACACGTACGTTTCGACGGCGCCCGGGCCGACGTCGCGGTCGGTTCCCCACACCAGATCCAAGAGCTGGTCGCGGGTGAAGACGCGCTCGGGGTTGCGCACGAACGTGAGCAGCAGCGCGTACTCGCGCGCGGAGAGCTCGATGCGCCGCTCGCCGCGCTTCACGTCACGCCGGTCGAGGTCGATCGAGAGATCGGCATACGAAACGATCGAGGGCTGCTCCAACCGCGGCCGGCGCAGCGCCGAGTGCAAGCGCGCGACCAGCTCCGACATGTCGAACGGTTTCGAGATGTAGTCGTCGGCGCCGCGGCGCAGCCCGGTGATCCGGTCGTCGGTGTCGGACTTCGCGCTGAGCATCAGGATCGGCGCCTCGGTCACGCGGCGCAGCATCGGAAGGAGCTCGAGACCGTCCACGAACGGCAGCATCACGTCCAGCACGATGGCGTCGGGGCGCCAGTCGCGCACGAGTTGCAGCCCCGTCCGTCCGTCGGGCGCCGAACGCACTTCGAAGCCGTCCTCTCCGAGGCCGAGCTCGAGCAGATCCCGGAGATGGCGCTCGTCGTCGATCACGACGACGCGAGGTGAGGCGGCCATGCGTGCTATTGTTTGACGCTCCCGCCGCCGGTTCCGAGATCCGGCGGACGAACCACGAACAGCCCGATCCCCGGAGCGTAGTAGAACGCGTTGCCCTGGCCGAAACGGCCGCCGCGGTTTCCGCCGGGCCGCGGCGACGCGCCGGGCTCGGGCGAAGCGCCGGGTGCCGCCGAAGCGGCAGTCGCCGGCGCCGGCGCGCCCGAGGCGCCGGGTGCCGGCGAGGGCGGCGGCGCGATTTGCACGCCCGGCTGGACATCGTAGCCCTTCGCCTTCGCTTCGCTGGTCGTCATCACGGTGCCGTATGCGCACGATGCGACGGCGCGCGTCGGCAGCAGCGCGGCGATCAGCTCGGGCGGCGGCGTGAACTGGTTCTGCCGCTGCTGGCTGTCGGGCGACGTCGCGGTCACACGATCCTGGAACCCGCCCGGCCCGCCGGGAGGACCGCCCTCGCCGCCCGGACCGCCAGGGCCGCCGGCTCCGCCGGCACGGCGAGTGGTGCCGTTTCCGCCGCCCTGCGCCGCGCGGTCGCGTGCGATCTTGTCGATGACGCTCTGCGGGATGTTCGGGCCGAGGCCGAGATACCACGTGCCCTTCGGATCGCCGTGCGGGGTGACGGTGATTCCCTCGACCGCCGGCAGCGGCTGCCCGGCGGCGTACGCCGCCGAGGCCGCACCGAGCTGCGCGAGCACTTTCTGCGCCTCGGGCTTGAGGTCGGCGGTGCATTCCGTCCGGCTCGCCGCGATGCTCAGCGGATCGACGCCCGGCGGCGGCGGGATGAAGTTGAGCCGGCCGAAGCCGAGCCCGCGCGGCTGGTTCTGCTGCCCCGCCGCGGCGGTGGTTTGCGCGCCGCCCGCGCCACGCGCGCCGCCGGCGCCGCGCGAAAGCCCCGCACCCTTTTGCGCGCCGGTGTTGAACGAGTAGCTCACCGTGAACGAGCGCGGCGCGTTCGGGCGCGCGGCCTGCAGCAAGGAGCCGCCGCCGCTGAGCGGGATCGGCTGCGCGTACTGCAGCGTCGAGAAGTTGCCGCTTTCGGTGTTGAACAGGTTCGAGGCGAAGACGGTGATCCGTCCGATCCCGAGCGCGTGCGACGCGCCGACGTTGACGATCGTGTACGGCGCGATGAACTGATTGTTGTTCGGTCCGACGTAGTGCGCGTTCGCCAGCAGCTCCACCCCGGCCGGCGCGAGCGCGTCGATCGTCAAGTTCCCGGTGTGCATTGGGCGGCCGGGGATCTGCGCGTCGAGGATCAGCGTGCTGTCGAGCCCGGTGAAACGCGGGTCGGCGGCGGTGATCTCGGCCGCGCTCGTCGTGTACGACGGGATCAGCACGACGTTCTTGCCGAGCGCGATGTTCGCTTGCGCGGTGAAGCCTTGGTAGAGGCGCGTCGTTCCGCCGATGAGCTGGTTGACGTAGAGGTTCGGCTGCAGCACCGTTCCGCCCGGTGCACCGCAGACGTTGTTGAAATAGCCGGTGACGGCCTGGTAGAACGGGTTCGACGGATCGGTCAAGCCGAGCGAGTCGCCGGTGACCGTCGCGTTGACCAGCTGACCGCCCTGCGTCTGGCGGTACGTGCTCAGCGAGAGCTGGCCGTGCGACCATTGATGCGTCCAGCCGAAGTCGTAGCTCGCGGCGGACTGATGGCTCGGCAGATCGCCTGGGCCGCTCACGGTCGCCGTATTCGCAAAGCAGTTGATTCGCGCCGACTGCGGATCGCTCAGCGAGCGAACGAGCCCGTTCGCCGGCTGCGAGCTGCCGAACGAGACCGAACCGCTGAACGAGTCGGCGTTCGTCGGCCGCCAGTTGGTGCTGAACCCGAACAGCAGCGACGATCCCGCGCCCGACGTACCGGCGTACGAAACGTTCGGTCCGAGCGTGAGCTTGTCGTTGACCTTGAACTGATCGGCGAACTGCACTTGCCGCGACGCCGTACCAAAGGTGGACGGCCGCACGAACCCGAGCCCGCCGACCAGCGGCGTGAACGTCGTGATCCCGGCGAACGTCGAGCCCGACAGCGTGAAGGTGTGCTTGTCGCGCGTGAGCGTCGCGCTGGCGGCGAGACCGCGCGCGAGCGTGCCGTTCATCGACGAGAGCGGCGTGAGCGTCGGAACTTCGCTGGAGAACGGGCAGGTCGCGGTTTGTCCCGCAAGCTGCCCCGGGCAACGCAGTTGATAGCGGTTGAGGTCGTTGGTGAGCTGGAGGTTGTTGTTGACGTAGCCGGTCAGCGTGATCGCGGTGTCGCCGATCAGCGACTGCACGGTGCCGTAGGCGAACTGGAACTTCCCGCTGTTGCCGTTGCCGGGACCGATCCCGCACGGGAGCGGCGTGACGAACTGCGTGCACAGCGCGGTGCTGGCCTGATTGTTCTGCAGCGCCGTGAACATCAGCGTGGTGCGGTCGGTCAAGCCGTAACGCAGCTTCACGAAGTCGCCGATGTTCGCCGACTCGCCGCCGTGCGCGTACGTCAGCCCGCTCAGGTCGGTGTAGTCCTGGAACGTCAGCGCGCTGTTCCCGGCGCGCTTCGTGTGGAGGAGCGCGATCCCGAGCTTGCCGATCGAGCCGGTCTCGCCGACCTGGTAGTTGTAGCGGTCGTAGGTGCCGTACGACGAGGCGAACTTCGTCTGCCAGGTCTGCGTCGGCTGGAGCGTGCGGAAGTTCACCGAGCCGCCGAGCGCGCCGGCCTGCGCGCCGAAGCTCACGCCGGCGCCGGAGAAGAGATCGGTGTTGATCGAGCGCAGGTTCGCCGCCGAGCCGGGCGCGCCGAGCGGGATCCCGTCGAGCGTCACCGCGGTCTGCGACTCGTCGTGACCGCGCAGCGAGATCGTCTGCGGCGAGTTCGGATCGTTCGAGTCTTGCGTCACGTCGACGCCGCCGATCGTCGAGAGCGCGTCGGTCAGCGAGTCGGAGATCCGCCGCACCGCACTGTTCTCGTCGACGTCGGTCGTCGTCACCGTCACCCGCGCGCGCACCGAACCGATGATCTTCAGCCCGCTGGTGTCCGCGTTGGTCGTCGTGTTCTGCGAGGTCGCGGGCTTCTGCACGCCGAGGTCGACGTCGACCGAGACCTGCTTGTTGCCGAGCACCTCGAACGCCGAGGAGGTCACGCCGGTGTAGCCGCTCTTCGAGACGCGCACGCGGTAGATGCCGCTCGGCACGTCGGTGTACTTGACGATCCCGCTCTTCGTCGTGAGCGCGCTCGCGACGGTCGGGCCGATCAGGAAGACGCGCGCGTCGGCGAGGAACTGCTGCGCCCCGGCGTCCTTGACGGTGATTTGGATGATCCCGGTGTCGCTCGAGCTCTGCGCGGCGGCCGGGACGCTCGTTGCGAGCATCCCCACCAGCAGCGAGAACACGAGCATGACCGCCCACCAGCGGCTCGGCGCCCTGCTCATATCGTGCGAAATCCTGGCATTGTGGTCTGTGTTATCCCTGAGAACGCGGTTTCACGCACGAACGTTTAACCCGCGTGCTCGGCGATGGCCGCCAGGAACCGGGCGCCGAAGTCGGCCAGCTTCTTCTCGCCGACCCCGCTGATCGCCCGAAGCTGCGCCGGGGTCCGCGGAACCTCGCGCGCCATCGCGCGCAGGACCGCATCGCTGAACACGACGTACGGCGGGACGTCGCGCTCGGAGGCGATCTCGCGGCGCAGCGCTCGCAGCGTGGCGAAGATCTCCCGGTCGTAGTCCTCGTCGGACGAGGCGGCGGCAGCCGGGCCGGCCCGCCCGCGCCTCGGCGCGACCGGCGCGACCGCCGCCCGGACCTCGATCGGGGTCCGCTGGACGAGGGCGCGCTTCCCCGCATCCGTCAGCGAGACGACGTTGTGGCGCGCCGCGTCCTGCGCGATCAGCCCGAGCCGCAGCAGCTCGTCGCCGAGGTGGCGCCAGGAGCGGCGGTCGCGGTCCTTGCCGATCCCGTAGGTCGAGAGCCGCTCGTGGTACCAGCGCTCGATCTTCTCCGTCTTCGCGCCGATCAGCACGTCGATCACGTGCGCGATCCCGACGCCGTAGCCGTGCGACTCGCGGACGCGGTAGACGCACGAGAGCAGCTTCTGCGCATCGGTCGTCGCGTCGTACGAGCGCCGCGGCTCCAGGCAGTTGTCGCAGTTGCCGCAGTGCTCGTGCGGGTAGTGCTCGCCGAAATACGCCAGCAGCTCGCGGCGGCGGCAGTCGTTCGAGTACGCGAACCGCTTGATGCGCTCGAGCTGCTCCCGCGCCGCGCCGCGCTCGCTCTCCGGCTTCTCTTCGACGAAGCGCTCGGTTCGCGCGATGTCGCCGTACGAGAAGAACCACGCGCACTCCGCCGGCAGCCCGTCGCGCCCGGCGCGCCCCGTCTCTTGATAGTAGCCTTCGAGGCTGCGCGGAACGTCCCAGTGGACGACGAAGCGGACGTTCGATTTGTCGATCCCCATCCCGAACGCGATCGTCGCGCACATCACGCGCACGTCGTCGCGGATAAACGCTTCCTGCCGCTTCGCGCGCGAGCTCGCGTCGAGCCCGGCATGATACGCGAGCGCCGGAATCCCCGCCGCCGACAGCGCGTCGGCGAGCTTGTCGCTGTTGGCGCGGCTGCCGGCGTAGACGATCCCCGCCTCGTCGTCGGGGCGCGCGCGCAGCCAGCGCACCAGCGCATCGACGCTGCGCGGCGCGTGCAGCACGCGATACGTGAGGTTCGCGCGGTCGAACGAGGCGACGTGGACCGCCGGCCGTTGCAAGCCGAGTTGCGCGACCACGTCGTCGCGGACGCGCGCCGTCGCGGTAGCGGTGAACGCGCAGAACGGAACCTCCGGAAACCGCTCGCGCAGCGGCGCGATGCGCCGGTACTCCGGACGGAAGTCGTGGCCCCACTCGCTGATGCAGTGCGCCTCGTCGACGACGAACCGCGCGACGCCCCAGCGCTCCAGATCGTCGCTGAACCCCGGCAGCGTCAACCGCTCCGGCGCGACGTAGAGCAGCTTGTAGTCGCCGCGTTCGAGCCCGTCGAGCCGGCGCCGCAGCTCCGGCCATTCGAGCGAGGAGTTCAGCGCGGTCGCCGGGACCCCGGCCGTGTCCAGCGCGTCGACCTGATCCTTCATCAACGCGATCAGCGGCGAGATCACGACCGTGAGCCCGTCCGTCAGGACCGCGGGCAGCTGATAGCAGAGCGACTTCCCGCCGCCGGTGGGGAGGAGCGCGAAGACGTCGCGTCCGGCCAGCACGTCGCGCACGATCGCCTCTTGGGACGGTCGGAAGGTGGGAAACCCGAACCAGCGCTCGAGGGCCTCGCGCAGCTCCGCCGTCTGGACCGCCATGAGCTTCATCGCTTCGCCGTCTGCGACGTTTCGACCGTCCGGCAAGTCTATGTCATCCACAGATTCGCGGCAGCGTTACTTTCGGCCAGGAACGCGGGGCACCGACCGCCGTAAGCTCTGCTGTCCCGTCGCAAGAAAGGGTTGTGGGTTTTGCGACTCGGTGCATTTCAGCGCATCCTCTCGGACTGGGCCGAAAAGCCGTGCGTGCTCACGGTCGCGGTCCGCTCGAGCGGGAGCGAGATCCGGCTGGCCGGGATCCTGCGCCCGTATTTCAGCGTCAGCTCGGTGCACGGTTGGGCGCTGGTCCCCCCGCAGCAGCACGGCGGCTTCGCCGCGATCCGGCTCACCGAGCTGCGGATCGAGAAAGCGGCCCAACGTGAAGTCATCCTCGATACGGGCGGGCCCCGTCTGCGCTTCACCGCCGGCGGCGAGATCGTGTTCACCCTGGAGCGTGACCAGGCGCGCCTGACCGCCCCGCCGCGCGCGATCCGCAACGGGCGCTACCTCTACGTCGGCGGGCGCCGCCGCCCGTCCCCGGAGCCCTGGATGCTGCAGTGACCGCCGGCGGCGTCATAGGACGGTGACCCGTCAACCGCCTCACAGGATTTCGAGACCGACCGCGCTACCATCGACGGCGATGCTGCTCGTCCTCGCGGTCGTCCTCGAAGCGCTCGCCGCAGCACGCGCCGCGCTGCGAATGATTCGCACCGCCGGCGGCTCGCCGCTCGCCGCACCCAACGTGCCGCCGGCGCCCGGCACGATCGTAGCGATCGTCCCGGTGCTGAATGAAGCATCGCGCGTCGGCACGGCCCTCGACGCGCTCGCAGCCTGCGGCGACGAGCTCGCCGAGATCGTCGTCGTCGACGGCGGCTCCATCGATGGAACCCGCAAGGTCGTCGCCGCGGCCGCCGACCGCGCAGCAGCGCGAACGGAAGGCACGCGGCCGATCCGCTTCGTCTCCGCACCGCAGACGCCGCCGGACTGGAACGGCAAAGTCTGGAACCTGCACACCGGGCTGCTCAAGCTCGCCGCATCCGACGAATCGGTGAACGCGCGCGGTGTTGCGCCTTGGGTCGCGATGGTCGATGCCGACGTGCGCGTCGGTCCGCGGCTGCTCGCCGCAGCGGTTGCGCGGGCGCAACGCGACGGGCTGGCGGCGCTCAGCGTCGCGACGCGCCAAGAGCTGGCGGATGCCGGTGCGGCGCTGCTGCATCCGGCGCTGCTGACGACGCTCGTCTATCGCGCCGGTTTGCCGAACGTCGCGACGACCGACCCGTCGCAGGTGCAAGCGAACGGTCAAGTCTTCGTGGCGCGACGCGACGCGCTCGAACGCACCGGCGCGTTTCGCGTGGCGCGTGCCTCGCGCTGCGAGGACATCACCGTTGCGCGCGTGCTCGCGGCGGCCGGCGAACGGGTCGGGTTCTACGAAGGCGACGCGGTCGTGCGGATGCACGACTCGTGGCGCGACTGCGCCGCGAACTGGCCGCGCTCGTTGACGCTGCGCGACGCGTTCGTTTCGCCGCGGAAGCTTGCACTCGCGCTCGCCGAATTGCTGTTGGCGCAAGCGCTTCCGCTGCCGGCGCTGATCGCGCTGCTCGCGCTCGGCGAGCGCGTGCCGTTCGCGCGGCCGGCGACCGCGGTCGCGTTCGCGCTGGTCGCGATGCGGCTCGGCGTCCTCGTCGGGACACGTCGCGCCTACGTGCGTCCACCCGTCGCGTACTGGCTCTCGCCGCTCGCCGACCTACCGGCGGTCGTTCTGCTGATCGCGAGCGCGCTCCGCCGGAAGCACGTGTGGCGCGGCCGCACGCTCGTCGCGGAGACCCCGGTGTGATTCGAGGCTACGTGGCGCGCGCCGCTGAACGTGCGTCGCAACGAGAAACGTCCGCGTGATGCGTCTCGCTTGGGCGCTGACCGCATTGCACGCGTTGGCGCTCGTGCTCGGCTTGTTCGGGATCCTGGTGGCGATCCCGCATCCGGAGCTGTGGGCGGGGAAGCCGGGAGCCACGGCGTTCTTCGAGTTTGCATTGAACCGGACGGGCGGGACGGCGATGTTCCTCGGCGCGTTCGCGATGCTGGCATTCGGGTTTGCGGCGCTCGGGACACGGCGGACGCTGCTCTTCTTCTTCGCTGCGACGGTGATATCGGCGGCCGCCGAGCTGACCGGAACGAAGACGGGCTGGCCGTTCGGCGGCTACGAGTACACGAACTTTCTCGGGTGGAAGATCCTCGGCCGCGTTCCGCTGGCGATACCGCTGTCGTGGTTCTACATGGGCTTCGCGTCGTTCGTTCTTGCCGACACAATCGTCGCGCAACGCAGCGCGCGACAGCGCACCGTGCGGTCGATCGTGCTCGGCGCGTGGCTGCTCACCGCGTGGGACCTGGTGCTCGATCCGTCGATGGCGGCACCGCAACTGCGGTACGTTCACTTCTGGATCTGGCACGAGAGCGGACCGTACTTCGGGATGCCGCTGCGCAACCTCGCCGGCTGGCTCGGAACCGGACTGCTGTTCGTCACCGCCGGT
>DASZGA010000211.1:0-5743 GCA_035939295.1 Candidatus Elarobacter sp. | reverse complement strand
GCGGCCCGACATCGCGAGCACGTTGCGCTGCAAGACGCGGTCCATCCCGGCGATCCCGATCGCGCTGAGCAGCCCGCCGATCGTCGTCGGGATCAGGCAGACCAGCAGCGCGATCAGCACGACGACGCTCGGCGTCGCGCCGGCGTAGATCGAGAACGGCGCCAGCGTCGCGACCGCGATCACGAAGATGATCGTCAGCCCCGAGAGCAGGATCGAGAGCGCGATCTCGTTGGGCGTCTTCTGCCGCTTCGCGCCTTCGACCAGCGAGATCATCCGGTCGAGGAACGATTCGCCCGGATTCGCGCTGACGACGTAAACGATGCGGTCGGAGAGAACGCGCGTTCCGCCGGTCACCGACGAGCGGTCGCCGCCGGCTTCGCGGATGACGGGCGCCGACTCGCCGGTGATCGCCGACTCGTCGACCGTCGCCGCGCCTTCGACGATCTCGCCGTCGGTCGCGATCAGCTCGTTCGCCTCGGCGACGATGCGGTCGCCGCGCCGCAGCTGCGCCGCGGAAACGCGCTCCTCGCGACCGTCCACCAGCCGCCGTGCCGTCGTGTCGGTCTTGGTGCGCCGCAGAAACTCGGCTTGGGCCTTGCCGCGCCCTTCCGCCATCGCTTCGGCGAAGTTGGCGAAGAGCACGGTGAACCACAGCCAAGCCGAGATCGCAATGTCGAACGACGCCTGCCCGTTGCGCGCGTCGCGGAAGGCGTAAAAGATCGAGACGAGCGCGCCGACCTCGACGATGAACATGACCGGATTGCGCAGCTGCACCCGCGGGTCCAGCTTGACGAACGACTCTTTGATCGCCGGCAGCAGGATCGAGCGGTCGAACAGCGAGCGCGAACGGCTAACCATTAGAATTGCTTTCCTTGCAGGTTCAGGAGGTGCTCGACGATCGGGCCGAGCGCGTCGGCAGGGAGAAACGTGAGCGCACCGACGATCACGATGACGCCGATCAACAGCGCGACGAAGATCGGCGAGGTCGTCGCGAAGGTTCCGGCGGTCGCGCCCACCGCGCGCTTGCCGACAAGGGCGCCGGCGAGCGCCAGCACCGGGACCATGATCGCGAGCCGTCCGAACAGCATGACGACGCCGCCGGAGACGTCCCAGAACGTGTTTCCACCCAGCCCCGCGAACGCGGAGCCGTTGTTGTTGACCATCGAGGAGTACGCGTACACGATCTCGCTGAAGCCGTGCGGACCGCTGTTGTTCAGCGTCGAAAAGCCGGCCGGGAGCACCGCCGCGAGCCCGGCCGGAACCAGCGCGAACACCGGTACCACGAGCGCGGCGAGGATCGCAAGCTGCACCTCGCGCCGCTCGATCTTCTTCCCGAGATACTCGGGGGTCCGCCCGACCATCAAGCCGGCGATGAACACCGTCAGGATCGCGTAGTAGATGATCCCGTAGAATCCCGAGCCGACGCCGCCGAAGACGACCTCGCCCATCTGCATGTTGAACAGCGGAACGAGCCCGCCCAGTGCGGTGAACGAGTCGTGCATCGCGTTGACGGCGCCGCACGACGTGTCGGTCGTCATCGTCGCGAACAGCGCCGATGCAGCGATTCCGAAGCGCGCTTCTTTTCCTTCGAAGTTTCCGCCGGCGACGCCGAGCGCGTGAACCGCCGGGTTGCCGGCGGCCTCTGCGCCGTACGCGACGGTGAAGCCGACGACGAACAGAACAGACATCGCCGCGAAGAGCGCCCAGCCTTGCCGCTGATCGCGCACGAAGCGCCCGAACGTGTACGTCAGCGCGCCGCCGATGAGGAAGATGCAGACGAGCTCCAGCAGGTTGCTGAAACCGGTCGGGTTCTCCCACGGCGATGCGGAGTTCGCGTTGACGAAACCGCCGCCGTTCGTGCCGAGCTCCTTGATGATCTCCATCGAGGCCATCGGCCCTTGCGGGATCGACTGCGAGGCGCCCTCGAGCGTCTTCGCGGTCGTGTACGCGGCGAAGTTCTGCGGCACGCCTTGCCAGACGAGAATCAGCGAGCCGGCGACCGCGACCGGCAGCAGCACGTACAGCACCGTGCGCGTCAAGTCGACCCAGAAGTTGCCGATCGTCGTCCCGCTGCGGCGCGCGAGCGCGCGCATCAGCGCGACCGCGATCGCGATCCCGGCGCCGGCCGAGACGAACATGTGCCAGCCGAGCCCCGCCATCTGCGTGAGATAGCTCATCGTCGACTCGCCGGAGTAGAACTGCCAGTTCGTGTTCGTCATGAACGAGACGGCGGTGTTCCACGCGAGATCGGGCGGGAGGTTGCCGAACCCTTGCGGATTCAGCGGCAAGAACGCCTGCGTCCGCAGCAGGACGTACAGGTACAGCACGCCGACGAGGCTGAACGCGATGACGGCGAAGGCGTAGCCCTTCCAGCTCATCTCGCGCTCCGCGTCGATCCGGCACAGACGATACACGCCGCGCTCGACCGGCGCCAGCAGCGGCGACAAGAAGACGCGCTCGCCCTCGAAAACGCGCGCCATGTATGCGCCGACCGGCTTCACCAGCAGGCACACGAGCGCGAAAACGAGGGCGGCTTGCAACCACCCTATGATTGTCATCGGTAGGTCACTCCCTCAGAAGCGTTCCGGACGCAACATCGCATACGTGAGGTACACCAGCGCCGCAACGGCGAGCAGCAGGCCTACCAGCAAATCGGTGTTCATAGCCTCTCCAGCCCGACGACGTAGCGGTCGAGCAGCCAGAACGAGATCGCCGTCAGCACGAGAACGACGACCTCGATCGCGATCGGGTTCACCGAAACCGCTCGATCCGGACGCGGGCGAGTGCCCGTTCGGTGCCGAGAGAGACGAGCGGGCAGAGCGCGACGAGCAGAAGGATCCACAACATCACGTTGATCCTACTGCCGTTCGAGCGGCGCGCGTATAGGCCGATCGGCCGAACTTTTCGGCCGATCGAAAGATGCGGCCGGTCGATCGAAAGATTCGGCCGATCGGCGGGTAGCGACGGCCCCGCGCAGCGCTATCCTTTGATATGTGATCGCCTGGATCGAGCTTGCCGCATTCGTCGTGGTTCTCACGGCCCTCACCCCGCCGCTCGGCGGCTACATGGAAGCCGTTTTCAGCGGGCGCCGCACCGTCGCGCACCGCGTTCTTGCGCCGCTCGAAAGCACGGTCTACCGGCTCTGCCGGATCGATCCGGAGCGCGAGATGCGCTGGACGACGTACCTCGCGGCGCTCGTTGCGTTCACCGCCGTCTCCACCGCGGCGTTGTTTCTGCTGCTCGTGACCCAGCAGTGGCTTCCGCTCAACCCGCAGCACTTCGCGAACCTTCCGCCGCTCCTCGCGCTGAACGTCGCGATCAGCTTCGCGACGACGACGAACTGGCAGGCGTACTCCGGCGAAAGCACGCTCGGGTATCTCGCGCAGATGTCGGGGCTGGCATGGCAGAACTTCGTCGCCGCCGCGGCCGGGCTGGCCGTCGCGATCGCCGCGATCCGCGGTTTCACGCGCTCCGGCGCGACGACGATCGGCAATTTCTGGGCCGACCTGACCCGTTCGCTCGTCTACGTCTTGCTCCCGATCAGCATCATCGGCGCGCTTCTGTTCGTGTGGCAAGGAACGCCGCAGAACTTCTCGCCGTACGTGACCGCGACGACGCCCGAAGGCGCGCACCAAACGATCACCGGCGGCCCGATCGCTTCGCAAGAGATCATCAAGCAGCTCGGCGTCAACGGCGGCGGTTTCGTCGCGGCCAACTCGGCGGCTCCGAACGAGAACCCGACGCCGCTGACCGATTTCTTCCAACTGCTCGCGATGTTCTTGATCGGCGCGGCACTCACCAACACGTTCGGCCGCTTCGTCGGCGACACGCGGCAAGGCTGGACGCTGTTTGCCGTGATGATGGCGCTGTTCGCCGGCGGCTTCGCGGTCGTGTGGGGCGCCGAGCACGCCGGTAATCCGCTCGTGCACCAGCTCGGCGTCGCCGGCGCGAACCTCGAGGGAAAAGAGACGCGCTTCGGTGATGCGACCAGCGCCCTGTCCGTGACCGTCGCGACCGACACGTCGAGCGGCGCCTCCAACGTCGCGTACGACTCGCTGATGCCGCTCTCCGCGCTGATCGCGCTGGTCAACATGCAGATCGGTGAGGTGATCTTCGGCGGCGTCGGGAGCGGCTTGTACGGGATGATCCTGCTCGCCGTGCTCACCGTCTTCATCGCGGGCTTGATGGTCGGCCGAACGCCGGAGTATCTGGGGAAAAAGATCGAACGGCGTGAGATCACGCTGGTCGTTCTCGCCGCGCTCGTTCCGCCGCTGACGATTCTGATTCCGGCATCGATCGCGCTGCTGCCGGGACTTTCCGCCGTCGGTAACGGCGGACCGCGCGGTTTCAGCGAGATCCTGTACGCGTTCACCTCGGTCTCGGCGAACAACGGCAGCGCGCTGGCCGGCCTAGGAATTCAAACCGGTTTCTACAACTGGGCGACCGCGCTGGTGATGCTCGTCGGACGGTTCGGGACGCTGGTGCTCGTGCTCGCGCTCGCCGGCGGCTTGGTGCGCAAGCCGCGCAACACCAAGACGCGCGGAACGCTGAGCACGGCGACGCCGCTGTTCGCCGTGCTGCTGGCCGGCACGGCGCTGATCGTCACCGCGCTCACCTTCGTCCCCGCCGACGCGCTCGGCCCGGTCGCCGAAGCGCTCTTCCTGCGCGGCGGAAAATCGTTTTAGCCGGTGTCGTCGGGGACGCCGAAGATCACGCCGCGGCCGGGCCGCCGGTGCGCGTCGAGCAGGATCGGGCCGCGCGCGTGAGCTCCGCGTTGCTGCAGGTCGGCGAGCAGCTCGGCCCGGCGCTGCTTGAGCCCGTCCGCGATCTCCTGAGCTCGCCGCAAGCGCAATTCGTCCCGGCGGAGACGATCCTCGATCATACGACCCTGTTACCCGCCGCCGTGCCGGAAGGCACGGGCAAGCGTGAGCGGCCGGTTCGGGTCAGCGCGCGGCGCCGGCCGAGCGCCGGCGCCGGACCGGGAGGGTCACCGTGGTCGTCGTCCGGCCGTCCTCGCACCGCACCGCCAGGTCGCTGCCGAACGAGACCACCAAGAACAAGCCTCGCTGCGACTCAGCGAGGTCGCCGGGAAGGTGGACGTCCTCGACCGAGTAGCCGGGACCGTTGTCGGCGACTTCGAGGATCGCCGCCGGCCCGTTCCAGCGCAGCCGCACGTCGATCGCCCCGGGAGCGTGCCGGGCGACGTTCCCTAGCAGCTCGCCGAAGATCAGCTCGGCGCCGTAGAGATCGGAAGCGGGATCGACCTGCGCGGCCAGATAGCGCTGAAAGATCGTGCGCGCGTTGTTCGCCAGCGCCGCGTCCGCGATGCGAAAGACGAACCCGCTGCTGTCGGCTTTGAGGGTCCAGCCGTCCGGTGGCCTCCGCTCATCCGGCATGCGCTCCACGAAGACGATGTGTACCCGCTCGACCCGACGCGGTCCCGCCGAGAAAGCCCAAAAACCGTCGAATTCGAGGGTCCGGTCGTACCAAATGCTGAGGATCGCCCGAGATTTTCGTTAAGTCTCGACCAACCTCGCGCCGAATCGAAAGCGACGCTCCCCGCCCCGTCTAATGATTTTCCAATCGAAGGGAGGGCGGTGTTGGCGTACGAGGTCATCAAGCGCGTCAGCGGGCGAGCCTACCGATACCGGGTCGAGAGCTTTCGCGATCCCGAGACGCGCCGCGTCCGCGGCCGGTGGACCTATCTCGGCCGCGTCGACCCCGCCGACGCCGGGCTCCCCGA
>DASZGA010000210.1:0-2068 GCA_035939295.1 Candidatus Elarobacter sp. | reverse complement strand
GTGGCGGGAACGTGTCGGAATCGAACCGACCAGCCGCCTTACGACGGCCTCACCGGTTTTGAAGACCGGGCGAGCCACCAGACCCGTACGCTCCCACGCGGGAGGTTGGAGACGGGAAAGTCGACCGCCTCCCTAACACGTTGCGGTTCATGGACGCCCTGACGATTCGCGAGATACGTGCTCGCGGGCTCGATTTGACGCTGCAGAAGCCGGTGGAGACGGCGAGCGGCGTGATGCGGTCGACCCCGCTGGTGTTGATCGATGTGCTGACCGAAGAGGGGATCGTCGGGAAAAGCTACGTGCGCTGCTACGCGCCGGTTGGACTGCGGCCGCTCGTCGTGTTGATCGAGAATCTTGAGCCGTTGCTGAAAGGCGACGCGGCGACGCCGTTCGCGGTTGAGGCGAAGTTGCAGCGGCATTTTCGGTTGTTGGGGCCGCAGGGGCTGACCGGAATCGCGATGGCGGAGATCGACATGGCGCTGTGGGATGCGCGCGCGAAGGCGTGCGGCGTTCCGCTCGTGACGCTGCTGGGCGGTGCGCCCAAGCCGATCCCGGCGTATGCCAGCTTGCGCACGATGAGTCCCGAAGGCGCGGCCGCTGAAGCCGCGGAGCTGGTCGAACGCGGTTTCAACGCGATCAAGGTGAAGATTGGGCGCAGCGATATCGCGGCGGATCTCGAAACGATTCGCGCGGTGCGGCGCGCGATCGGCGACGGCGCGAGGCTTATGGTCGACTACAATCAGAGTCTGTCGGTCCCGGACGCGATCGACCGCGTGCGCGTCCTCGACAAACATGGGTTGTACTGGATCGAAGAACCGACGCGCGCCGACGACTTCGAAGGACACGCGCGAATCGCCGAGGCTGCGAAGACGCCTATTCAACTCGGCGAAAACTGGTGGGGACCGCACGACATGGCGAAATCGATCGCCGCGTGCGCCTCCGACCACGCCATGCTCGACGTGATGAAGCTCGGCGGCGTCACCGGCTGGATGCGTGCCGCCGCGCTCGCCAAAGCCGCGTCGCTCCCGGCCTCAAGCCACACCTTTCCCGAGTTCAGCGCGCACCTGCTCGGCGTGACACCGACGGCGCTGTACCTGGAATACCTCGACCACGCCGGCCCGATCTTGCAGCAGCCGGTGCAGGTAAAAGACGGACACGTGCTGATCCCCGATCGCCCCGGCAGTGGGATCGAGTGGGATGAGGACGCCGTCGCGCGCGCGGCGCGGTGATCGCGCAAAGGGTCTGACGAGGAGCACGCCGCACGTCCGGTGAGGTCATTACCGGAGGTCTTCTAGTGAAGCGATGGGTCGCGTCCGTTCCGATCGTTCTTGTTTCGCTGCTCGCCGCGTGCGCGCCGGTGCAGCAGCAGGCGGTTTCGAGCGCTGGCGGCGGTTCGGCGAGCGTGCTGGCCGTCGCGCAGCAGCGGGAGCCGGCTTCGCTCAATCCTGCGCTTGAGAACGGGACGTCGGCGACGGAGTGGGGCGAGCTGCTGTTTCAGTATCTCGTCAAGTACGACGACCGCGGCGTGCTCGTCGGCGACGCGGCGACCGAGGTGCCGACGCCGCAGAACGGTGGGATCTCCAAAGACGGGCTGACAATCACCTATCATCTGCGGCCCGGGCTGAAGTTTGCCGACGGGCAGCCGCTCACGGCGAAAGACGCCGCGTGGTCGGTCGACGCGATCAACAATCCCGTGAACAACCCGCAGTCGCGCTTCGCCTACGACGTCGTTCGCAAGGCGGAGGCGCGGAACGACACGACGCTGGTGCTGCACTTGAAGCGGCCGTTCGCGCCGCTGCTGACGGTCGTGCTGGCGCCGCAAGGGTTTCCGATCCTCCCCGCGCACCTGCTCGCGAAGCTTCCCGACTTCAACCACATCCCGTTCAACGCGATGCCGGTCGGTTCTGGACCGTACGTCGTCACCAAATGGACGCGCGGCGACCGCGTCTCGATGCGCGCGAACCCGTACTACTACCGCGGGAAGCCGCAGATCGAGCGGCTCGAGGTGCGCTTCGTCCCCGATCCGAACACCGCGATGAACCTGCTGCGCACGAAAGAGGTCGGCGGC
>DASZGA010000209.1:0-3925 GCA_035939295.1 Candidatus Elarobacter sp. | reverse complement strand
TGACCGCAGCGGCAGAGCGCGTAATGCTCCGGTGAGGCGCCCTCGTTGAGTGTCTCGCCGCTCAGCTTGATCCCGCCTTGTACGTGGTACGGGCCGTCTTTCGAGACGTAGATCAGCGGGGCGCGCTCGACGTCGCGATATTCGACGCCGTCGCGCGAACAGCTCAGAGCTCCCGATGGGCAGGCGCGCACGATATCGATGATCTCCTGCGCGCTTGCCCCGTTCGGGTCGATCCACGGCTCCTGGCCGTTCTTGAAGACCGACGGCAGATGGTCGCTGCAGTTGCCGGAATGGCAGCACGTCCCGCGGTTGTCGTGGATCGTCACCTCGCGGCCGGCGTAGTCGACGCGGCGATCGGGCGTGCGCTCCGGTGACTTCGCGCTGCTGAAATTCACGTGCGCGTGCGAGCCGTCGCAGAACGGCTTCATCCGCGAGTGGCCGCAGCGGCACAGCGCCATCTCGGTCCGCACCGGCAGCGTCTCGCCCTTCGAGTTGGTCAGCAGGGGAACGTTCGAGACCAGATACGGCCCGTTGTGCTCGGGCTGGATCGTCGTCCCGAGCGCTTGTTCCAGCGCGGCGATCTCCTCGGCGATCCCGGCATAGCCGGCGCGCGAAAGCGCACCGATTCGCGCCCCGATGTCCTGAAGCGCTGCCGCCGCTTCCTCGATCTCGGGCGGCACGTCGAAGTGCGTGCGGATGAAGGTGGCCTTCCGCGCCATCTCGCCGAGCCGCTCGGCGAAGAAGATCCACGCCGATTCTTTGTGCGGCAGCAGATGGACGTCGCGGTTGAAACCGAACCCCGGCCCCGCCGTTTTGCCAGGATACTGCTCGCCGGCGGGCATCTTCGTCAGCGCTTCGCCGAGCGGCCGCAGCACGGACGCCATCAAACGGAGCGTCCCGCGCGAGAGGACCTCGAGCTCGTGCTCCGTCTCGTCGTTGTGCGCAAAGAACCGCAGCAGCATCAGCAGCATCGTGTCGTACGCGACGTTGTAGAGGTCCGAGACGTTGTGCGTCAGCTCGTCGCGGATCATCGCGCCGCGGCTGGTGTCGCCGTAGAAGTGCGTCATCGGGTTCGCGAGCACCGGCCGCACCGGTTCGAACGGCGTCCCGGCCGCGCGAGCGCGCGCGACCTCCTCCTCGTATTCGACCCGGATCGCGTCGAAGACGCAGAAGTGGGCGTCGGGATGATCCGACGTCGGCGCTTCGCCCTGCTGCACGATCATCTCGATCGCGCGCAGCGCCGAGTCGCGGTCGAGGACCGGGATCAGCGCGCCGTCGAGGTCGACGTAACGCGCGTTGGCCTGCGCCTGGACCGGCCCGATGAACAGCACGTCCTCGGCGATCGTCGTGAACCCGGTCCCGATCTTGTGATAGAACTCGCCGACGGTGTCGAAGTCGACCGGGAACGGCTCGACCGCGCAGTGCGTCGGCATCAGCTCCTCGGCGACTGCGCGAGGGTCGACGACGCGGGCGCGCAACTCGTCGTACACCGGCCGGCGCTCCGCTTCGAGCACGCCCTCTTCCGGCATCTCGTAGCACACGAACCGTTCGATCAAGTCGTGCGAGAACGGCTCAAGCGAGAGCGGGATCCCGAACGGAAAGGCGTCGGACGGAAGCGGAAAATTGGTACGCCGGAAATGCGGCGCGCCGCCGACCGCGGTCAGCATGTTCGCGACTTGCGCCAGGTGGAGCATCTCCTCGATCGCGACGCCGGAGAGCCGCCGCTTCCAGCGCCGGACCATCGCCGCCTGATCGTCGGTGAGCCCGCCTTCGCAGACGTCGCTCTTCAGCGAGTGCGCGGCGAACAGGTAGACGCACGCGAGCCCGTGCTCGAGCTCCGATGCCTGCGAGAGCAGATAGATCAGCTCTTCGCGCGAGGTGACCGGTGCGATGTGCGAGCGGTCGAGCGTGACCGTCTGTTCCTCGGTGGCCATGGCCGTTCGATGATAGCACCGACGTGAAGCGAGGTCCTTACCCGAACGGGTGATGGCGGAGAGGGTAAGCGCCAGCTCGGCAGAACGACGCTAGCAAACGGAGGTGTTCATGGCTCAGGCTGGTGTGGGCTCCACGGCGGGCGATCTCTACGCGCCCTCGATTCGCTTCGAGCCTCCCGCGAAGCGCTCGCTCAAGGTCTACGCGTTCGATCCGACGATGGGCCGCACGCTCGGCAACAACCTCATCGTCGACGTGCGGTACGAGCCGCTGAAGCCCGGACCGATCGGCGAACGGTTCGCCGTCGTCGACTACGACGGCTCGACAAAGTCGTTCTACGCGCCGGTAAATCTCGACGATCCGCACCTGCTCCTGCGCGGCGGGCTCGATCCGACCGAATCGGATCCGCGTTTTCACCAGCAAATGGTCTATGCCGTCGCGTCGGAGACGCTCGAGCGCTTCGAGGTCGCGCTCGGACGGCGCGTCCATTGGCGCCGGCCGACGGTGCGCCGGCAGCACGTTCCGAACCGGCTCTACCTCTTCCCGCACGCGATGGTGCAGGCGAACGCGTTCTACAGCCCCGATGCGCACGGCATCCTGTTCGGGTATTTCCGCGCCGGGAACGCGGGCGACGCCGAGGTCCTCCCGGGGCAGACGGTTTTCACCTGCCTCTCGCACGACATCGTCGCCCACGAGGTGACGCACGCGATCGTCGACGGGATTCGCACCTACTTCACCGAGCCGACGAACATCGACGTTCCGGCGTTCCACGAAGCGTTCGCCGATCTCGCCGCGCTCTTCCGCCACTTCTCGCACCGCGAGGTGCTGCTCGACACGCTGCAGCGCACCGGCGGAAAGCTCTACACCTCGACGATGGCCTCGGACGCGCCGGCGTCCGACAAACCGGTGATTCAAAGCGAGATCGCGCCCGACAACCCGCTGATCGAGCTCGCGCGCCAGTTCGGCCAGGTTTCCGGGCTGCACAGCGGCCTGCGCAGCGCGCTCGGAACGCCGCCGACGCCGCAAGACATTCAGACGAAGACCGAGCCGCACGCGCGCGGCGCGATCCTGGTCGCAGCGGTGTTCGACGCGTATTTTGCCGTCTATCTGCGGCAGACCGCCGATCTGTTCCGCGTCTTTCGCGCCGGCGGGGGTCCCGCCGACCCGGTCGATCTTCCGGGGCCGCTCGCCGAGCTGCTCGCGGCGACGGCGAGCCGGCTGGCGGAGACGTTCTTCGCCGTCTGCGCGCGGTCGCTGGACTACTTGCCGCCGGTCGACGTCACGTTCGGCGATTTTCTGCGCGCGCTGATCACCGCCGATCTCGATCTCTTTCCGAGCGACACGCTCAGCTTGCGCGACGCGATTATGCAGGCGTTCCGGCTGCGCGGAATCGTTCCGAACGACGCGCAGTTCTTCTCCGAGGACGCGCTGTGCTGGCCGCGCGTGCTGCCGGGCCGGCTCCCGACCGTCAGCGGGCTGGTCTTCGGCGATCCGAACGGGCTCACGCGCGACGAGCAGAACGTCAACGGCGGGGTCTTGCGCAAGTACGCGAAGGCGAACGCCAAGGCGCTCGGGTTCGACGCGAGCGAGGAGATCGAGGTCCCTTCGTTCCACCCGATGTTCCGCACCGACGAAGACGGCGCGCTCAAGATCGACATGATCGTGCAGATGGTGCAGAGCCGGCTGGTGAACATCGACCCCGCGGAGGCCGGGCTCGGCACGTTCCCGATGCGCGGCGGCGTGACGCTGATGATCGCGCAGCAGCCGCTCCACGCCGGGCGCCGCGGCGATCCCGAGATCCGCTACGCGATCGCCAAGCACCTCAGCGGCGACCGCGAGATCCGCCAGCGCGCAGCCTACGCCGCGCAAGGCGGCCTCGGCCCCGGCGAGCAGAAGATCAACTTCGGCCTACTCCACGGAATCTGACGATGACGAAAAAGCGCCCCACCGCCAAGAAGCGCGCATCGAGCAAGAAGCGCACGACCACGAAGAA
>DASZGA010000208.1:0-6957 GCA_035939295.1 Candidatus Elarobacter sp. | reverse complement strand
AGCGTGACATGGCGCTGATCTCCCTCACCGTCCAAATCAGCGACCTCGACCACCTGCAAAAGCTGCTCCACAAGCTGCACGCGATCAAAGACGTCCGCAACGTCTGGCGCGTCACCAAACGCGAAGCCCGGGCCAGCGGCTGAGCCGGCCCGGGCCTTGACGGCGGGGGCTCCGCGAGTGATAGACTCGCGTGAGGAGTTTCGCATGTTGGCACCCGTCCCGATCCCCGAGACGAAACCCGCGACCGAGCTCATCGACGGCCGCCTGGTGCAGAAGATGAGCCCCAAGCGCCGCCACCAAGAGCTGGAGCTGCGCTGGACGCTCGTGCTGCGGGCGTGGGGCGGAGCACGTGGTGACGCGCTGCACGAGTGGCGGCACGAGTTCACCGCGCCCGGGCGAACGTTCGCGTCGCTCGTCCCGGACGTCGCGTACGAGTCGCACGAAGCGCTCGACGAGCTGGGGCCGGCGGCGTCCGAGAAGCCGCCGCGCGCGCCGGAGATCGCGGTCGAGATCCTGTCCGCCGGCGAGAGCGAGTTGCACCTGGCGTGGAAGACGGCTGCGTATCTGGCCGGAGGAACGCGCGTGGTGTTCGTCGTCGATCCGCCGCGGCGTACCGTGATCGCGCACGCCGGCGACGGCGTCATCCGGTTCGGGCCTGGTGAGACGGTGGTCCACGATTCGCTACCCGGATTCGCATATGCGATCGACGAGATGTTCGAGGGGCTGTATCTCGGCTAGTCGCGGGCGCCTGCTGCCGTGAAGATCTTGGTCGTCGAGGACGATCCTTCTTTGGCGGACGTGCTGCGGCGCGGGCTGGCGGAGAGCGGGCATGTCGTCGACGTCGAGCGGGACGGGCGGGATGCGGAGCGCGTCGCGCAGGGCGGCGGGTACGACGCGATCGTCCTGGACGTAATGCTGCCGGGGAAGGACGGGTTCGCGGTGGCGCGCGGGTTGCGCGACGCCGGCGATGCGACGCCGATCCTGATGCTGACCGCGCGCGACACGGTGGAAGATACCGTTGCGGGGCTCGATTCAGGAGCGGACGACTACCTGCGCAAGCCGTTCGTGTTCAACGAGCTCGAGGCGCGCTTGCGCTCGATCACGCGGCGCGATCCGGCGCCCGTTCGCGACGAGCTGCGGGTCGGCGATCTGGTCATGGACTTGCGCGCGCGGACCGTCGAGCGCGCCGGCCGCCGGATCGAGCTGTCGGCGCGCGAAACGGCGTTTCTCGAATATCTCATGCGCAACGCGGGCTTGCTGATCACGCGCACGATGCTCGAGAACGCACTGTGGGAGCGCGACCGCGACACCGCTTCGAACGTGATCGAGGTGTACATCCGGCGGCTGCGGGTGAAGCTGTCGGCCGCCGGCGAGCCGCCGCTGATTCACACCGTGCGCGGCGCAGGCTATCGCTTCGGAAGCGCCGCGCGGTGATCTTCGGGAGCGCGGGGCGGTGATCGATCCGCGCACGCTGCGCGGTCAGCTGACGCTCGCGTACGCCGCCGCGCTGCTGGTCGCGCTGATCGCGTTCGCCGCCGCGACGCTGGCGCTCGTCGACCGGACGCAGCGCTCGACGCTCGACGAACGGCTCGGTATCGCTGCGCGCGCGATCGGTGCGGTCGTCGAGCAGCGCGACGGCCTGCCCGCGCTCGACACGACGGATCAAGGCCAGTTCGCTCGCATCGTCGGGAGCCGGCTGAACGCCGCGATCCTGACCCCGTTCGGCGATCCCGTCGTCAGCACCGTCGTTGACGTTCCGGCGCCGATCCGCGCGCTGGCGCGTGAGGGGCTGCGGCGCCACACCGAGACGGTCGCGGTCGGCGGCGAGGTCGTGCGCGTCACGGTGCTGCCGGTGCCGAACCCGCGCTTCCCTTCCGGCGTAGCAGTCGTGTGGGCGGATCTCGACAACATCGACGAGCTCGACCGGCGCCTCTCGCTGGCGTTCGCGATCGCGATCCCGATCGTCGCCGCGTTCGCGGTCGTCGCTGGAAGCGCGGTGGCGGCGCGGGGCTTGCGGCCGCTGACGGCGATGGCGCAGGTCGCTTCGGAGATCGAGGCGCACGACCTTTCGCGCCGGCTCGCGATCCCGCCGCGCGACGACGAGCTCGGGCGACTCGTCGCGACCTTCGACCGGATGCTCGACCGCTTGCAAGCCGCGTTCGTGCGCCAGCGCCGCTTCACCAGCGACGCCTCGCACGAGCTGCGCGCGCCGCTCTCGGTGATTCGCGCCGAAGCCGACCTCATGCTGCGCAAGCCGCGCACGCCGGAAGAGTACGAGCGCGCGCTGCGCGCGATCGCGGCGCAGGCCGACGACCTCGAAGCGCTCACCCGCGACCTGCTGGCTGCCGCGCGCGCCGAATCAGAGGCCGGGACGCCCGCGGACGTCGATCTCGCCGCGGTCGCCGATGAAGCAACGGAGCGCGTTGCGACGCTCGCGAGCGCGAACGGGGTGACGATCGAGCGCGAGGGCGACCGCGGCACGATCGTTCGCGGCGACGATGCCTCGTTGCGGCGCGCGGTGATCTGTCTGGTTCACAACGCGTTGAAGTACGCGCGCTCGCGCGTCGAGGTGCGGGTCGAGCGCGGCGGCGACGCCGCCGTGCGGCTGATCGTCGCGGACGACGGGCCCGGCTTCAGCTCGGACGCGCTAGAACACGCGACGGAACGCTTCTGGCGCGACGATCCGGCACGTGAACGCCGCATTAAGAACGGCGGCACCGGGCTCGGGCTTTCCATCGCGCGCGCGATCGTCGAGGCGTCCGGCGGAACGATTCGGCTGACGAACGGGGCGAGCGGCGGGGCGGTCGTCGTCGTGGAATTGCCGAGCGCCTGAAACGTTCATGTCTTTGTAAGCTTCAGCAGATATTCTTAGGGCTCCGTGTTTTCTCGGGTCAGACCGACCGTCGCGGGGTTCGCGCTGCGGCACGCCAAGGTCATCGTGTTCGCCGCGCTGGCGCTGGCTGCGCTCGGCGTCCGTTCGTATCTGGTCGCGCCGGCGAGCATCTTCCCGCAGATGACGTTCTCGCGGATCGACGTCGTCGCCGACGCGGGCGATCTGCCACCCGAACGCGTGCGCGTCGCCGTGACACGGCCGCTCGAGACCGCCTTTCAAACGCTTCCGTCGGCGACTCGCGTGCGCGCTACGTCGACGCAGGGCTCGGCGGAGATCGTCGTCGACTTCGATCCGCACACCGATCCGCGCGTCGACTTGCAGGCGGTGGAGCAGGCGATCAGCGCGCTGCGCGGCGAGATCCCGGCGGCGCGCAACATCGACGCGGTGATCGTCAATCCGAACGCCGAGCCGGTCGTCTCGTACGGCCTCACGTCGCGCGTGCTCTCGCAGACGGCGCTGCGGCAGTTCGTCGACTCGCGCGTCGTTCCGGGGTTCGCGGGGACGCCCGGGCTCGGCCGCATCAGCGCCGCGGGCGGCGCGCCGGTCGAGTACCACGTCGACCTGAACCCGAGCGCGCTCGCCGCGACCGGGCTGGCGGCATCCGACGTCGCGACCGCGATCTCCGATGCGAACAACGTGCAGTCGGTCGGGACGGCGGAGCGCTACCACCAGCGCTACGTCTTGCTGGTCGATGCGTCGCCGAACGACGCGCGCAGCATCGGTGCGATCGGCGTCCCGCTGAAGAACAACGGCGGCTCGATCCCGGTCGACGCGCTCGGCACCGTACGGCTGACGACCGGCCCGACGACCGCCACCGCGGCCGTCGACGGGGCGCACGCGGTGACGATGAACGCGTTCGCGCTCCCAGGCGCCGACGCGGTGTCGCTCGCGCGCGAGGTCGACGCGCGGTTCGCCTCGCTGAAGTCGCGATTGCCGGCCGACGTGCAGCTGGTCAAGTACTGGGACCAGACCCGGCTGATCGTCGCTTCGCAAGCTTCGCTGCGCGACGCGATCCTGCTCGGCGCGCTGCTCGCGGTGCTGGTGATCTATCTGTTCCTGCGCTCGCTGCGCATGACGCTGGTCGCGGCGGCGGTGATCCCGCTGGCGATGGCGATCGCGATCTTCGCGCTCGAACGCTCGGGCCAGACGCTGAACCTGATGAGCGTCGGCGGGCTCGCGGTCGCGGTCGGCCTGATCATCGACGACGCGATCGTCGTGATCGAAGCGATCGCGCGCCGGATCGGCGAGGCGCCGGAGCTTTCCCGCAGCGAGGCGATCTCCGAAGCGAGCGGACGGATCGCGCTCGCGATGGCGGCCTCGACCGCGACGACCGTCGTCGTCTTTCTCCCGCTCGGGCTGCTGACGGGCGTGACGGGATTCTTCTTCCGCGCGCTGGCGTTCACGCTCGCCGTCTCGCTGATCATCTCGCTCGCGCTGGCGCTCTTCGTCGCGCCCATCCTTGCCAACGCGTTCCTCGGCGCCTCGCGCCACGTCGCCGGCGTCGACGACGCGCTGACGCGCCGCTACGCCGCAGTGCTGCGCTGGGCACTCGACCACCGCCCGGCCGTCTACGGCGGCGCGGCGCTCGTGCTGATCGTCACGTTCGGACTGCTTGCGCGATTGCCGAGCGATTTTCTGCCGAAGCTCGACGAAGGCCAGTTCGAGATCCGCTACACGCTCCCGCCGGGCGCGTCGCTTGCGACCTCGGACGCGGCCGCGCTGACGATGGAGAAAATCGTCGCGCAGGATCCGGCGGTGCTGCACGAAGGTCGCCTCACCGGCGTCGACACGAACGGCTATTCGCCGACGCAGACGAATATGGGGACGATCCGCGTCTCGCTGCGCGACAAAGGCCGCGCCAGCTACGACGAGATCACCGCGCGGCTGCGCGATCAGCTCGGCGCGGCGGTTCCCGCGGCGACGCTCGACTTTCACCAGCTGCTGGAAGACCAGATCAACGATCTTTCCGGCGCGCCGCAGCCGGTCGAGGTGTCGATCGCCGGTCCGGATCAGAGCACGCTGATCGCGCTTTCCGGCCGCATGACGACATCGATCGCGAAGGTGCACGGCGTCGTCGATCCGTTCAACGGCGTCGTCTACGACGACCCCGCGCTGCGCATCGTCCCGCAGGCCTCACGGCTGGCCGCGCTCGGGCTGACGCGCAGCGATCTTGCCGACGCGCTCGGCGCGGGGACGCAAGGGAACGTCGCAACCCAAGTCGCCGGGCCGTTCTCGCAGATCCCGGTGCGCGTGAACGTCGCCGGGACGCCGGTCAACGCGGCGAGCGGGCTCGCCAACAGCGCGGTGATGACGAAGGGCGGCGAGACTCCGCTGGCCGCGCTCGCGCAGATCCAGAACGCCGGTCACGCCAGCGACGTCAACGAAGAGAACGGGCGCCGTCTGCTGCGTGTCAGCTCGAACATCGAAGGCGCGAGCTTGTCGTCGGTCATCGCGGGTTTGCGGCCGGCGGTCGCGCAAATCGGGATGCCGCCGGGGTACACGGCGACGATCGGCGGCGCGTATCAAACGCAGCAGAGCTCGTTCCGCGAGTTCGTCTCGGTCATCGCGATCGCGGTGATGCTGGTGTTTGCGGTGATGCTGGCGACGTTCGGTTCGTTCCGGCTTCCGCTGGTGATCCTCGGCGCGATCCCGTTGGCGCTGATCGGCGTCGCGCTGGGTCTCGCGCTCACCGGGACGCCGGTCAACGTCTCCTCGTTCATGGGCCTCTTGCTGTTGGTCGGCATCGTGGTGAAGAACGGCATCTTGCTGATCGACGCCGCGAACAAACAGCGCGCCGCCGGCGAAGACGTCACGACGTCGCTCGTCACCGCCGGCCAGACGCGCCTCCGCCCGATCCTCATGACGACGCTTGCCGCGATCGGCGGCTTGCTGCCGCTCGCGCTCGGCATCGGCTCCGGCGCCGAGATGGAAAAACCGCTCGCCATTGCCGTCATCGGCGGCCTCTCCACGGCGACGCTCTTCACGCTGGTCGTGATCCCCGTGCTCTACGCGACCATCCTCGGCGAACGCCGCCGCCGCAGCCCCGCTCCGGTCCCCGTCGTTGCCGGGATCCTCGCGCTCGCGCTCGTCTTCGGCACGATACAACAGCCCGCCGGCGCCCAGCAGCCGGCGCGCACGCAACCGGCCGCAGCCGCGCAGCCGGCGTCGACCGCGAACGTTGCGCCGGCCGTCTTGCAGTTCGCCGGACTTGCGCTCGCTGATGCGGAGCAGCGCGCCGTTGCTGCGTCACCGGACGTCCGCACCTCGCAGGCGCTGCTCGCCGGTGCGCGCGCCGCGTACGAACAAGCGCGCGGGCAGTACGGCGTGTCGGCGACGGCAGGGTACGTCGAGGCGCCGCAAGGCGGGCCGTCGGGAACGATCGCGCAGCGGCTCAGTACCGTCGGCGCGCAGATCACGCTGGGTGATGTTGCTTCGTACGCGCCTCTGGTCGCGCAAGCTGCGGCGTCGCTGCGCGCGGCGGCGACGGACGAGCTCACTGCCGAACGGGCCGAGCGCACGAAGGCCGTCGGCCTGTACTATGCCGCGCTGAAGGCGCGTTCGGTCGCCGGCGCGCGCGTCGACGCGCTTGCCAGCGCTACCGCGTTCCTCGATGCCGCACAGAAGCGCTTCGCCGCGGGTGACGCTCCACGGATCGACGTCGTTCGTGCCCAGGTCGCGCAAGCCAAGGCGCAAGCCGATCTCGCGCGCGCAAGAGCCGACGACGCGAACGCCGCCGACGCACTCGTCCGCGAAACAGGCGTCACGGCCTCCGTCCTCGCAACCACGACCACAACAGGCGCCGCCACTACCGTTTCCGTGGCGGCCGCAGCAGCGGCGGCGAATCCGCTTTCACCCGAACAAGCCGTGACGCGCGCGCTCGCGAACCGTGCCGACGTGCGTTCGGCGGACGCGAACGTGCGCGCTGCGGAGTCCGGCGTGCGAGCTGCTCAGCGCGCGGTGATTCCGCCGGTCACGCTGAGCGCGGGGTACACGCGGGGCGTCGACTCCGGCGTGAGTATCGGGGGCCCGACGATCAGCGCGCAGGTTGCCATCCCGCTCGGCGG
>DASZGA010000207.1:0-1630 GCA_035939295.1 Candidatus Elarobacter sp. | reverse complement strand
ACCGAGTACAAAGGCTGCGTTCTGCACGAGCACTGGAGCGGCACCGGCGGCGGCAACGGTGAAAGCTTCAACCACTACGACGCCGCGCGCAAGGTGTGGCACCAGACCTGGGTCGACGACAGCGGCGGGATCCTCTACCTCGACGGCGGTATGCGCAACGGCTCGATGGTGATCTCCGGGAAGCGCATCGGCCGCAACGGGAAGCCGGTCATCGACCGGATCACCTACACGCCGCGGCCGGACGGCTCGGTGCGACAATGGTGGCAGGTCTCGCGCGACGGCGGGGCGACTTGGACGACCTCGTTCGACGGAATCTACCGCCGCTCGTCGTAATCGCGATGAGGTGTCCCGCCTCGACGTCCGTTCGATGGCGCTGCTCGCGACGGCCCACGTCGCGGACGACGTCAACCAAAGCTTCATCCCGGCGCTTCTTCCGTACCTGATCCTCGAGCGCGGCATCTCGCACGAGACCGCCGGCGCAATCGTGTTCTGCCAGGCGATCTCCTCGTCGGTGGTGCAGCCCGCGATCGGCCACCTCGCCGACCGCAAGTCGATGCCGTACTTGATTGCCGTCGGCTTGTTCCTGGCCGGCGGCGGGGTCGCGGCGCTCGGCGTCGCGCCGACGATGCCGCTGCTCTTCCTCGCCGCGCTGATCAGCGGGATCGGTGTCGCGACGTTCCATCCCGAAGCCGCACGGTTCGCCAACTGGGTCTCCGGCGAGAAAAAGGCCAGCGGGATGCGCTGGTTCACCGTCGGCGGGAACCTCGGCTTCGCGTTCGGCCCGGCGTTCGCGATCGCGGCGATCCACGCGTGGGGGATGCGCGGAACGCTGGCCGCCGCCATTCCGGTCGCGGTCATCGGTGCGATCGTTCTCTTCGAGCTGCGCCGCCTTTCGACGTTCGTCCCCTCGCACGTGAAGCAGCGCAAATCAGCCGGCACCGATCGCTGGCCCGCATTCGGAAGGCTGAGCGCGTTCGTGATCGTGCGCTCGATGGCGTATCTCGGGATGGTCTCGTTCGTGCCGCTGTACTTGGTCGAGGTGCTGCACGCGCGCCCGGAGGCGGCCGACGGCGCGCTGTTCGCGTTCTTGCTCTCGGGCGCACTCGGCACGATCGCCGGCGGGCCGATCGCCGACCGCGTCGGGCGAAAACCTGTTTTGCTCTGGTCGACCGGGCTCACCGTCGTTCTTATCGCGAGCCTCGTCGCGCTGACGCACAACGGCGGCTCGTTGTGGCTCGCCGTCGCGCTGCTGATCGTGACCGGCTTCGTGCTCGTCTCGGCGCAGGCGTCGTTCGTCGTTCTCGGTCAGGAATATCTGCCGAACCGCGTCGGCCTGGCATCCGGCGTGACGCTCGGGCTCGCGGTCTCGCTCGGCGGCGGCTTCTCGCCGGTGCTCGGCCGGATCGCCGATGCGCACGGCGTCGCCGCCTCGCTGCTCACCATCGCCGCGCTCGCGCTGACCGGAACGCTGATCGCCTTCACGCTCCCGGCAGAGATGCGCGGTCGCGCGCAAACGGCGGCCGCGTAACGTCGCGCGCCGCGGCTACGAGAGTTCCGGAAAGCCGATCGCGGCGAGCGCCGCGTAGGCGACGATTCCGACGGCGGTCGAGAGGTTGATGCTCCGCACGGC
>DASZGA010000206.1:0-11029 GCA_035939295.1 Candidatus Elarobacter sp. | reverse complement strand
CCGCGTTCGATCAGCTCGTCGAAATGCTCGCGCACGAGCTTCGCCGCGTCGAGGTTGAGGCCGCGCTCGTCGCCGGCGTTGGCGGCGATGTTCATGTCCTTGCGGTGCAGCTTCACCTTGAACCCGGGGTTGAACGCGTGGTCGATCATCCGCTGGCCGTGCACTTCGAGGATCTTGCTCTGTGCGAAACCGCCGAGCAGCGCGGCGCGGACCTTGACCGGATCGACGCCCGACGCTTCGGCAAGTGCAAGCGCTTCCGCAACCGCTTCGATCGTCACGCCGACGACGATCTGATTGCACGCTTTCGTCACCTGTCCCGCGCCGAGCTCGCCGACATGCACGATGTTCTTTCCGAGGGCTTCGAAGATCGGCTTCGCGCGCTCGAACGCTTCGTCGCTTCCGCCGACCATGATCGAGAGCGCCGCGTCGATCGCGCCTTTTTCGCCGCCGCTGACCGGCGCGTCGAGCGAGGTGATGCCCTTCGCGGCGAGCTGCTCGGCGACGCGCTTCGTCGTCGCCGGTGCGATGGTGCTCATGTCGATCCAGAGCGCGCCGGCTTTGATTCCGGCGGCGATCCCGTCGGGGCCGACCGCGACCGATTCGACGTCGGGCGAGTCCGGCAGCATCGTGATGACGACGTCGCTGTTCGCGGCGACGTCGCGCGGTGTCGTGCCGCCTTTCGCGCCTTCGGCGACGAGCTCGTCGACCGGGCCGCGCGAGCGGTTCAGCACGGTCAGCGCGTAGCCGGCCTTCATCAAGTTGCGGGCCATCGGCTTGCCCATGATCCCCAGGCCGATGAAGCCGATCGTCGGGAGCGTTTGCGCGGACATGTTACGATACTGCGACCTCGTGCGTGCGAACGGTGTCGATCCAGGCGAACGTCGCCGGCGCCGGCAGCGAAGGACGGTATTCCAAACCGACCCAGCCGTCGTACCCGACCTCGTCGAGGACCGGCAAGATCCTTTCGTAGGCGAGCTCGCCGGTCCCCGGCTCGTTGCGGCCCGGCGAGTCGGCGATCTGCACGTGGCCGAACTGCTTCGCGTGCGCGCGGATCGTCGCGATCACGTTGCCCTCGCTGCGCTGCGCGTGGTAGATATCGTACTGCAGCTTGAAGTTCTTCGCGCCGGTCTCCGCGATCAGTCCCAATCCCTCCACGGTCGTGCCGATGATGAAGCCCGGCGTCTCGATGCGGTTCAGCGGCTCGACGACCAGCGTCACGCCGGCGGCGTCCAGCGCGCGCGCCGCGTACTTCGCGTTCTTGAGCAGCGTCACGCGTGCGTAGGCTCCGTCGTGGTTGGGCTTCGCGATCCCGACCAGCATGTTCACGCGCGTGCAGTTGAGCTCGCGCGCGGCGTCGACCGCGTTGTCGACGCCTTCGCGAAACTCCTCGACCCGCTCCGGGTCGGCCGCGATCCCGCGCTCACCCTTCGCGAAATCGCCGGCCGGCAAGTTGAAGAGCACCTGCTCCAGCCCGTTCGACTTGAGCCGCCGCTTGATCTCCGCCAGGTCGTAGTCGTACGGAAACATGTACTCGACGCCCTTGAACCCGTTCGCCGCGGCCGCGTCGATACGGTCGTAGAACGGCAGATCCTGGAACAGGAACGAGAGGTTGGCGGAGAAGCGCGGCATTCAGTAGACCTCTTTGATCGACGCGATCGAGCTGCCCATCGCCGCATCCTCTTCCTGCTCGGTGAGGATCTCGACGAGAACCGGGATGCGGCGTTCGTCCGACGTCTGCCGAGCCCATGCCAGCGCCTCCCGAATATCCTCGGGGCGCTTCACGCGCATCCCCGCGCCGCCCATCGCTTCGACCGCTTTGACGTGGTCCATCCCGTAGTCGTCCTCGCCAAAGCCGATCTTCACCTCGAAGTTCTGATCGAACCCGAACGAGTTGCGCTCGGCCTGGCGGATCAATCCGAGATAGGCGTTGTTCAGCATCACGATGACGAACGGAACGTTGTATTGCGCCGCGGTCGCGACTTCTTCCATCAGGAACTCGAACGAGTAGTCGCCGACGACCGCGACGACCTCGCGCTCCGGCTCCGCGAGCTTGATCCCCGTGCACGCGCTGACTTCCCAGCCCAGCGGCCCCGCTTGACCGCAGACGAAGTAGCGGCGCGGCTTGTGCGTGGTCTGGAACTGGCCGGAGAAAATTTGATAGAGACCGATCGCGGTGACGAACGTCGTGTCGTCGCCGTAGAAGGCGTTGAGCTCGCCGAAGACGCGCGGCGCCTTGATCGGCACGTCGTCGAAGTCGGTGCTCCGCGTGAGCGTCGCCTTGGCTTCGGCGACGCGCGCCACCCACGCGTCGTGGCGGACGCCGTCGGGGTAGAGCCGTTTCGCTTCGGCCAGCATCGCTTCGAGCGTCAGCTTCGCGTCGCCGACGATCCCCAGATCCGGCTCGAAGATGCGGCCGATCTGCGTCGCCTCGACGTCGACGTGGATGAAGCGGCGGTGTCCGCGATAGGTCGCGAGATCGCCGGTGTGACGGGTCGCGAACCGCGCGCCGACCGCGCACACGGTCTCGCTCTCGAGAAACAGCGCGTTCGCATAGCGCTGCTGCGTTTGAATTCCGACGATCCCCATGGACAGCGGATGGTCTTCGTCGATCGCGCCTTTGCCCATCAGCGTCGGCGAGACCGCGCACTGGAGGTGCTCGGCGAGCGCGACCAGCGGTTTCCACGCCTCGGCGATCAGCACGCCGCCGCCCGGCATCAGCACCGGACGCTCCGCGTTCGCCAGCCACTCGACGGCGCGGCGCACCTTCGCCGGCGACGGCGCGGCCTTGAAAACGGGGAGCGGCTCTTCGACCGTCTCGTCGTACGCGATCAGCTGCTGCGCGACGTCTTGCGGCAGGTCGATGTGCACCGGTCCGGGCCGGCCTTCGCGCGCGATGCGGAACGCTTCGCGGAAGACCCACGGCACCTGCGCAGCTTCTTTGCAGATGAACGCCTTCTTCACGACCGGCTTGACGATCTCGCAGATGTCGACGGCCTGAAATCCCTCGCGATGAAGCTGCGAGACGGGGACTTGCCCGCTGATCGTGATGATCGGGATCGAGTCGGCTTGCGCGGTGTAGAGCCCGGTGACGAAGTTCGTTCCGCCGGGACCCGAGGTAGCGATCGCGACGCCGACCTTCCCGGTCGCGCGAGCGTAGCCGTCGGCGGCGTGCGTTGCGCCCTCTTCGTGGCGGGTGACGACGTGGCGGATCTTCGAGCCGCGCAGCGCCTGGTAGAGCGGGAGAATCGAGGCGCCCGGGATCCCGAAGGCGAGGTCGACCCCCTCGCTTTCCATGACCCGGACGGCGGCCTCGGCGGCGGTGACGGTCTTGGCCGGAGCACTCGGAGGGGCGGCGATCATGCTGGTCTCCCGGTGGGCTTCGCTTGGGATACGGTATCCCGTTTGTGGAGGATAGCGCGGCTCGGTCGCCCTGTCAATGGGATACGGTATCCCAAAAGTTGACGCCGCTCGCCGGGTGGGGTACGGTGAGGGCATGCAGGCCAAATCGCTGCAGCCGCTCCGCCGCGGGCTGCCGCTGCGCGATCGCATCCACGACCGGCTCCGCACGGCGATCATCTCGGGCGAGCTCGCTCCCGGAACCCCCGTGATCGAGGCCGAGCTGGCCGGCCGGCTCGGCGCGAGCCGGACCCCCGTCCGCGAAGCGCTCCGGCGGCTGGAAGCCGAGGGGCTCCTCGAGCCGCGCGGGATGCGCGGCAGCGTCGTGCGGGCGCTGCGGAGCGACGAGGTCGAGTGCGTCTTCGAGATCCGTGAGGCGCTGGAGTCGCTCGCCGCCCGCCGAGCCGCGCGCGCCGTCCGCGAGCCCGAGTTGCGAAAGATGGAGGACGCGGTCGAGCGGATGCGCGGCGCGGTCGACGACGCCAACGAGATGGAGCGCCACGACACGGCGTTTCACGATTTGATTCTCGCCAGCGCGAACGGCGAGCGACTGAAGAAGATGCTCACCGACCTGCGTGAAGAGCTGATCGCCTACCGCTTCTTGTCGCTCTCCGATCCGGAGCGGCGGCGCGCGACGATCGCCGAGCACCAAACGGTGCTCGACGCGTTGCGCGCGCACGACGAGGAAGCCGCCGCCGCCCGGACCGCCGAGCACATCGCGAACGCGCGCGCCGCCGTGCTGCGGCTGGCATCCGCCGCGCCGAAGAACGCCGCTGCGCCGGCGCCGGAGCACGCCGCATCGTGAGCGCGACCGCCGGCGACGTTCGCAAAGCGCTCGGCGACGCGGCGCTGCAGGCGCAGTTCGCGCTGATCGTCGGGTCGGCGAACGCAATCGTCGCGGAGAGCCGGCTGCGCACGTACGAATGCGACGGGCTGCTCGGCTATCGCGTCCGCCCGCAGATCGTCGTGCTGCCCGGCTCGACCGAAGAGGTCGCGGCATGCGTGAAGCTCGCGGCCAAGCTGAACATGCCGGTCGTTCCGCGCGGCGCGGGGACCGGGCTTTCCGGCGGTTCGCTCCCGAGCGAAGGTTCGGTCGTGATCGGGCTCTCGCGGATGAAGAAAATCCTCGAGGTCGACTTGGCGAACCGCGTCGCGCGCGTGCAGCCGGGCGTGATCAACCTCGACATCACCCGCGCGCTCGCCGCCGACGGCTTCTACTACGCGCCTGATCCGAGCTCGCAGAGCGTCTGCACGATCGGCGGCAACGTCGCCGAAAACTCAGGCGGCGCGCACTGCCTGAAGTACGGCTTCACGGTGAACCACGTGCTCGGTCTGACGCTCGTGCTTCCCGACGGCGAGGTCGTGCACATGGGTTCGGCCGCCGGCGAGCCCGACGCGCTCGGGTACGACCTGACCGGCGTCGTCGTCGGCAGCGAAGGGATGACCGGGATCGTCACCGAGGTGCTCGTGCGCGCGCTGCGCACCGCCCAGCGGACGCAGACGCTCTTCGCGACGTTCCCGTCGACCGACGAAGCGGGCGATGCGGTCTCGCGGATCATCGGCGCGGGGATCGTTCCGGCGGCGATCGAGATGTGCGACCAGCTCGCGATCGAAGCGATCGTCGCCGCGACCGGCGTCGACTGGCCGCTCGACGTCGGCGCGCTCTTGCTGATGGACGTCGACGGCGTCGAGGCCGAAGTCGAAGAGACCGCCGCGCGCGCGTACGACCATCTGCGCGCCGCCGGAGCGATCGAGATTCGTGCGCCGCGCGACGAAGCGGAACGGCTGCTGGCGTGGAAGGGCCGCAAGTCGGCGTTCGCCGCGATGGGCCGCATCTCGCCGAACTACCACGTTCAAGACGGCGTGATCCCGCGCAAAGATATCGCACCGGTCCTGCGCGAGATCGCCGCGCTCGGCGCGAGCGCCGGGCTGCGGATTGCGAACGTCTTCCACGCCGGCGACGGCAACCTGCATCCGCTCGTGCTGTACGATGCGCGGATCGAAGGACAGGAGCACGCCGCGGAACGGCTTGCGGGCGAGATCCTGCGCGTCTGTTTGCGCTACGGCGGCTCGGTGACCGGCGAGCACGGCGTCGGCCATGACAAGGCGTGCTATCTCGGCGAGCAGTTCAACGACGACGACCTCGACACGATGCAGCGCGTGCGCATGACCTTCGATCCGGACCAGCGCTTCAATCCGGGCAAGATGTTTCCGACGCCGAAACTGTGCGGCGACCGGCCGGGCGCATACGTCGCGCACGCCACCGAGATCAGCGGCGAAGCCGGACGCGGATGACCCAGACGATCAGCATCGCCGGCGTCGCGCCGCGCGACGTCGTCACGCCGCGCACCGCCGATGAGCTAGCGGAGATCGTGCGCGAGCTGCACGCCGAGCGCAAGCCGTTCGCGTTCGTCGGCGGCGGAACGCATCTCGATCTCGGCAACGCGCCGCGCGCGCTCGACACGGTCGTGCGCACGACCGCGCTGGACGGCATCGTCGACTACGCGCCCGAAGATCAGACGATCACCGTCGAAGCGGGGACGACGCTCGGCGAGCTCGACCGCATCCTCGCCGAGCACGGCCAGATGCTTCCGCTCGACGTCGCCGACCGCGAGCGCGCGACCGTCGGCGGCGTCGTCGCGACGAATGCGTACGGCCGTCGCCGCCAGCGCTACGGCACCGTGAAAGACTTGATCGTCGGCGTCGGGATCGTCCGCCCGGATGGAGTCCGGGCGCGCGGCGGCGGCAAGGTGGTGAAAAACGTCGCCGGCTTCGATCTGCCGAAGCTGATGGTCGGCGCGCTCGGGACGCTCGGCGCGATCGCCAGCGTGACGTTCCGCCTCTATCCGATCCCGCAGTCGGTTCGCGCCGCGGTGCTGCGCTTCGAGCACGAAGCCGCGATCGCCGACGTGCTGCGGTCGTTGCTCGCGTGCCGGTTGGAACCGGAGTCGGCCGCGCTGTACAACGACCGCGCGCTCGTCGTCACCTTCGCCGGAACCGAAGCCGGCGTCGCCGCGCAGATGCGCACGCTCCTCGAGGAGATCGCACCCGGCGCCGAAACGCCGGCGGCCGAGCTCTCCGAGCTGGAGCGCGAAGCGTACGAGCAGCGCGAACGCGCGGTGCGGCGCGACGGCCCGTGGCGCTTTCGTGTGATCGCACCGCCGTCCGAACCGGTCGCAACGGTCGCCAACGCCGTCCCGGCCGCACCGCTTGCGGTCCCGGTCGCATATCCGATGCTCGGCATCTCGCTGCACGCCCTCAGCGACGCAACCTTCGCCGGCGGCGCCGGCGCGAGCCCCGATTGGCACGTACGCGACCTGCGCTCCAACGTTGCCGCCGGAACGCACAACCGCGGTCACGTCGTCTTCGACGCGATCCCCGACGCCGCACGTTCTCTCGTCGACGCCTGGGGCCCGCCGCCGCCATCGTTCAACGTGATGCGCAGGCTAAAAGACAACTTCGACCCATTGGGGTTGTGCAACCCCGGCCGTTTTGTCGGCGGGATCTAGCGATACGAGCGGGGCTACCCTTCTGAAACCGATCGAATGGCGGCCCCGCCCGGTCGCGAACTCTAGTTGATGCAGGCGTGATCGATGTTCGAATATTCGGACTGAATGGTATAGAGCGTCCCGTTGAGGTTCGGGGAGTACCGATAGCCTCGGCACGGATCGCCGATCTCGTCACCGTTCTGATAGTTCCACCATGCGTCACCGTTCGGGTCGGTGATCGTCTCGAATATCTCGTGCGAGAGGTTGTTTGCCGTGGAGTCGATCAGATCGTCGTTGTTTTGCGTGTTGGCGCCGCCGGTGACGCCGCAGCCCCGCACGTCCGCATACGGCTCTACCGTATAGAGGAGCTCTCCCCCGCCGTAATTGACGCTGCTGTGATACGCGCAGAAGGTGAACGTCTGCGGATTGTCGGGAGAGTAGCATTGCGTAGTAAAGTCCACGCACGTGTCAAGCCCGGGATGCAGGAAGACGTGGAAGATGTGCCCGTACCCGCTGCCTTCCGTAAGCGAAACGTAATAGACCAGCAGCAGCAAGGTGTCTTGGCTGATGACGGGGTTGTTCACGCCCGGATTCGATGCTGCCAGCCCGACGGTGTACGCATACGAGTTGCCCTTCGTATACCGGTTCGCCGTGTTCGACCCGATGTACTGATCGAGGTGGCCGATGAAGCTGCTGGCGCCGAGATCGGCGACGAACTGGCCAGGGATGCCCCAACACGTGCTCGCGCAGTTGCGATAGTTCGTCGAGACGTAGATGTTGTGCGACACGGTGCTGCCGACGACGAACCCGCCGAAATAGCTCACGTCGAACGGGCTGTTGACGAAGGTCGAGGGCCGCTTCTCGCGAGCCGCAGGGCGCCCCGCGCCCGACTGTACCGGTAAGAAATGGACCTTTCCCTTTTGGGCGGGCGGGACGACGAGGTTTGATGGAACGCTCAGCGACACGACGTGCGCGTCGTCGCGGTCGACCGTGGTGCTCGGAACGATCGCGGAGACTTTGAGCGGGAGAGACGTCGGTGCGAACCCGTTGCCCGACACCGGCGCCGCCGTCGGCGTCGAAGCAGGCGCGGGCGCGGTCGTGGCGGCGGCCTGATTCGCCGGAAGCGGCGCCGGCGCGGAACCGCCTCCGCCGCCGCACGCGGTCGCACCCAGACATGTCGCAAGGAGAATACCAGTGATCCTCATGGTCGTACCTCCGACCGAAGCAAGTGGACGAAAGGTCGAGCTAGTTACTTCCTGCTGAAGGAATCCCTTCTCGCTGGAGGATCGGCGTTGGCTGCGGACGCGGGCGCGCGGGTTTGACGGCGGGAAGTACCTCGCATGCCCGACGTCACGGACACTCGGCAAACGGAGTCACCTGAAGAAACGGGGCCGCGTTCCTACGACTCGCTGCTCTCAGACTGCGTGCATTGCGGGTTCTGTTTGCCGGCGTGTCCGACGTATGTGTCGTGGGGCGAGGAGATGGACTCGCCGCGCGGGCGGATCGACTTGATGAAGGGCGTTGCCGACGACGTGATCCCGCTCGACGACGTCGTGCGCGGGCACATCGACGCGTGTTTGGGGTGCATGGCGTGCGTGACGGCGTGTCCTTCCGGCGTGCGCTACGACTTGCTGATCGAGGCGACGCGCGAGCGGGTCGAAGAAGTCCCGCGCTCGGCCGAGGACCGCGCATTTCGCGACTTCGTCTTCACGCTGTTTCCGTACCCGAATCGGCTGCGCGCGCTCATTCCGGCGCTGTGGCTCGGGACGAAGCTCGGGCTGACGCGGCTCGCTGCGGGACCGCTGGGGATGTTGTTGCCGCTGCGGCTTCGGCAGCTTGCGACGATGGCGCCGCCGATCGCACTGCGCGACGCGTTCACCTCGCTGCCGGCGCGCACCGCGGCGAGGGGCGCGAAGCGCGCGCGCGTTGCGCTGGTTGCGGGGTGCGTGCAGCGCGCGTTCTTTCCGAACGTCAACGCGGCCACGATCCGCGTCCTCAGCGCGGAAGGGTGCGAGGTCATCGTCCCGCGCGGACAGGGCTGCTGCGGTGCGCTCTCGCTGCACAGCGGGCGCACCGAAGAGGCGAAGCGGTTCGCGCAAGCGCTGATCGCGCGGTTCGAGCGCGAGCGTTTCGATGCGATCCTGATCAACGCGGCGGGCTGCGGCTCGACGCTCAAAGAGTACGGCGAGCTGTTCGCGGACGATGATGCGTGGCGCGCGCGCGGTGTCGCGTTCGCCGAGAAGGTGCGCGACATCAACGAATATCTCGCAGCGCTCGAGCCGCGCGCGCCCCGCAAGCCGTTGCCGCTGCGCGTTGCGTATCACGACGCATGCCACCTCGCGCACGCCCAGCGCGTTCGAGCGCAGCCGCGCTCGCTGCTGCGGACGATCCCCGAGTTGGAGCTGCTCGAGATCCCGGACGGCGACCAGTGCTGCGGGAGCGCCGGAACGTACAACCTGTTTCAGCCGAAGTCGGCGCACGAGATCGGCGTCCGCAAGGTCGACAACGTCCGCAGCGTCGCGCCGGACCTGGTCGCGAGCGCGAACCCTGGGTGCACGCTGCAGATGCAGTCGATCTTGCGCGAGCGCGGCGTGACGCTGCGCGCCGCACATCCCGTGGAGCTGCTCGACGCTGCGATCAACGGCACGCCGCTCGCCTAGTGGCGATCGACTGGCTGCCTTCGTACGAAGAGTTCACCGCCGCGTGGCGCGCGCTGCGGCCGCTCGGCGTGCGCGTTCGCGAGATCGCGGCGGTCGGCGCGCCGCGCACGCTCCTGATCGCGGAGCTCGGCGAGGCGAACGCCCCGCTGATCTCAATCTCGGCCGGCGTGCACGGCGACGAGCCGGCCGCACCGTGGGCGCTCCTTTCGATCGTGCGCGACGGTTTGCTCGATCCGCGCTTCGCCTATCGCATCTGGCCCTGTCTGAACCCGAGCGGCTATCACGACGCGACGCGCGCCAACGCCGAAGGCAAGGACGTGAACCGCAGCTTCTCGCGCGGCGGAACGACGCCGGAGGCGCGCGCCGTCCTCACCTCAAACCGCGACCGCCGCTTCGTTTTCGCGATCGACTTGCACGAAGACTACGAAGCCGACGGCTGCTACGTCTACGAACCGCTGCGTCCTGGATTCGCGCCGTACTTTTCGCCGTACGTCGTGCGCGCGCTCGACGATGCCGGGCTGCCGGTGCAGGATCTGCGCGAGGGGTTCGATCTCGGCGCGCCGCCGGGGTGCGATCCGGCCGACTTCTACAAGCTCTCGCGCGGCACGGTGCTGGTCGACTACGAGGCGGAGATGCGCGTCTTCTCCGGGATGCCGAGCTCGCTCGCGCTGATGTACCGCGGAGCCCCGGCCGCGCTGACGTTCGAGTCGCCGCGCCCGCGCCCGTGGGAACTGCGCATCGCCGCACACCGCGTCGCATTGACGGCCGCGCTCGCGGCGCTCTAGCGCGGCGCTCGCAACGGATCGCGATCCAAGACCATCATCTCGGCGACCGGCCCGCCCAGCACGCCGGGCACGCGCGCCGGCGACGCGTCCGCCGGAACGACCGTGACGACGGGGTCGGGGCGCGGCATGAATTGGATGTGCAACCGCCAGTCGATCTGCTGGTCGCCGTCGAGCACGAGGTCGTACCGTGCGAGCAAGAATGCGAGCGCCGAAGTGACGGCGCGCAACGCGAGCGCTTTCCCGACGCAGGCGTGCCCGCCCGCTCCGAACGGGATGTACTGATAGGGAAGCTCGCCGAGCGTCTTCCAGCGGTCCGGGGCGAACACGTTCGGCCGCGCGAAGACCGACTCGTCCCGGTGTGAGAGGAACGGACACAAGATGATCTCGCAGCCGGCGGGGAGTGTGACGCCGCCGAGTGTCGCGGGGCGGCTGGTGACCCGCACCATGAATGCGTTCGGCGGAAACAGCCGCAGGCTTTCCCGCACCACGCGATCGATCTCGCCCTTGCCGTGCATGTCGTCACGAATGCCGTGCCGGAACGCTGGGAGTTGCGAGAGTACGAGCAGTGTCCACGTCAGCGTGATCGCGATCGGTTCGGTGGTCGAGACGAACAAGATGTTCAGGTGCCCTGCGATTTCGTCCTCGCTGAACGCGTAGCCGTCCTCCGACCCAGCGGTCACGATGCTTGCGAAGAGTCCGG
>DASZGA010000205.1:0-3393 GCA_035939295.1 Candidatus Elarobacter sp. | reverse complement strand
CCCTTGTCTGCTAAGGTCCGGTCCATGGATGCCCGCTGTATGGCGATTATGGCGATGTGTGCCGCCCGCGAGGGACGGTGTAGATCGTCGTCGCCGTAACCGGCGTTCGACGGAGCTACAGCGGCCCTCGCCTCACCGGCGGGGGCTGCTTTGTTTTCCGGCTTTTCTCAGACCTCGGCAATACCGTACACCCCGACACCCGCGCTCCACGCATTCGTGAAGGAGACCCACGATGAGCAGCACCCTCGACCCCGCAGCCGTACACCAACCCGGCTTCGACACCGTTGCCCTGCACGGCGGGCACGGCGGCGACCCCAACACCAAGTCGCGCGCCGTTCCGATCTACCAGACGACCTCGTACAACTTCGACGACACCTCGCATGCGGCGCGGCTCTTCGCGCTGCAAGAGTTCGGCAACATCTACACCCGCATTATGAACCCGACCACCGACGTGTTCGAGCAGCGGCTCGCCGCACTCGAAGGCGGGGTCGGGGCGCTCGCGCTCGCGAGCGGACAAGCCGCGGTCGTGTACTCGCTGCTGAACCTGGCGCGCGCCGGCGACCACCTCGTCAGCTCGGCGTCGCTCTACGGCGGAACGTACAACGCGTTCGTGCACACGCTGCCGCGGTTCGGGATCGAGGTGACGCTGGTCGATCCGTCCGATCCGGCGGCGGTCGCGAAGGCGATCAAACCGAACACGAAGGCCGTCTTCGGCGAAACGCTCGGGAACCCGAAGCTCGACGTGCTCGACGTCGAAGCGTTCGCGAAGGTCGCCAACGACGCGGGCGTTCCGCTGATCGTCGACAACACGCTCCCGACGCCGTACCTGCTCCGCCCGATCGAGTACGGCGCGGACGTCGTCGTACACTCGGCGACGAAGTTCATCGGCGGACACGGCACCACGATCGGCGGCGCGATCGTCGACTCGGGCAAGTTCGACTGGAAGGCCTCCGGACGGTTCCCCGATTTCGTCGAGCCGGATCCGTCGTACCACGGCGTCGTCTACACCGATGCCGTCGGCCCGCTCGCGTACATCATCAAAGCGCGCGTGCAGCTGCTGCGCGACATCGGCGCGGCGCTCTCGCCGTTCAACTCGTTCCTGCTGCTGCAAGGGCTCGAAACGCTGGGGCTGCGGATCGAGCGCCACAGCAGCAACGCGCTGCGCGTCGCCGAGTACCTGCGCGATCATCCGAAGGTGCTGTGGGTGCGGTATCCCGGTCTGCCGGGCGATCCGGCGTACGCGAACGCGCAGAAGTATCTCCCGAAGGGCGCGAGCGCGATCCTCACGTTCGGCGTCAAGGGCGGTGCGGACGCGGCGCGCGCGGTGATCGACAAGCTGCAGCTCTTCTCGCTGCTGGCGAACGTCGGCGACGCGAAGTCGCTCGTGATCCATCCGGCGTCGACGACGCATCAGCAGCTCACGCCGGCCGATCAGATCGCCAGCGGCGTCAGCGACGATGCGGTGCGGCTCTCGGTGGGGATCGAAACGGTCGACGACATCATCGCCGATCTCGACCAGGCACTCGCGTCACTGCCGTGAACAACGCGGTCGAACGCGACGTCGAGATCGGGGCGCTGGAGCTCGTCTCCGGCGAGATCGTGCCGAACGTCGTGCAGCGGGTCACGCGCTACGGGTGCGATCCGCTGTCCGACGGCTCGAACGTCGTGTTCGTTCCGCACGCGCTCAGCGGTTCGTCGCGAATCCTCGAATGGTGGGACGGGATCGCCGGCGCGGGCGGGTTGTTCGACACGGCGCACTGGTGCGTCGTCGGGGTCAACGTCCTCGGCGGCTGCTACGGTTCGACCGGTCCGTCGTCGCTCGCGCCCGACGGAAAACGATGGGGACCGCGGTTCCCCGTCGTCACCGTCGGCGACATGGTCGAGGCGCAGCGGCGGGCGCTGCGCGCGCTCGGGATCGAGCGTTTCAACACCGTCATCAGCGGCTCGCTCGGCGGTCAGCAGGCGCTGCAGTGGGCGCGCGCGCACCACGATCTCGTCGACCACGCGATCGTCGTCGGCACGTTCGATCATCTGCGCGCGCAAGGAGTGGCGCAGAACGGCGTCGCGCGTGAAGCGATCCGGCTCGACCCGAAGTTCAACGGCGGCTGGTACGATCAGCCGCCGGAGGACGGTCTGCGGCTAGCGCGCGCGATCGCGACGCTGACGTACAAGAGCGAAGACCTCTTCGAGCGGCGCTACGCCAACCGCGCCGACCGCGCCGGCGGCGACCCGGCGCGCTCGCTCGACGCGCGGTTCGACGTCGAAGGCTATCTGGCGCATCAAGGTGATGTTTTCGTTCGTCGTTTCGATGCGAACAGCTACCTCGTGCTGACCCGCGCGATGGATCTGTTCGATCTGCGCGGCCGGGAACGGCCCGCGGGCCGGACGCGCCTCACCTTCGTCGGGATCGAGGGCGACCAGCTCTACGCACCGCAGTTCGTCTGGAGCTGCGCCGCGCGCTGGGCCGAAGCCGGCTGGGACGCCGGCTACCGCCATCTGCCGAGCGATCACGGCCACGACGGCTTCCTCGCGCATCCGGAAACGCTCGCCACGCTGCTGCGCGACAGCGTCGACGCCAAAACGGTGCCCTGCTAGCGAAACAGCGCTTTCAGCCCGTCAACCAGTCCGCCGGGCAGGTTCCGCTGGCGCGACAGCGCGTCGAAATACGCCGGATCATCGGCGACCGTCAGCGCGTCGAGCTCGATCGAGCCCACTGCGGCAGGCGGCGCGGGCGGTTGCGGCACCGTCGCGGCCGTCAGCCGCAACCGCTGATCGCTGCCGACGTCGTCCAGCTCCGGCAGCAGCAAACGCCATTGCGGAGCCGTGCTGAACAGCGAACGTGCCGGCGCGTGTTCCGCCTGCTGCTGCAGCTCCGGCAGATGATGCAGCGCGTCTTGCAGCATGGTCCTCGCGCGCCCGAGACCGATCGCGCTCACGGCAGGATCGAGGTCCGCATCGCGGCTCGCGATCACGCGGTCCGAGGTGCCGATGCGAACCGCCTCTCCGGTCGCGCCGAGCTGCTGCATGAACGGTGCCGTCCCGAACGCCGGCTCGCCGTCGACGAACACTAAGCTGATCCGTTCTTCGCCGGCCGAGAGCATCTGAAGATATGGGTCGGGCGACTGTCCGTCGAGGACCAGCAAATCGGCGAGCTTGCCGGTCTCGAGCGAGCCGAGCGCGTGATCCCACTTGAGGATCTTCGCCGCGTTGCGCGTCGCCATCGAGACGATGTCGCGATCGGACAGGCCGAGGTTCAGCAGCCCGTTCACGACCCGCATGCACTTGAGCTCGCCGAACGCGCTCTTGCTGCCGGTGAAGCTCCAGTCGGCGCCCATCCCGATCGTCAACCCTGCGGCCAGCGCCGCGCGCAGGTTCGTCGTCTGCCCGTACAAC
>DASZGA010000204.1:0-2265 GCA_035939295.1 Candidatus Elarobacter sp. | reverse complement strand
GCGCTGCGCGAGCACGGCACGATCGCGGCGGCGCTCGCAGTCGGCGAGGAAGCGGTCGCGAACGTCGAGGCGACGCTGCGCGACTACGCCCTGCAAACGCAAGGGCTTGTCGCGTCCGTCGCCGACGCGTACCGGCCCGGCGAGACGGTCGGTACGGGACGCAAGCACGTCGTGCTGCTCGACTGCGGGGTGAAGAAGAACATCATCCGCGACTTGGCCGCGCTCGACGCGCGCGTGACGGTGCTGCCGTTCGGCGCGAACAGCGAGCAGATTCTCGCCCAGAACCCCGACGCGGTCGTCGTCTCGCCGGGACCCGGCGATCCGCGCGACCTCGGCGAGACGGTCGAGACGCTGCGCGAGCTGATCGGCAAGAAGCCGGTCTTCGGCGTCTGCCTCGGCCATCAGCTCCTCGCGCTCGCGTGCGGTGCGAAAACGTACAAGCTCAAGTACGGTCACCGCGGCGGAAACCAGCCGGTGAAAGACCTCGTGCACGACGAGGTGCTCGTCACCGCGCACAATCACGGCTACGCCGTCGACGGCGACTCGCTTCCGGCCGAGCTCGAAGCGACGATGGTCAACCTGAACGACGGGACGAACGAAGGGTTTCGGCACCGAACGCTGCCGATCGAAGCGGTCCAGTTCCACCCCGAGGCGTCCCCCGGTCCGTTCGACGCGCGGGGCCTCTTCGCGCGATGGCTCGACCGCGTCGAGTAGTGAGCGCGCGTTCGGCGACGTCGTTGCGCTCGGTCGTGTGCCGAGCCGCTCTGGGGCTGGCGATCGTCGCGATGCTGGTCGCGCCTGCCGCGGCGCGCGGGTTGCGGCGGTTGCACGTCGACGCGCTCTCGATGCGCGCGGACCGGACGCGGCTGGAGGTCCATCAGGTGTTTCACCTGTCGATCCACACGCACGTGCGTGAGCGGGTCGTCGCGCTCGACGAGATCGTCGTCCCCGACGTGGGAACGATGCTCCTCGAAGGCGACGAGCGCCGCGTCACGCAGAACGCGGGCGGAACCGACGTCGTCGAAACGCTCACGCTGGAGCCGGTCGCGAGCGGCACCTACACGTTCAAGAGCGCGTATCTCGACGCGATCGACGCGCGCACCGGCAAACCGTCGCGCTTCTCGTCGAACCCGGTTACGGTCGTCGTCGGAGACGCCGTCGCCGGGCTCGCCTATCCGAGCGCCGCGGCGATCTTGCGCGCGCTGCTCGGAGCCGTATTCGCGGTGCTCGCGATCGTCGCGGCGGTCGTCGTCGTAGTCGTGGTATTGAAGAACCGCCGCCGGCGTGAACCTGCCGTCGTGACTGCTCCGCAGTCGGTACCCGCCGCGCCCCCGCCGCCGCGCACATCGCGCGACGCTGTCGCCGAGGCGCTGCGCGCGTATCGCAGCGCGCCGGCGAACGGCTCGCTGACGGCGCTGCGCGCTTCGTTGTTCGAAGCCGCGGGGAGAAACGCCGGCGCGACGCTGCGAGACGCGCTCGCTGCAACGTCCGATCGCGAATTGCGCGCGGCGCTGACCGCAGCGGAACACGCGGCGTTCGGTCCGGCGCACGCTCGCGATGCCGCATCGGCCGAACTGATCGGCGCCACGGAGGCATGGTTGCGATGACGACGCCGCTGCAAACGCCGCGCCCCGAGAGTGCACGTCCGCGCGATGTGCTTGCCGCGCTCCGCGAGACGATCGTCGGGCAGGACGAGGTCGTCGAGGCCCTCGCCCTCGCGCTGGTCGCCGGCGGGCACGTGTTGCTCGAGGGGGCTCCGGGCGTTGCGAAGACGTTGGCTTGCCGCGCTCTTGCGGCGTCGGTCGGCGGCGTGTTCCGGCGGGTGCAGTTCACGCCCGACCTGCTTCCGTCGGACATCGTCGGGACGCGGATCTTCGATCAGAAGACCGGCGAGTTCGCGACCGTGCTCGGTCCGTTGTTCGCGAACGTCGTGCTGGCCGACGAGATAAACCGCGCGCCGGCGAAGGTGCAGTCTGCACTGCTCGAAGGGATGCAGGAGCGGCGCGCGACGATCGGGCCGCAGACGCACGATCTTCCGGCGCCGTTCGTGGTGCTGGCGACGATGAATCCGTACGACACCGAGGGCACGTACCCGCTCCCGCTCGCGCAACTCGACCGGTTCTTGGCGAAGGTCGTCGTCCCGTATCCGTCGCGCGAGGAAGAGCGGACGATCGTCGACCGCTTCGGCGCCGGCGAACCGCCGCTGCGCGCGAACGTAGCCTCGCTCGACGACGTGCTGCGCTGGCAGCGCGAGGCGCACGAAGT
>DASZGA010000203.1:0-19750 GCA_035939295.1 Candidatus Elarobacter sp. | reverse complement strand
CGGCAAAGACCGGCGCGGCAAGCCCCGCGAACGCGAGCGCGGTCGCGGTCATCGGTGTTGGCCGATCACGAGCGCGGCGACCGGACCGAAGATCATGAAGTACAGCGACGGAATCATGAACAGCGCCATCGGCAGGATCATCTTGACCGGGAGCTGCGCGGCCTTTTCCTCGGCGCGCAGCCAGCGGCGGTCGCGCGTCTCGCGGGCCAGCTCGGTCAGCACGTCGCTCAGGTTCGAGCCGAGCCGCTCGGCCTGCACGATCGCGGTGACCATCGTCGTCGTCGACTCCTCGTTCACCCGCTCGGCGAGCGCGTTGAACGCGTCGGCGCGCGGCCGGCCCAAGCGGATCTCGGCGAGCATCGAGGTGAGCTCTTCCTTGAGCGCACCGCGGGTCGCGTCGACGCCTTGTACCAGCGCTGCGTTGAGCGCGAGCCCGGCCTGCACGGTGCTGCCGAGGAAGTCGAGAAAGTCGGGCAGCTCGCGCTGAATCTCTTCCTTGCGCGCCTTCATCGCACGCGCGAGCATGATGTTCGGAATCCGCCATGCGACCAGTGCGCTGAACGCGCCGGTCAGGATTCCGAGCCAGTTGCCGTTGAAGAGCAGCAGCGACAGCAGGCAGACGGCGACGCCGATGCCGAGCGCGCCGATTCCGCGGATCGTCATCGCGACCGGGGTGACGCCGTACCAACCCGCTTCGATCAGCCGCTGCTGCAGCCGCGAGTTGTGCTCTTTGGTGACGATCTGATCGATGATCGTGAGCCGCTGCGGGACGCTCTTCTCGCGAATCTGCTCGATCTTGCGCAGGCGGACCGCCATCGGGCTCTGCGCGGGAAACGCCGAAAGCGCGATCAGGAACGCCGAAATCGCGCCGCAGCCGGCGACCGCGTACGGTGAGACGGGGATCATGGATCGATCCTGGTGATTCGCGTCAGGGCGAAGATCGCGAGCGCGTCGAGCGCCATCGAGATCCCGAGGAAGATATGGCCGAGCAGCGTGTAGAGCATCGCGTCGCGCAGCTCGTCCTGAGTAAGGACGAACGCGCCGACGCCGAGCGGAAGAAGCCCCAGCAGCCACGCCGTCGCGCGGCCTTGCGCGGTGATCGCCTTGACGCGGCGCCGCAAGCGGCGGCGGTCGCGAATCGTCCCCGCCAGCCCTTCGAGCACGGTTCCCAGGTCGCCGCCGGTCTGCGACTGCACGCGCACGACGCGCGCGAGGACCGCCGTCTCGGTGTTGGTCATCCGCAGCGCCAGCTGGTCGAACGCGTCGAGGATGCTCAGCCCGAGGTTGCTCAGCCCGATCACGCGCATGAACTCGCTCTTCGCCGGCTCGCGGCTCTGCTCGCTGGTGATCGCGAGCGCTTGCCGAATTCCGAGCCCGACGCGCACGCCGCCGGCGAGCGTGCGAAGCGCGCCTTCGAGCTGATCGGTGAAGGCGGCGACGCGCCGGATGCGCCGGCGGCGCAGGTACATCCGGCCGCCGGCGTACGCGAGCGCGGCGGCGCCGGCGAGCAGCAGCACGGCGACGAGCAGCGGCGGATGCAGCAGCACGAGCGCCAGCGTCCACAGACCGAGCGCGACGCCGACGAGGACGAAGCCGAAGTGCTGCGGCTCGATCGTCATCCCGGCGGCTTCGAGATCGGTCGCGAAGCGCGCCCCGAGCTTTCCGGCATGCGCGAGCAGCGGCCCGGAGAACGAGCTGAACAACAGCGCGATCGCGGCGCACGCGCCGAGCAGGATCGCGAGCGGCGCTACCGCAGCCACGTCGCCTCCGCGCGCCGCGCCGCCGGCACCGGGATCTGGAAGCTCACCGGGTCGTACTGAATGCCGAGCTCGGCGAAGCGCGCCAGACACTCAGGCTGGACGCCGCACGGCTCGAACTCGCCGATCACGCGTCCTTGCGCGTCGACGCCGCGCTGCTTGTAGCGCACGAGCTCCTGCATCGTCACGGTGTCGCCTTCCATCCCGACGATCTCGCTCACGCCGGTGACGCGTCGCGAGCCGTCGCGCAACCGCGCGACCTGCACGACCAGATCGACCGCGCCGGAGATCTGCTCGCGGATCGCGCGGACCGGCAAGTCGAACCCCGACATCAGCACCATCGTCTCGATCCGCGAGAGCGCGTCGCGCGCGGTGTTCGCATGGACGGTCGTGAGCGAGCCGTCGTGGCCCGTGTTCATCGCTTGCAGCATGTCGAGCGCCTCGCCGCTGCGGCACTCGCCGACGACGATCCGGTCGGGCCGCATCCGCAGCGCGTTGCGGACCAGATCGCGGATCGTCACCGCGCCTCGTCCTTCCAGGTTCGGCGGGCGCGACTCCAAACGCACGACGTGCGGCTGCGCCAGCTTCAGCTCACAGGCGTCCTCGATCGTGACGATGCGGTCGCGCTTCGGGATGAAGTTGGAGAGCGCGTTGAGGAGCGTCGTCTTCCCGGCGCCGGTCCCGCCGCTCACGACGATGTTGAGCCGCGCTTCGACCGCCGCGCGCAAGAAGTCGAGGACCGGCGGGGTGATCGCGTTGACCGCGACCAAGTCGTCGACGCCGAAGCGCTTCGTTCCGAAACGGCGGATCGTCAGCGTGGGGCCGTCGACCGCGAGCGGCGCGATGATCGCGTTGACGCGCGAGCCGTCGGGAAGCCGCGCGTCGACCATCGGGCTCGACTCGTCGAGCCGCCGTCCCAGCGGCGCGATGATCCGCTCGATCACCAGCCGCACCTGCCCGTCGTCGACGAACTGCTTCGCCGTCTGCTCGATCGTGCCGGAGCGCTCGATGTAGACGTGGGCGTGGCCGTTGACCATGATCTCGGTGATGTCGGGCTCGTGCAGCAAGCTCTCGAGCGGGCCGAGCCCGAGCGCTTCCTCGACGACCTCGTGCCGGATCCGCGACGCCTGTTCCGCCGAGCTGACGTCGCTGCGCGCGGCGAGGAACTCGTCGGCGATCGCGTTGACCTGCATCCGCAATTCGGCGAGCTTCTGCGGCTCGGTGTGCGCGCGCGCCGCCGCCAAGAAGTCGATCTTGGTCAGCATTCGCGCGTGCAGCTCTTTTTTCAGCCGCTCGCTGATTCGCGGATCGACGCCGGGGATCGGCGGCGCGGCGAACACCGTCATCCCGTCCGACGCGGCTGTCCCCGGAAAGCCTTGCGGCACCGCTTCGGGCGTGTCGCCGCGCGGCGCGGAACGGCGGTCGCCGATCGGGCTCGCCGTCGACGCGCGCAGCCCCGTCAGCGGTTCGGCCGCCGGCAGCGAGGCGAGCCCGTCGGCGAGCCGCGCGAAGGCGCGGTTCCAGTTGCGGTCGCGCGGCGGCGGGAGCTCGCCGGCGATCGAGACGCGCAGCGACTCTTGAATCTCTCGCGCGCGAACTTCGGCGCTTCCGCGCAAGTCGTTGAGCGCGAACGCGATCCGCGCGGAGGGAACGCCAAAGCGCTCGAGTGCGGCGAGCATCGCTTGCGCCGAACCGACGCCGAGCAGCGTCGGTTCGCTGACGACGACGATCTTCGCCGCCTTCGTCACGAACGGGCGGACCGTTCCGGCGAACGGCTGCGGCGCGTCGACGACGACCAGCGCGTTCTCCGGCAGCTTCGCGGCGAACCGCTCGACCGACTCGCCGGTGACCGCGAAGCCGTCTTCGTACGAGCGCGCCAGCTCGACGACGGACAGCGCGCCTTTCGTCGCAACGGCCGGCGAGCCGGGCGCGCGCCCGAGGTCGAGCTCTTTCGCGACGTCGTACCAGACCGCGAGCGTGCGCCGTCCGGAGAGATCGGCGTCGACGACGTAACGCGGACCGTACGACGGAAGCTGCTCGGCGAGCTTCATCGCGATGCTCGACGCGCCGACGCCTCCTTTCGCGCCCACGACCACGAAGACGCGCAGGCTCATTGACGCGCCGGAGCGGCCTCGGAGGTACGGTCGAGTTCGATCACCGTCACGGTGCCGGACGGTGCGACGGCCCGCGGTTTCGGCGCCGTGGCGACCAGCGCCGGCGTCGGCGGAGCCGCTGCGGGCGCCGCGGCAACGGGAGCCGGTGCCGGCGGCTGCGGTTGGCGGTCGGGGACGCCGAGCATCAGCGGCTCGGCGGCGAACGCGCGGATCGATTCTTTCGGCGGGCGCAGCGCGAGCCGCAGCGTCGTGTTCAAGTCGGCCGACGCGAGCAGATCGACTTGCTTCGGCGTCAGCGCTAGCGTCACGGTGGTCAGGTTCTGGTTGTCGGGGCTCGGCGTCGCGCTGGTCGTCTCGACAGCGTTGCCCATCGCGAGAACGAGTGCGCCGCGCAAGATCGCCGAGGCGTGCGGAACTTCGGAGCCGACGCGCGGCGGGACCGCGATCACGTCGACGCGGTCGCCGGGCTGAATCAAGCCGGCGACGCCTTTCACGCGGTCGATCGAGATGCTGACGGCGCGCATCCCGATCGGGAGCCGGGCCGGCAGCGCGTTGCCGCCGCCTTCGCCGATGCGCGAGAGCGTCACCACGCTCCCGGCCGGGATCGTGATCAGGGAGTACTTGTTCGCGATCTGCTTGCGGTCGGTGACCGCGTCCGCGTCGACTTCGTTCGCCGGCCGGCTCGCCTCGGTGATGAACCCGTCGTTCAACAGCGCGCGCGCCGGAACGTCGCGCGAGGCGACGTAGACTCGCCGCATCTCGACCGCGGTCACCGAAGCGCGCAGCGAGTTCAGATAGTTCAGCAGCAGCACGCCGGTTCCGAGCGCGAGCAGCAAACCGATGACGAGCGGGATCCGGCGGGCGTTCTTCATGATGCGGGGAACCTCAGAACCGGGACGAGCGGGGCGAGGGCGTACACGACGCTGCCGGCGGCGATCGCGACGGCATACGGCAGCGTGCTCTTTTCAACCGGCACGCCGTGCGCGGCGATCGCGACGGTGCTGCGCACCAGCGCGCCGAGCCGCCCGCGGAACGCGGCGGTGACCAGCGCGAGAACCGCGCCGGCGACGAGGATGTCGAGGACCAGCGAGAGTGCGGCGAACCCGCCGATCAGACCGCAGCACGCGGCGATCAGCTTGACGTCGCCGCCGCCGAACCAGCCGGCGGAGAAGGCGAGGGATCCGGCGAGAAACGCCAGGATCATCGTTGCAAAGGCGATGAGGACGGCGACGATCCCGTCCGGAACGTGGACGGCAAGCGCGAGGAGCGCGGTGGCGGCGGTCAGAGCGTTCGGAATCCTCCGTGTCCGAACGTCGACCGCCGCCGCCACGCACGTCGCGGCGAGCAGAACGATCGTCGCGACGCTCATGGATAACTCGTTCCGATATCGGTGTATCGTCCCAGCAACTGCTGGCCGAAGAACGCGACCGCGCTGATGCAGAGCACCGCGACGAAGCCAAGGAGGATGCCGTATTCGGCGAGTCCTTGTCCCCCCTCGTCGCGGAGCGCGCCCAGCATCAGAACACCGACCAGATCGCGGCGACGATGTCGTCGATCCGGCTGTGCGTCGCGAGCGCGGCGGAGACGCACTGCGTCGCCACGACGGCGATCGCCAACGCGACCGCCGGGAAGAGTGCGCCCGAACTTGCGTTCAGCATGGCGCGGCGCCTTAGATGCTGTTGCCCGCGCCGCTGAGAACGCCCTTGATGTTGCCGCTGAGGAACGTGACGGCGCCGATGCAGAGGACGGCGACGAGGCCGAGGATGAGACCGTACTCGGCCAGACCCTGGCCGGATTCGTCGAGCATGATGGAGCGAAGCGTATCTTTCACGGGGTTCTCCTTAGGAAGCGAAGCGTTAGTGCGAAACGGAAGCGGGGGTGTCGTCCGGCGGCGCCGGAACGTTGGGGGCTGCGACGTTCAACGTCGCTCGAGCATCCGAACCTGACGCCGGGTCCCGCACGACGACGGTCAAGAGCGCGTCGCGGAAGTAAGCCGGGGCGGTGCGGAGCGTGGCTTGGTAGCGTCCGCCGCTGGTCGCGACGGAGCTGCGGCTCACGAGCACGGTCGGAATGTCGCGCGAGTACCGAACGTACAGCGTGACGTCCAACGTCGAGCCGGACGGAGCGGTGCCGGAGATCGTCACCGCTTCGGTTCCCACCGCTCGCGCCGCAGTCAGCGTGATGAGCGGTGCAGCAGGCGCGTCCGCCGCCCGCACCGCGAGCGGCGCGCAGAGCGCTGCCGTAACGGCGAGAAGAGCGGCGGTGGAACGGCTGCTGATGTGCATCGTGGCCGCATCGTACACAGCCCGGCGCGCCTTGGAAAGAGCGTTCCGAAAGAATTGACGCTCTGTCCACGCCCTGTCAACGCACGGTCAACGGCGAGGTCTGGCATACTGCTCGACACCGGCTTGGCTCTTTGCCGGGAGAGGATTTCGCTTTGTATCACACGACTCGCGCGCTCCTTACCGCAGCCGCAGTGACGGCCGTCACCACGGCGCCGCTGTGCGTCTCCGCCGACGCTATGATCCCGGTCACGGTGCGCACCGGACAGTCGACCGTCATGGAGACGCCGCACCTCACGCGCGTCGCGGTCGGAGACGGAAAGATCGCCGGCGTGCTCGCGGTCGGGAACTCCGAGATCGTCGTGAGCGGACGAACCGCCGGGCGGACGACGGTGCTGGTGTGGACGGCAGGCGGGCGGCGCACGTACGACGTCACCGTCACCGAGCAGAACCTCGCGAGCTTGCGGCAGATGCTGCAGAACGCGGTGACCGAGCGCGACGTCCACGTCGACGCGGTCGACAAGTCGATCGTCATCAGCGGCACCGTCACCAACGGCGAGAGCTTGGTGCACCTGGGCGAGATCGTCTCGCACTTCGAACCGGTCGCGACGGCCGGGAAGTTCAATCTGGTCAACGCGGTGACGGTCGCGCGGCCGCTCGGACCGCTGCAGACCGAGCTCGCGTCGTCACCGTCGACGTCCGGCGTGCGCGTCGACCGCGACGTGAAGGGAAACCTGATCGTCAGCGGTCAGGTGCAGGACCGCTCGACCGCGGAGAAGGTGCTGCACCGCGTGCGCGCGCTGGCCGGTCCGTACCTCGCGATCGACGGCAAGGTGATCGATCGGATCGAGACCGCGACGGTGAGCCAGGTCGACGTGAAGGTCTACGTCTTGGAAGTCGACGACGTCGCGCTGAAACAGCTCGGGTTCAACCTGCAGTCGGCGACGTTCCATCCCGACGGAACGTACACGGTCGGCCCGCCGCAGTTTCCCGTAGTCGAAAGCCCCTACAACACCGGGCACAGCGCCGGCCCGATCAACGCGGGACGCGGCTTGATCGTCGGCGGTTTCTTCCGCTCGATCACGCTCGCGCCGACACTGAACCTCATCATGAACAGCACGCACGCGCGTCTGCTGTCCTCGCCCGATCTGGTGACGATGCCCGGGCGCGAAGCGAACTTTCTCGTCGGCGGTCAGATTCCGATCCCGGTCGCCGCGGGACCGCAGCAGATCGCGATTCAGTACAAAGAGTTCGGCGTGAAGCTGGTCGTGACGCCGACGATCCTCGGCGACAACGCGGTCGAGACGGTGATCGCTCCGGAGGTCTCCGATCTCGACTTCCAGGACGGCGTCTCGCTGAACGGGTTCGTCGTTCCGGCGCTGAAGACGAGCCGGCTCGCGACCGACGTCGTCACCAAAGCCGGCGAGTCGATCGTCATGGGCGGGCTGCTGCGGCGCCAAGAGCAGCGGATCATCGACAAGATCCCGGTGCTCGGCGACGTGCCGGTGCTCGGCAAGCTGTTCCGCTCCTCGCGCTATCAGGCGCAACAGACGGACGTCGTCTTCGTGATGACGCCAGAGATCCTCACGCGATGAGCTGGGCGGGCGGCGCGCGCTGGGCGGCGTGGCTCGTCGCGCCGCTGATCCTGGCGGCGCAGATCGCTGTCAACGGGCTTGGCGAGCCGACCTACGTGATGGGCGACTTCCGCGCGTTCTACTGCGCCGGCTCGGCGGTCGCGCACGGCGCGAACCCGTACCTCGAAGAGCCGCTGCGCGGCTGCGAAACGACGGCGGGGCCGCCGGCCGAGCCGGCGTTCTTGCGCCCGGTCGCGCTCCCGGCACCCCTCCCGCCGTACGCGCTGCTGCTGTTCGTGCCGTTCTCGCGGTTGCCGTTCCCGGTCGCCGCGATCGCGTTCGGTCTGCTGTCGATCGCGGCGATGGGTGCAGCGGTCGTCATGCTGCAGCGCGTCACCGGGGCGTCCAGCGTCGTGCTGAACCTCGCGCTCGCGGCGATCACAGCGACGGTGTCGCTGTACGTCGGGCAGCCGATGCCGTTCGTCTTTGCTGCGCTTGCGGGCGCGGCGCTGTGCGCGCGCGGCGGGCGCTGGGCCGGCGCGGCGGCGTGTTTGGCGGCGTCGAGCATCGAGCCGCATGTCGCGCTGGCAGCGATCGCGGGCGCGTTCGTTGCGTTTCCGCGGATGCGTTTGCCGCTGGTGTTGTGGGGAGTCGGACTTGCCGCAGCGAGCGTGTACGCGGTCGGCGTTCCGGTGAGCGCGGCGTACGTGCGTGACGTCGTGCCCGCGCACGCTCTTGCGAACAGCTACGAATGGCAGTTCAGCTTGACGTCGATCCTCACGTCCGCCGGCGTGGACGCGCCGGTTGCGATTCGCTGGGGCGAGGCGATGTTCGCGCTGATGGTGGGTTTCGGGATCGCCGCCGCGCACCGGTTGCGCGCGATGAGCGGCGATGCGGCGGTGATGATCGTCGTCCCGCCGGCGTTCGCCGTCTTCGGCGGCGTGCACGTGCATCATCAGCAGCTCGCGGTAGCCCTGCCGGCGATGCTCTACGTGTTGGTGAGGTACGAGCGCGCACGCGCGCTTGCCGGCGTGGGGATCGCACTGGCGATGATCCCGTGGAACGTGATGAGCTCGAGCATACTCTCCGGCTGCGCGCCGTTGCTCGTCGGCGTGACCGCCGCGCTCACGGTAGGTCGCCGCGCAGGGCTGGTGCTCGCGTTGAGCGCCACCGGGATCGCGCTCTCGATGCTCGTCCTCGCGCTGCTCGGGCTCGGGCCTGCGCCGACGCATTTCGTCGCGCGAGCGTACCCGTCCGACGCGCTGGCGGAGCTGAGCTGGGGCGACTTCTCCCATGCCGCGCTGATGCGCCCGTCCGTGATGATGCAGTGGCTGCGCATCCCGACGCTGGCTGGTCTCGCATGCGGACTGTTCGCGATCGTCCGCTGCGCGTACGCCTCCGTGCCGAGCGCGCGCTACGCCCGCACCGGTGCACTTGCCGTTCGAGACGTCGCGCGCGACGGCGCGACGCAGCCGGCGTGATCGCCGCGGCGCCGCGGCCATCCACCGGCGCTTCGCGGCCGCCGATCGTTGCGGAGCATCTCCTATCGCCGCGGCGCCTTGACCCGAACGCGTTGCTGCCGTGGGCGTGCGTCGCTTCGGTCGTAGCGTGGCTGACCGCGCTTGCGCTGCGGTTCCCCGCCGGCGACGGGGATCTGCTGTGGCAGCGCTGGCTCGGGGAACGAATCCTGCGCGAGCACGCAATTCCGCGTGCGCTGGGTCCCGAAACGTTTGCGGCCGACGGTGCGGCGTGGACGCCCCACGAGTGGCTGTTTTCGACCGCGCTCGCGTGGACCGGCGATCACGGCGCGCCGTGGGCTATCCCGCTGCTCTGCGCGCTCGCCGCGGGCGTCGCGCTGACGACGGTGGTGCTGCGCTGCTCGCGCCGCGGTGTCTCGGGCGCGATGTCGTCGGCCGCCGTCCTTTTGTGCGGGATCGCGATGATGCAGTCGTTCGGTGCGCGCGCACAGGTACCGGCTTGGGCGTGTCTCTCGGTCATCGTGCTGTTGCTCGAAAGCGAAGGGCCGTGGGCATGGGCCGCGGTGCCCGCGACGCTCGTGTGGGCGAACTTGCACGCGAGCGCGTTTCTGGCGCCCGCGGTTGGAACGCTGATCGTGCTTTCGGCATTGATCCGCGACCGGCGGTGGTCGCCCGCGGTTCGCCGGTCGACGACGCTGGCGGCAGCGTGCGGTGTCGCGACGCTCGCAACGCCGCTCGGATTCGATTTGGTGCGGTACGCGGGCGCGCTGCTGACCAGCCCGATTCGCGACTCGATCGCCGAGTGGGCTGCGACCAGCGTCAGCAGCGCATCGTTCCTCGGCGGCGCGCTGCCGCTGCTGCTCCTGCTCGCAGCCTTCGGCGTGCGCACATCGGTGCGTGATCGATTGGTCGCAACGGCATTCGCCGTGCTCCTGTTCGCCGCCGTGCGGAACGTGCCGGTGTTCGCACTGATCGTCGCGCCGATCGCCCTCGCGGCATGTGCGGGAGCGCGCATCATGAAGCCGAACGCGCCGCGGCCGGACGCAAGGCATTTGCCGGCCTTCGCATGGCTGACGCTTGCCGCGGTGGTATGCTCCGGCGCGGCGGTCGCGGTGGTGTCGTGGCGCGAAGTGCCGGCGGCGACCGACGTGCTGCCGATCGGGACAGCTCACGTCCTGATCGCGCAGGCCCGCGTTCCGCCACGGGTGTTCTGCGAAGACTTCGCTTGGTGCAGCTTGTTCCTGAACGCGCCGGTGCGGTTCTACATGGACGGGCGTTGCGATCCGTATCCGCCGGCACTCTGGCGCGACTACCGCGAGGTCGTGCGCGGAACCCGCCGCTGGGCGGCGATCCTCGACCGCGAGCGAGTCGACGCCGTCCTCGCTCATCGCGACGGCGCCCTGGACAGCCTGCTGGCGGAACGCCGCGGCGAGTGGCGCCGAATCGCGTCCGACCCCGTCGCCGACCTCTACGTCCGGCCTCCGTTGCTCGCGGCGCGCACGTGATCGAGCAGAAGAAGACGCTTCACGCGCTGACCTCGCTGCGTTTCGTCGCGGCGCTGCTCGTCTTCTCGTGGCACTGCGTCCCGACCCGCGCCGTCTCGGTGACGTTCTCGTTCGGTTATGTCGGCGTTGCGTTCTTCTTTCTGCTCTCCGGGTTCATTCTGACGTACACCTATCACGAGGCGTTCCGCGAGCGGCTGCGGCCCGAGGCGATCCGCGCGTTCTACGTGGCGCGGATCGCACGCGTCTATCCGCTGCACCTCGCCACGATGCCGCTGATGATTGCGTGCCTCGTCTACTTCGGCTCGAGCCCGCTGTGGAACGATGCGGAGCCGCAGACACGGCTGCAAGCCGTCGCCGCGCAAGCCGTGCTGCTGCAGAGCTGGATCCCCGTCGGGGCGATCTACTTCGGCGCGAACGGGCCGGCGTGGAGCATCTCGTGCGAGGCGTTCTTCTACGCGGTCTTTCCGCTCGCGGCGTTCATCCTGCTGCGCGCGTTCCGCACGGCGCAGCCGCGCACGATCCTGCTCGGCGCGGCCGCGCTATGGCTGGCGCAGATTGCCGTTCTCGCACCGCAGCACGCGGCGGTCGATGACTGGCGCTGGTACGTTTTCCCGCCGGCGCGACTGGTCGACTTCCTGGTCGGAATGATGGTCGGGATCGCGTTTCTGCGTTTCGGTGAGCTGGAGGGCGCTCGCGCACCCGCCCGTTCTTTTCTGCGCGGGACGTGCGACGAAGTCATCGTGCTGGCGCTCGTCGTGCTGATCGTCTACGTCTCGCCTCTCGTTCCGCTGTCCACCCGTTTTTCGGCCTGGTGCATGCCCGGGGGTGCGGCGGCGATCTTCGTTTTCGCTCGGCAGCGCGGCGCGATCTCGCGCGTGCTGACGCACCCTGTGCTGGTGCGGCTCGGTGAGGTCAGCTTCGCGTTCTACCTTTCGCACCTCGCCGTGCTCGCGCTGCTGACGTACTGCATCGGCTCGGACGTGTGGTTCTTCATGCCGAGCGCGTTCGCGGGAACGCTCGCCCTCAGCTTCGCCCTGTTCCACGGCGTCGAGCAGCCGCTGCGAAGGCGGGTGCGCGCGCTCTTCGCACCGCGCCGCCGCGCGTTGCCGAGCGTCGGGTATCCGGTGGGAGTCGAAGCGTGACCTCGTCGTCGTTCGCGGTTCACGCGCGTCACCGGGAGTCGTCCACGCGGCAAACGGCGCTGCTGCAAACGGTGCTGTGGGGCTGGACGATCTCGCTGGCGGTGCTCATCGCTTCCGCAGCCGGCTGGTCGATTCGCAACGGTGCGGGCGACTGGCGCGTGTTCGCCGCGGCCGGCGCGCGCGTCGGGACGCCGGAGCTGCTCAACCCGCCGGAAGCGTGGCAATCGTTCTTCTATCTCCCGGGCGTCGCCTGGGCGCTCGCCCCGTTCGCGCACGTCCCGCTGACGACGAGCTTTCTGCTGAACGCTTTCCTCATGCTGGCGTGCGCAGCGGTCGCCGGCGTCATCGCAGCGCGCACGTACGGTCTCGACCGCGCGACGGCGGTCGCGCTCTACGCGTTCTGGTCGCCCGTCATCTACGCCGTGGCGATCATCGGCCAGAACGCTCCGTTCGGGCTGCTGCTGGCGCAGATTGCGATCGCCGGCATGGTGCGGGGTTCCGTTGTGCTGACCGCGATCCCGATCGGGCTGCTGCTCTACAAGCCCACGTACGCCGTCCCGATGATCGGCCTGCTCGTCGCGCGCGCGCGCTGGCGTGAGCTTGCGATCGTCGGCGCGATGGCTTCGATGTGGTACGGCTTCGGCGTGACGGCAACGGGCGGAGACTGGGACTGGCCCACGACGTGGTCCCACCTTCTTACCCGCTTCGCCGCCGGCGACCTCAGCGTAAACGCGCCGTTCGCGGTCAGTCTCCCGGCGCTGCTCGTCCGGACCGGCACGAGCGTCCCCGCCGTCGCATGCATGACGGCGATCGTCGCGCTCGTCGCTGCAGTCCCGCTACGCCGCGCCCCGGCTGCGGAAGCCGGAAGCGCGGTGTGTTTGATCGGGCTCGCGCTCAGCCCGCACGCCTGGGCATACGATGCCGGCTTGGCCTTGCCGATGATCGGCTGCGCTGCTGCGACGCTCGCCGATCCGGGGCGTACGCGTTTGCTGTTGGCGCTCTCGCTCGTCGTGCCGCTGTTCTTCGCCTCGCGCCAACTCGGCTTCGATCCGCTGGCGGTAGTCGTCATTGGAGGTGCGCTCGCGTGGCTAGCATCTCGATCCTCGTGGACGGAACCGTAACGTCGTGCGTTGCTACCGCGCTGAAAAGAAGGGCAGCTCATCGGCCGCGGCGGGGCGCACGTCGACGATGATTTCGTCACTCAAAGGCGCTTCAACCGCACCTCCGCCGGAAAATCTGAGGGTGACGCCGCGCGCTCGATAAGCGCCGATGGCCGTACTCGGCCACGAGTGCCAGCGCCGAAAGTGGTACGCTCCGTCGAAGTAGTCCGATGCGCCGGCGGTCATTTGTAAAATCCGAATCCCGTCCGACTGCGGCTGCCGGTCGAACTCCAGCGTTAGGTTGACGACGCCGGCAAGCGGCTCGCCGGCGGAAAGGACGACCTCGTCACGGGATTGTCCGTTTATCGTGATCGACGGTTGGTGACGCATTGAGATCCTCGCGAGAATCAGGTTGCGCAGTCACCCCCACGCGCCGCGGCGATGTTTCACCACGCGCATCGAGAATCCCGCAGATATCGTCTATGCGTTTTTGAATATGATCAATCGCATCGGCTATGCAATGAAGCCCGCCGGCCTGAGCGCTTTGTTCGTCTTCGATATGCTCGACGGCTTCGAAGAGATCGCGCATGGTTTGAAGTCTCACGCCCGTCTATCACGCGATAGGATCGCGGCGACGAGGGGCTATAGGGCTCAGCGCTAGAGCTGTTCCACCGCGCGGATCTCCGGCACATCCTCGCGGACGACCGCTTCGATTCCGCCTTTCAGCGTTGCGTTGGACGCGGGGCAGCCGCCGCACGCGCCGATCATCTGCACGTATGCGACGTCGTCGTCGACCTTGATGAGCCAGACGTCGCCGCCGTCGCGGCGGATCGCCGGCCGGATGCGGTCGAGCGCCGCTTCGATGCGGCTCTCGACCGTCACGGTCGCCATGATTACTGACCGAACTCCTTCATCAGGTCGTGCATGCGGCTCGCCATCGCGAGCGCGTCGCCCCACTTGCGCTGCCACATGTTGCGCCCGAAGATCAGGCCGACGCAGCCGGCTTCCATCGCGAGCCGTGCTTTGTGCACGGTGTCCTCGTCGCTCAGCTTCGAGCCGCCCGAGACGAGCACCAGTGTGCGCCCCGCCGACTTCACGACCTTGCGCAAGCCGTCGAGCTCGTCCATCGTCAGCGTGTTGTACGGCTTCGGCGCAGCGGCAGCGGCTTCTTCGGAATGCGGCACGTTGAGCTTCACGATGTCGGCGCCGATCTCGCACGCGACGCGCGCCGCGTAGTCGACCGCGTACAGTGAGTCCTGTCCGCCCTTCGCCTTCACCGCGGAGCCGCGCGGATACGACCACACGATCAGCGGCATCCCGTACTTCTCGCACTCGCGGCGCACGTCGTTGGCCTGCTGGATGTCGCGGTCTTGCGCCGGCGAGCCGACGTAGATCGTGTAGCCGACCGCGCTGGCGCCGAGCCGTACCGCGTCTTCGACGCTGGATGTCAGCGGGCTGAACGAGTTGTCGTCGGGCGGAACGTTCGTCTTGCCGTTCACCTTCAGCACCAGCGGAACGCGCCCGGCGTACTGCTTGTGGTACTTCTCGGCGAGCCCGACGTGGTAGGCGATCCCGGAGAAATTCCCCTCGACGGCGAGGCGCAGCACCCAGTCGGTGTCGAGCGCGTCCGGGTTGTCGAAGAAGTCGATCGGCCCGTGCTCCAAGCCCTGGTCGATCGGGAGCAGCATCAGCGTCCCGTTGGCGGGGCCGTGCCCGTACATCATGTTCCAGAGCCGGGCGCGCTTGCCGGTCGAGAGGTTGAGGTCCTCGAACGTCGGCCGGCGGATCGAAGCAAGCATCCTATCGGTTCCCCTCGCGAGTGGTGTCGGGTCGACCCGTCGCCTTCGGCCGACCCCCTTCCGGACCATTGTGCTCCGCGGAACGCCTCCGGCGCAACGACGCCGGTCGCCGGCAGCCGCGGGCCGCAGCGACGCCGGTCACACTCGGGCGGTCAATGACGCGGATCAATGCCGGGCCGGCTGCAATTCTGCATACTGGTAGCAAGGAAGGAGGCGCCGGCATGGAGAGTCGCGGTCAGGTCTTGCCCTTGATGGCCGTGTGCCTCACGATCTTGCTCGGCGCCGCCGCCATGGCGGTCGACGTCGGCTACCTGCGATACGCGCAACGGATCCAGCAGTCCGCCACCGACAGCGCCGCGGTCGCCGCCGGAGGCGAGCTCATCTACCCGAACGGCGGCGTTGCCGCTGCGGCCAGAGGCGACGCGGCTTTGAACGCCTTCACCGACGACGGTACCAACGTGCTCGTCACGGTGAACAACCCGCCGGCGAGCGGCCCGTACGCCGGCAACGCGAGCGCGGTCGAAGTCATCATCCGCAACCGGGCACCGATGTTCTTCGCGCAAATCTTCGGAATGTCGCAGCAGTGGATCCAAACCCGTGCGGTGGCGCGGATCACGAACACCTCCAACACCTGCATCTACGCGCTGAGCGGCGACATCACGCTGCACGGCGGCGGTGGCGGCGGGATCAACGCCCCGACGTGCGGGCTCATCACCAACGCGAACCTGAACGTGACGGGCCAGGCGAACGTCAACGCGTTGCAAATCGGGTACGTCGGCAACGGCCCCGGCGGCGGTTCGTATCCGCTCGGCCAGCCGATGCGCACGCTCTCGGTCACCGACCCGTGTCCGACCTACCCGGGCTGCGCGTACCTCGCGCGCGCGGGAGCCGCGCTGCATACGGGCTGCATGCCGCAAAGCCCGTTCCCGGACCCGATCCCGCCGGGTGAGTATTGCCAGCCGTTCAACCCCGGGACCGCGACGCTCGCTCCCGGGCTCTTCGTCCTCGACCAAGGGATGTCGATGAGCGGCAACGCGACGCTGTCGGGAACCGCCGTCACGATCTACAACCTCGGCGGGCTCACGCTGAGCGGACACGTCAGCGTCGATCTTTCGGCTCCGAAGACCGGCGACACCGTGGGGATGGTCTATTTTCAGCCGCAGGGCAATACGAATTCGGTGACGATCAACGGCAGGTCCGGGACCGACAACCTCGTCGGCGCCGTATATATGCCGTCAGCCGACCTCACGTACAACGGGAACGTCCCCAACATGACGTTTCTCGTCGCGGCGTCGATCACGATGAACGGCGGCGGGATGGGCGCCGGTCCCAGCCCGGATTATCAGGGCCTACCGCACGCGGTGCTCGCCGAATAGCGGGACGTCAACGAAACGGCGCCGGCGTCGCGTAGACGATCGCCAGTCCCGTCACCGTGGTCGCGTACAGAGCGACCCCCCAGAACGCCATCGAGGCGGGGCGCGGGTCGCGCACGACGTGCCACACCAGCACGAGCGCCGCCGCGGCGGCGGGGACGATCGCCGCCAAGGCCGCGGCGCCGTCGAGCCGGTATGCGGTCCGGGCCGCGATCGCGACCGCTAGCAAGGCGGCGACGGCGATCGCGCGCCACGTCAGCGCCGGGCCGAGCCGAATCATGAGATTGCGCTTGCCCGAACCGATATCGGTTTCGGCATCGGGGAGCTCGACGCAAAACATCATCGCGATCATCGCCACGGCGGGGGCGAGCACGGCGTTTTCGATCGCGCCGCCGATGCGCCCGGCGAACGCGGCGTAGCCGGCGAACGGAACGAGCACGGCGACGACCAGCGCGGTCACCGGCTCGCCGAGCCCGCGTGCCGCGAAGCGCACCGGCGGCGCCGAGTAAAACCATGCGAATACGAATATGGCAAGGCCGAGCCACGCGACCACCGCGTTTCCGGCGAGCGCGAAGCGAAGGCTCGCAAGGAGCCCCAGCGATCCACAGACCAACGCCGCGATCAGCGCGACGCGCGCCGGTACGTCGTCGCCGTGCAGCACGCCGCTCCCGCCCGACCACGGCGTCCGCCGCCGGGCGCCGGCGTCGCCCGCATGGTCGAAGTAGTCGTTCGCGTAGTGGACCATCAGCTGAAACGCGGTGACCAGCGCCTGCACCCACAGATACGTCTGGAGATCCAGTGAAGAGCCCGACCGGCGCGCCACCGCGGCGCCGAGGGCGACGCCCGCGAAGCCGCCGTAGAGAAACAGCGGCCGCGAAAGACGGACGAACGCGCGCAGTTGCGTCACCGGCGGACGCTTCGTCCGCAGGCCGCCGCGTTCCGCGCGCCGTACGCGTGCGGCTCGTATGGCGAAGAAGAAAGCCGGCTTCATCGGCGTCGGCGTGATGGGCGAGCCGATGGCCGCCGCGCTGCTGCGCGCCGGATTCGACGTGACGGTGTGCGCGCACAAGAATCGCGAGCCGGTCGAACGGCTGGCGGCGCAGGGCGCGCATGACGGCGGCGATCCGGCCGGCGTGGCCCGCGCGAGCGAGGTCGTCGTCACCTGCGTCCCCGACGCGCCGCAGGTCGAAGGAGCGCTCTTCGGCGAGCACGGCGCAGCCCACGGCGCCGCGCCCGGCACGCTCTTCGTCGACATGTCGACGATCTCGCCGGTCGCCACGCGCGCGTTCGACGAACGCCTGCGCGCCGGCGGCTTCCGGTTCGCCGACGCACCGGTCTCCGGCGGCCCGGCGCGCGCGAAAACGGGTACGCTGACGATCATGGTCGGCGCGTCGGACGACGATTTTCGCGATGCCGAGCCCGTCCTCAAAGCGATGGGGACGCCGAACCACGTCGGCGGCGTCGGGATGGGCGAGGTGGTGAAGCTCGTCAACCAGATCATCATCTCGAACACGATGATCGCGAACGTCGAAGCGCTCACGTTCGCGGCGAAAGCCGGCGCCGACATCGACGCGGTGCTGGCGGTGATCGGCACCGCGACCGGCTCGAACTACCTGCTGCAGAACTGGGTCCCGCAGAGCTGGCTCGCCGGCTCGCACAAGCCCGGCTTCATGCTGGATCTCTTGCGCAAGGATCTCGCCGCGGCGCTCGAGTCCGCGCGCGCGATCGGCGTTCCGATGCCGGCCAGCGCGCTCGCATACCAGATGTACACCGCAACGTCGGGCGAAGGCCACGGCCGCGACGACTACACCTCGATCGCAACCTTCTACGAACGCGCCGCCGGCGTGCAAGTTCGCAAGAAGCAGACCTAGCTCCCATGCTCTTCGGCGCGATCGACGTCGGGACGAACTCGATCCACCTGATCGTCGTCGAGCTGGACGCCGCGTTCGACACCTCGCGCGTCGTCTACAAGGCGCGCGAGATGGTGCGGCTCGGGAGCGACGACGCGCTCGAGAGCGGACGGCTCTCGCGCAAGGCGATGGAGCGCGGCGTCGAAGCGATCGCGCGCTTCGACGAGGCGGCGCACGCGCGCGGCGCGCAGCGCGTGCGGGCGGTCGCGACGTCCGCCGTCCGCGAGACGGAAAACGGCGAAGAGTTCGCGGCGATGGTCGCGGCGCGCACCGGGCTGCAGCTCGAGATCCTCGACGGCGCCGAAGAGGCGCGTTTGATCCACCTCGGAGTCGCGAACGGCTACCCGCTGTACGACCGCGTCGCGTGCATCATCGACATCGGCGGCGGATCCACCGAGCTCATCGTCGCCGACGGCGACCGCCCGTATCTGATGGACTCGGTGAAGCTGGGAAGCCTGCGCCTCTACGACGCGTATCTGCGCGGCGCGCCGGATGCGCTGCGCGCCGCGCGCCGGCTCGACGCGCACGTTGCCGCGGTGCTGGGACCGCTCGTCGAACGCGTTCGCCACTACCCGCTCGACATCGCGCTCGGGACGTCCGGGACGATCATGGGGCTGGCCGCGCTCGACGCCGCCGACCGCGGCCTTGCGATCAAGCGTGTTCACGGCTACACGCTCACCCGCGCGCGGCTGGAGGCGCTGCAGCGCCGGATGCTGCTGATGACCGAAGCCGAGCGCCGCCGCATGCCGGGGATGAACCCGCGCCGCGCGGATATCATCGTCGCGGGGAACGCCGTGCTGATCAACGCGCTCGCGCTGCTCGGGCGCGACGAGATCGTCGTCTGCGAGCGCGCGCTGCGCGACGGCGTCGTCGTCGACCTCGCGCAGCAAGACCGCGCGCTCGCGCAGCGGCTCGGCGACGAGCGCGCGAAGCGGATCGAGTCGGTCGAATCGCTCGCGCGGCGCTACGAGCATCTCGGCGGCCATCAGCGCCACGTCGCGCGGCTGGCGCTCGTGCTCTTCGAACGGCTCGCCGCGCTGCACAACCTCGTGCCGGCTGATCGCGATCTGCTGTGGGCAGCCGCGATGCTGCACGGGATCGGGCGCTTCGTCGCGGAGAGCGCGCACCACAAGCACGCCGCATATCTGATTCGCAACACGCCGCTCGAGGGGTGGCGCGACGAGGAGCGCGAGCTGGTCGCGCAGATCGCGCGATACTACCGCAAGGCGATGCCGAAGCCGTCGCACCTGGAGTACGCGGCGTTGGCGCCGGGCGACCGCCGCCGCGTCGACGTGCTCGCTTCGCTGCTGCGGATCGCCGACGGGCTCGACATCCGCCACCTGGGCGTTGTGACCGACGTCGCCGCGGTCCCCGAAGACGGTCTGGTCGTCATCTCGACCCAAACCGACGGCGACGCGTCGAACGAGCTCGACGCCGCAACGGACAAAGCGGACCTCTTCGAGCGCACCTTCGGCGTGCGCGTCGCGTTCAACGCGGTCGAAGCGGCCGGCGAGAGGTCCTGACGAAGGTATTTTCGCCGTGGGGACGGATGACCGGGGCGTGACGACCGCGATTGCGACGAAGAAGAAGATCCTCCTGGTCGACGACGAGGCGGCGATCGTGCACTCGCTGCGCTACAACCTGGAGAAGAACGGATACGCGGTGACGACGGCCGGCGACGGCCGCACCGCCGTCACGCTCGCGCAGACCGAGCAT
>DASZGA010000202.1:0-12279 GCA_035939295.1 Candidatus Elarobacter sp. | reverse complement strand
GCGACCTCGCGCGCGCTGATCGATGCGGCGCGCGACGCCGGGATCACGATCTGTTTGCTCCCCGCGTTGTACGCGCACTCCGGCGCCGGCGGCGCGCCGCTCCGCGAACGGCAGCAGCGTTTCGCGAGCAGTCCCGACGACGTGCTGGAGATCGCCGCGACGTTGCGCGCGGAGCACGCGCACGATGCCGGCGTCGTCGTCGGCGTCTGCGCGCACTCGCTGCGCGCGGTGACCCCCGACGAGCTGCGCGCGCTCCTCGACGGCTCGCCGCGCGACGTTCCCGTCCACCTCCACGCGGCCGAACAAACGCGCGAGGTCGACGCAGTCGTCGCCGCGCTCGGCGCACGCCCCGTGCAATGGCTGCTCGCGAACCACGACGTCAACGCGCGCTGGTGTCTCGTGCACGCGACGCAGATCGACGAACGCGAACGCGACGCGCTCGCGCGCAGCGGCGCGGTCGCCGGACTCTGTCCGACGACCGAGGCGAACCTCGGCGACGGCCTCTTCCCGCTCGCGCCGTACCTCGCGTCCGGCGGTGCGCTCGGGATCGGCTCCGACAGCAACGTCGCGCTCTCGCCGGTCGAGGAGCTGCGCTGGCTCGAGTACGGCCAACGGCTCGCAACGCGGCGCCGGATCGTCGCGGCGCTCGAGCCGGGGGCATCCTGCGGCGAGACGCTCTACGCAAGCGCCGCGCGCGGCGGAGCGCAAGCGTGCGGGCTGAACGCCGGCGCGCTCGAAGCCGGCCGCCGCGCCGACCTGATCGTCCTCGACGACCGCGCCGAACCGCTCGGCGGCGCGCCGCCCGGCGAGATCCTCGACCGTTACGTCTTCGCCTCCGATCGCGCAGCGCCGCGCCACGTGATGGTGCGCGGCCGCTGGCGCGTCCGCGACCGTGCCGTGACACGCTGAGTGCGGGACGCGCACCGGTACCTAAAGGCCAAGAAAGGCTCGCTCGGCCCGCCCTCACGAGGTGCGCCTAGCGAGTTTATGCAATACGACTGCCCGTGAGCTCGCAGCGCCTTTTCGGGTGTAAGCCGCGATGAGCGCTCTTGGGCCACGGCCCACCGGGCGCAGCGCGAGCACGCGAACGGCGTTGCGCGACGCGCGCGACGCGTGGTCGGCCGGCGATTGGGAGCGCGCCATCGCGTTGCTCGACGAGGCGGAGTTGCACGACCGCGAGGAGCGCGTCGAAGCGGCGTTTCTGCTGGCCCGTGCGGCGATTCGCGCCGGGTCACCGGCGCGGGCGCTGGTCGCGCTCGACGACGCCGGCGAGCTTCCGGAGGGGACCGGCGAGCGCGTCACGGCCTCGGCGCTCCGCGGGACGGCGCTGGTGCGGCTCGGCCGTGCCGGCGAAGGACTCGCGCTCCTCGAGCACGCCGTCGCCGATGCCGCGGCTGCCGGTCGTGCGGTCCGCGCCGAGACCGGCTACGACCTCGCGCTGGCGTACTTCGCCGCGGGCCGGCTCGACGACGCGGAAACCACGCTCGACGCGCACGCCGATCCCGGCGCCGAGATCGTGCACGCGCGCGCGCTGGAACTGTACGGCTGGATCGAAGTGCGCCGCGAGCGCTACCTGATCGCGGCGCGCCACTTCCTCGACGCGCTCGACGCGCTGCGCGCCGCGCCGCAGCGCGATCCGCTGATGGCGGCCTCGCTGCTGTACGCGATGACGAGCATCGCGCTCGACACGCTCGACCTCAAGCTGTTCGCGCGCGTTCGCGCCGAGGCCGACGCGCTGCTCCCGTCTACGGTGTTGCAGCCGCGCTGGTTCGCGATCCGCCAGAACCGCGCGTTCGCCGAGCTGCTGGAAGGAAATGCCGCCGAGGCGTGGCGGATCGCCGACGACACGCTCGCGCAATCCTCGCCCGGCGCGCAGCGTGTCGGCGCGCTCGTCACCGCGGCACGGGTCGCGCGCGCGGCCGGCGACGCGTTCACGCCGGAGCAGCTCGCGCGCAAGGCCGCAGCGGTCGCCCTCGACGTCGACTGGGCCGCGACGGGCGCCGAAGAGCGCGCCGCGCTTCCGGCGGCGATCCGCGAAGTCGCCGAGTTCGACACGGCGCTGGCGGAAAAGCTAATCGCACTTCAGGACGCGCTTCCGGTCGCGCGCGAGCGCACCGACGCGTTCGAAGGGGTGCGGCGGCTCGATGCCCTCGACGACCTCGCGCGCGCCGCGCTGGCGCGCGCGAACGGCGACACCGCCGGCGCGAGCGCGAAGCTGCGCGCGGCAGCCGCGGCCTGGAACGCGCGCGGCATCCGCTTCGAGGAAGCGGTCGCGCTGCTCGCGCTCATCGAAGTCGCCACGAACGAAGAAGCGCTCGCGCGCGCCGACGAGCTCACCCGCGTCGTCCCGCGCTCGTGGCTGCGCCGCCGCTTCACGGCGCTCTCCGAGCGCGCGCGCGGCGTCGCGCAGCTGAGCCCCGCCGAGCACCGCGTGATGCTCGCGATCTGCGAGGGGAGCTCGACGGCCGAGATTGCGGCCCGCTTCGGCCGCAGCAAGAACACGATCCGCAACCAGACCCGGCGGGTCTACGAGGTGATGGCGGTCCGGACGCGCTCGGCGCTGGTCTCGAAGTGCGCCGCGCTCGGGATCGTCGCGGGGACCTCCTGAAGGGGGTTTCCCAGGGCGCATATTGGTACGTGCATACTACTGTCGATGCGATCTACGATAGTATAATGTGAAGGTGGCGGCGGCGTCGCTGCGCCAACTTGACCCCTCGTGGGGTGCTTGCGCGGTGGGCCGGATCGGTGATTCACGTCGTCTTCGAGCGGCGTCTGGGGCGCTTGGCGGCGTACGGCCCGGACGGCCGGCTCTGGCTGCTCGCGGAAGCGAACGGCGAAGCGCGCGGTGTCGGAGGACGCTCGCCGCATGGCCCCGGCTATCCGGTCGCGCCCGGTCACTACCGGCTCCTCGGTCAGGTCGAGCACGAGCCCGCGACCGCTGAGGACGGTCCCGGCGCGATCGACGTCGGCGACCTCGATCTCGCGACGCTCAGCCGGATCGTCGACGCCGGTCGCGCGCGACCGCGCGGCCGCGCCTACGAGATCGCCTCGCTCGTCGCGCCGGCCGGTGAGCTGGCCCGGTTCGGCCGTTCGGCGATCGTGATCCACGGCGGCGGACCTTCGCTCGCGCACCTCGTCCCACCGGAAGACCCGCTGGCGCCGTATCAGCGGCTGACGCGCGGCGACGGCGGTGTGCGAATGCACAACGCCGACCTCGCGCGGCTGATGATGATCCTCAGGCCGGCGTTCGCGGAGCCCGCGACGGTCGTCTTCACCGTCATCGGCGAGCCGTCGCGCTAGCGGTTGACGATCGCTTCCGCCAGTACGAGATCTTCGAGCGCGATTCCGACCGATTTGAAGATCGTCACGTCGTCGAGCGAGCGCCGCACCGGAGCGCCGTTCAGCAGCTCGTGGAGGTCGGCGGCGATCGCGCTGGGACCGATGACGCCGCGCTCGAGCGGGATGATGAGATCGCCGGATTCGGCAAGTGCGGCCTCGCGCGACTCGACGACGATCGGGCCGGCCGCGATCGCGTCGTCGTCGAGCTCGCGCCGGTCGGGCGTGTAGGTTCCGACCGCGTTGACGTGCGTGCCGGGCCGCAGCGCCTTGCCGGCGAAGACGGGAACGGCGCTCGAGGTGCACGTGCAGACGATCGTCGCGCGCTCGACGATCGACCGGCTCGCCGGCTGTGCGTCGAGCCCGAGCGAACGGGCGTGCGCGAGCACCGGCTCTTCGCGGCCCGGGATGCGCGCGACGACGTAGACGCACGCGACGTCGACGACCTGCGCGATCGCCGTGATGTGCTCGAACGCTTGCGGTCCGGTACCGAAGACGACCAGCGTGGCCGGCGCATGCAGGTCGGCGACGAGATATTTGGTCGCCAGCGCCGAGACGGCCGCGGTGCGGATTCGCGTCAGCGCCGACGCGTCGAGGACCGCGAGCGGCGTCAGCGACTCGCGCGCGAACAGCACGTAGACGCCCTGCACGCGCGGGACGCCACCGGCGGCGGGAAGCGTGTTGACCGTCGCCAGCTTGACGCCGGCGACGCCGCTCGCCGACTGGGCCGGCATCATCAGCAGCGTCCCTCCGCCAAGCTCGACGTGCGTGCGCGCGACGAGCGGCGGCAGCGGCGCGCGAAAGGTGCGCTCGAGAATTTCGATCGCGCGCTTCGGCGGGAGCGCTCGCACGATGTCACCGGCCGGCAAAATCCGCATCGCGCCGCGGTTCGACGGCTCGTTTGCCGATCCGGCCTCGGTGCGGACCGGCACCGGCATGTCGGCGCTGCGCGCGTAGCGAACGCGCCGCTCCGTGAACGATCAGGACGAACGCCGCGCCGCGGAGCGCGAGGGGGACCGGCGGCGCGGCGACCGGCGCCGCTCGCAGCTCAGCGTCTTCATCGAACGGCGGATGGGCGAGCGCCGCCGCGTGCAGCGCCGGCTCGTCGACGTCTTCCGCAACTTCCTCGGCCTCCCGCCGCTCGAAAAGTGACGATCGGGAATCTGACCGCGGAGCCGGTGCTGCAGCGGCCCGACCTCGTCGCGCCCTCGGTGCACGCGGCAGTCACGGCGTGGACCGGAAGCGTTGCACCCGATGCGTTCTGGGTCGCGGAGATCGATCCGCAGCTCGCCGACACGCGCGAGTTCTGCGAGCGCTACGGCGTCGGGATGGACGAGTCGGCGAACTGCGTGATCCTCGCCGCGCGCCGCGAAGGACGCAGCTGGTTCGCCGCGTGCGTCGTCCCCGCATCGACGCGCGCCGACGTGAACGGCCTTGCGAAGAAGCAGCTCGGCGCGAGCAAGATCTCGTTCGCCGCGATGGACGACGCAACGGCGGCCTCGGCAATGGAATACGGCGGCATCACGCCGGTCGGCTTACCTGCGGATTGGCCGATCCTGATCGACGCCGCGGTCGCCGCAATGCAGCGCGTCGTCGTCGGAAGCGGCGTGCGCCGTTCGAAGATCTCGCTCCCCGGCGCCGCGCTCGCACAGCTCCCGAACGCCGTCGTGCTGGAGTCGCTCGGCCGCAGCTAACGCGCGCCGCGACTAGTCCGCGGCGACGAAGGTGAAGCGCGGCTCGCGGATTCCTGAGAAGAACGCCACCATGTCGCTCACCATGCGTTCGCAGCCCGCGCGCGTGAGCGCGTAGCCGTCGCGGTAGCGCTGGTAGACGGGCGCGGCCGGGCCGCCGGAGACCGTGTCCATCTCCGGCGGCGCGACGAACCGCGCAACGATGCGATCCTCACCACGCAGCTCAACGATCGCGGCGTGTCCGGCGTAAGACCACCGCGCGACCGCGCCGTCCCGCGCGAACCGCAGGCGATCGCCGAAGGTGCCCTCGAGGGGCGCGAATGCGTCGGCGAGCCACGTCGCCGGCTGCGGGTAGGCCATGAACGCAGCGTAGCGGCCGACGGCGTCTGCGCCATCGGCCACGTGGTTAACGCCCCCGCGGTTTCGTTATGCGGTTCGCGAACCGAGTCGCTCGACGATCGTCCCGGCGACGACCTCCGGGCGCGTCTGATCGACTCGTACCGAGAGGCTGTCGCCCTGGTCGAACGAGAGCTTCGCGGTCGTCTCGTCGTCCTGGAGGGCCGCGACGACGGTGCCTGCCCCGCCGACCCACATCGCGGAGTCCCACGACAACTCTTCCGTGCGAACCTGCCGCCCGAGGCGCCCGCGCACCTGAGCGTCGACCGCGTCGATCCATTGATCGAATGTCATATCCGTCTCCGTCGCCCCTGTCCAAAGGGCCAGTGCTACACGGAGCATACCCCGCATCGCGCACGATTGCAACAAACGGCCCGCTTGTCCCGATGGAGTGCCGCGCCGCGGCCCGGTTGGGCGCATGTCGAGTGCGCCCGCTGCTGTCCCCGGGATACGTTCAGAAGCCTACACGCGCGATACGACGTGGAGGAATTTCGTGCTTCCGTTCTTGGCCGACGCTAATCCGTATATTCCGGCACCGAGCTTTTTGAATTCCGGCGACACCGCCTGGCAGCTCACCGCCGCGACGTTCGTCGGGATGCAGAGCATCCCGGGTCTCGCGATTCTGTACGCCGGATTGGTGAAGAAGAAGTGGGCGCTCAACTCGGCGGTCATGTGCTTCTACGCGTTCTCGATCGTGCTGATCTGCTGGGTGCTGTGGGGCTACAACATGGGCTTCGGCAATCCGGCGACGCTCGGGCCGGGGATCCTTTCGATGATCGTCGGGGTCCCTGGGCCCGCGATCGGTGCGGCGTCCGAGATCGGTCAAGCGAACATCCCGCTTGCCGGGAGCGGCTTCCCGCCGCTCCGGTTCTCCGGCTCGGCGATGATCTATTTTCAGTTCGTTTTCGCGGCGATCACGCCGATCCTGATCGCGGGCGCCGTCCTCGGGCGCATGAACTTCAAAGCGTGGATGCTGTTCGTTCCGCTGTGGAGCTCGCTGGTGTACACCGTCGGCGCGTTCATGCTGTGGGGCGGCGGCTGGCTCGCGTCGCTCGGCGCGGTCGACTACTCGGGCGGGTACGTCATCCATCTCGCCGCGGGCGTCTCGGGATTCGTCGCCGCCGCGATGGTCGGACCGCGTTTGCTGCAAGACCGCACCAGCTTCGATCCAAACAACTTGATCGTCGCGCTCGCCGGCGCCGGACTGCTGTGGCTCGGGTGGAACGGCTTCAACGGCGGCGATCCGTATTTCGCGAACGCCGACGCCGCCGCGGCGGTGCTGAACACCAACATCGCGACCGCGGTGGCGCTGCTGGTGTGGCTGATCCTCGACATGTTCGCGCTCGGCCATCCTTCGGCGGTTTCGATGATCAACGGGATGATCGTCGGGCTGGTCGCGATCACGCCGGCGGCGGGCTACGTCGACGGATACGGCGCGATCGGGACCGGCGCGGTCGCCGCGCTCGTGGTGTGGTTCACGCTGAACAAGCTCGGGAAGCTCTCGTTTCTCAAGCGCGTCGACGACACGTTCAGCGTGCTGCACACGCACGGCGTCGCCGGGCTGATGGGCGGGCTATGCGTCGGCTTGTTCGCGAACCCGAACATGATCGAGTACCTCAGCGGCGACAAGAAGGTCTCGCCGGTCTCGGTGCAAGGGTTGCTCTACGGAAATCCCAAGCAGCTCTGGATTCAGTTCATGGCCGCGGTGGTGATCATCGTGTGGAATGCGATCGCGACGGCGATCGTGTTGAAGATCGTCTCGTTCATCTTCCCGCTGCGCGCCAGCGAGAGCGACATCGAGGGCGGCGATCTGGCGATTCACGGCGTCGATCCCGTACCGGCGTACGCGATGCCGCCACCGCCGGTTCCGGCCGCGCCCGTGGGCTGACCCCTCAGCGGCCGTCGTCGCCGGAGTCGGAGCGATCCGGCTCCGGTTCCGGAGCGTACAGAATCATCGCGGCGAAGAGCGCGACTCCGGCGGCGACGGCGAACGCAACGACGAGCATCGGCGTGCGGCCAGCGTAGCGCGCACCGGTGCGGCGCACATTGGCCTGATGTTACCGATGATGTGCGAGCTGTTCGTGGATCCAGCCGGTCCAGTCGGGCCCGAGCTCGGGCGCGGCGAGCAGCTCTTGCAGCCGCGGGCGCTCGAACAAGTAGATCGTGAAGACGTCGATGATCCGGATCCCGTGCGCGGGACGCGAGACGACGGCGATCTCGTCGCCGGCGGCGATGGTTCCGGCGCGCGCGATGCGGAGATACGGTCCGGGGCGGCGCGCGTCGGCGAAGTCTTTGACGAAGTGCGGATCGCCCATCCGCGCGGCGAGCTTGAAGCACGGGACGCGCGGGATCGAGACTTCGAGCTCCGCATCGCCGATCGCCCAGCGCTCGCCGACGACCGCCTCGTTCACGTCGAGCCCGCTGGTGGTGAGGTTCTCGCCGAACGTTCCCGGCTCGAGCGAGCGGTCGAGCTTGTGTTCCCACCACGCGTAGTCTTCGGCTGCGTACGCGTAGATCGAGCGGTCGACGCCGCCGTGCACCTCGCGGTCGGCTTGATCGTCGCCGGCCGCGTTGACCCCTTCGAAACGGACGCGGCCCTCGACCGGCCGTTTCACGATCGCGCTCTGGACCGGACCGCGCGGCGTTTGGAGCGGCGCCGGACGGCCGACGTTGACCGAGGTTACGTGCACGTCGGCTTCGGACCGCCGTGCGGCGGGGCAAGGTTTCAGCTGCCTGCAGAATGGTGCGGCCGAGAAGGCTTGACGGGTCTCCCGGAACGGTGCTATGGTCTGCGAACGATGCAGACCTCGATCTGTCGCTGTCTCCCGACGATGTGTTCCAACGACCGAAAGGCCGTCGGTTGACGTTTACGTCTTGAGACGCGACACGGTGTCGCATCAAGTGTGAGCCTCCGCCGACGGCGGGGGCTCTTTTCTTTCACAGGACTTCAATGAGCAAGGTGGACGCCGAGCGGACCAAGGCCGAGAGCCGTGGTCTTCGCGGCAGCATTGCCTCCGAGCTGCGCGAGCCGACGGCACGCTTCAGCGACGAGGCCGCGCAGTTGCTGAAATTTCACGGCACGTACCAGCAGGAGGACCGTGACGCGCGCAAGGCCGCGCGCGAGCTCGCCGGCGAGAAGTCCTACGGCTTCATGATTCGGATCCGCGCGACGGCGGGGCGGATCCCGGCGATCCTGTGGCGCGCGGTCGACGACCTCGCGGACCGGCACGGCAACGGGACGATCCGCGTCACGACGCGGCAGGCGCTGCAGCTTCACGGCGTGCGCAAAGCGGACTTGCGCCGCACGATCGCCGACATCGTCGACCATCTCGGCTCGACGCAGGGGGCGTGCGGCGACGTCGTGCGCAACGTCGTCGCACCGGCGTGGCCGCTGGCCGAGCCCGCGTACGAAGCGACGCGGAGGCTCGCGCGCGAGCTCGCGGCTGCGTTCACGTGGCAAAGCGGCGGGTATCTCGAGATCTGGCAGGACGGCGAGACGGTCCACACCGAGAACGCGGAAGAGCCTGTCTACGGCGCGACGTATTTGCCGCGCAAGTTCAAGATCGCGGTGACGGTCGCCGGCGACAACAGCGTCGACGTGTACACGAACGACGTCGGTTTGATCGCGGTGCTCGACGAGGCGGGAAACGTCGCGGGCTACGACGTCGTCGCCGGCGGCGGGCTCGGCCGAACGCACGGGAAGACGACGACGTATCCGCGGCTGGCGAGCGCGCTCGGGTTCGTTGCCGTGGAGCGCGTCGTCGACGTCGTGCGCGCGATCGTGCTGGTGCAGCGCGATTTCGGCGACCGCACCGACCGCCGGCACGCGCGCTTGAAGTATCTGATCGACGACCGCGGATTCGACTGGTTCCGCGCCGAGGTCGAACGCGTCGCCGGCTTCGCGCTGCAGCCGTGGCGCGAGCTCCCGGATTGGGACGACGTGCCGCGGTTCGGCTGGCACGCGCAGGGTGACGGACGCTGGTTCTACGGGCTTCACGTCGCGAACGGCCGCGTGCGTGACGGCGACGAGGTGCAGCTGAAGTCGGCGCTGCGCGCGCTGGCGGAACGCGGCTTCGACTTCAATGCGACGCTCGCGCAGCAGTTGCTGATCGTCGACGTCGGCCCCGACGATCGCTCGCTGATCGACACGGTGCTGCACGAGCACGGCGTCGTGCCGGCGGAAGCGCTCGCGCCGTTCCGGCGCACCGCGCTCGCATGCCCGGCGCTGCCGACGTGCGGACAATCGCTGGCCGAGGCGGAACGCGTGATCGCCGATCTGCTCGACGACATCGAGCTCGAGCTCGAGCGCGTCGGGCTCGAAGACGAGCCGATCGCGGTGCGGATGACCGGCTGCCCGAACGGGTGCGCGCGTCCGTACATGGCGGAGATCGGGATCGTCGGCCAAAGCGCGGACCGCTATCAAGTCTATCTCGGCGGCCACCGCGCGGGCGTGCGGCTCGCCGAGCCGTGGCGCGAGAAACTGCACCTCGCCGAGATCGCCGGCGAATTGCGGCCGCTGTTCGCAGCGTTCGCCGCCGAGCGCCGCGAGAGCGAGAGCTTCGGCGACTGGTGCGCGCGCAACGTCCGTGAGGCGGTTCCCGCGTGACGCCGATTGACAGCGCCGAGGCGATCGTCGCGGATGCGCTGCGGCGGTTTCCGGGGAAGGCCGCGCTGGCTTGCTCGTTCGGTGCGCCGTCGGCGATGGTGCTGCTCGACGTGGCGCTGCGGGTCGACCGCGGCGTTCCGGTGTACTATCTCGACACGGGGTTGCTTTTTGGGGAGACGTACGATCTGATCGAACGAACGGCGCGGCGGTACGCGATCGAACCGGTAGCGGTGAAACCCGCGCTGACGCTCGATGCGCAAACCGCCGCGTACGGCGACGCGCTGTGGGCGCGCGAGCCCGACCGCTGCTGCGCGCTGCGCAAGGTTGCGCCGATGCGCGAGTTTCTGCGCGGCTACGAGGCGTGGCTCAGCGGGATCCGGCGCGCCGACTCGGCGGCGCGTGCGGCCACCGAACCGTTCGAGCGCGATGCAGACGGGCTCACCAAGGTGAACCCGCTCTACGACTGGAGCGACGACGACGTCGACCGCTACGTCGCCGAGCACGACGTCCCGCTGAACGTGCTGCATTTCGAAGGGTTCCCGAGCTTGGGCTGCGTGCCGTGCACGCGCGCCGTCGCGCCGGGCGAAGACCCGCGCGCCGGCCGCTGGCCGGGCTTCGCGAAGACGGAGTGCGGGATTCATGCTCCCGCGCAGGCGGTGCGCTGAGATGGATCTCCGCCTTACCGCCGCAGGGCTGATCGTCGGAACGATTGCGGGGATGTCGGGGATCGGCGGCAGCGCGCTGCTTGCGCCGATCCTGATCCTGGTCTTCGGCGTGAACGCGTCGATCGCGATCGGAACCGATCTTATCTACAGCGTCCCGATGAAGGCGCTCGCGGCCGTTACGCATTGGCGCCAGCGCACGCTCGATTTGCGCGTCGTCCGACTGTTGTGCGCGGGCGGAATCCCGGGCGCCATCCTAGGGCTCGTCGCGTTCGCGTTCCTGCGCACGCACGTGCGCGCGGCCGAGCTGGAGGTGCTGCTCCGCCACGCGATCGGTATCGTGATCCTGTGCTCCGCCGCCGCGGCGCTCGCGACGCAGCTGCTGCGCCGTCGTCGCGAGACGGGAACCGAGCCGGGACCCGCCCGCGTGATCGCGATCGGCGCGGCCGTCGGGTTTCTGGTTGCGATGACGTCGATCGGCTCCGGCTCGATCACGCTGCCGCTGCTGATGCTGGCCGTTCCGGCGATTTCGCTTCGGGCGCTGATCGGTTCGGAGATCGTCTTCGCCGCGCTGATGATACCGGTTGCGGCGGCCGGGCACGTGGCGTTCTCGAACGTCGATTGGCCGATGGCGCTGAGCCTCACCCTCGGCGCGGTTCCGGGCGCGTACCTCGGCGCGCGGCTGTCGCTGCGGATCAGCGAACAGGCGCTGCGGCCGGTGGTCATCGGCCTCCTCGCGATCGCGGGAGCGAAGCTGCTGTGAGCGAGAGCCGTCAGCTCGACGAGCTCGAGCACCACGCGATCACGATCCTGCGCGAAGCGTACGCGACGCTGCGGCCGCTGGCGATGCTGTGGTCGATGGGAAAGGACAGCACCGCCCTGCTGTGGCTCGTGCGCAAGGCGTTCTACGGCGAGGTCCCGTTCCCGCTGGTGCAGCTGGAAACGGGATTGGAGCTCGACGAGGTCTACGCGTTTCGCGACGCGCTCGCGCACGACTGGAAGCTCGACCTGCGCGTCGAGCAGTGCCCTCCCGAAGCCGACGTCGACCAAACGCTCCCGCCCGCAACGCGCGCGGCCGCGCGCAAGACCGAGGGACTGCGCGCGTATCTCCGCCGGGAGCAGCCGCAGGGCGTGATCGTCGGGATTCGCCGTGACGAGCAGGCGACGCGCGCGAAAGAACGGATCTTCAGCCCGCGCACGGTCGGCGGGACGTGGGCCGTGCGCACGCAGCCGCCGGAGCTGTGGGGCTACTACGCGACCGACGTTCCGCACGGCGCGCACGTGCGCGTCCACCCGCTGCTGCAGTGGACCGAGCTCGACATCTGGCGCTACACCAAGCGCGAGAGCATCCCGTACGTCGACCTCTATCTCGCGCGCGACGGGATGCGGTACCGCTCGCTCGGCGAGAAGAACATCACCGTCCCGATCGCGAGCGAAGCGGCGACGATCGACGCGATCATCGCCGAGCTCGCCGCGACCCGCGAGCCCGAGCGCGCGGGCCGCGTCATGGACCGCGAAAGCGAAGACTCCTTCGAACGCCTGCGCACCGCGGGGTACATGTAAGTGGCGATCGAGATCGCAAACCTCA
>DASZGA010000201.1:0-9071 GCA_035939295.1 Candidatus Elarobacter sp. | reverse complement strand
TCGTTGTCATGCGCTCCTTGTACGCCCGTAGCCTGAGCGCAACCAGAGACGACTCTCTGATTTCGGCCCGCGTCAGCGCGTGGTGACTTCCAACCCCATCAAGGTGCGGATGCGGTCGCGATCGGCGGCGAGCTCGGCTGCCGCGCCGCTGTGGACGATGCGGCCGCTGTCGAGGACGTAGGCGCGGTCGGAGATCTTCAGCGCGAGCAGCGCGTTTTGCTCGACGATCAGGATCGCGACGCCGGTTTGCTTCAGCTCGCCGAGGATGCGGTAGACTTCCTCGACGATCAGCGGAGCGAGCCCCTGCGACGGCTCGTCGACCAGCAAGAGGTGCGGGTTTGCGACCAGCGCGCGCCCGATCGCGAGCATCTCTTGCTCGCCGCCGGAGAGCCGGCCGGCTTTGCGCGAGCGCAGCTCGGCGAGCTTCGGCAGGTGCTCGAAGACGCGCGGGATCGTCCACGTCCCGCTGCGGCCGTTCTCGGCGAGCTGCAAGTTCTCCAGCGCGCTCAAGTCTTTGAACATCCGGCGTCCTTCGGGGACGTAGCCGACGCCGAGCCGCGCGACTTTGTAGGCGGGCCAGCCGGTGATGTCGCGGCCGCCGTAGTGCACGCTGCCGGCGCGCGGCGGCGTGAGTCCGAGGATGCTGCGCATCGTCGTCGTCTTGCCCGCGCCGTTGAGGCCGAGCAGCGCGACGACCTCGCCTTCGCCGACGGTCAACGAGACGTCGCGCAGAATGCGAATTTTTCCGTAATTCGTGCACAGCCCGTCCACGGCGAGGAGCGGATCTGTGGTCGTCGAGGAGCGGTCCCCGCTATACATGTTCCAGGACTCCCTCGCCGAGGTACGCGCTGCGCACCGCTTCGTTCGCTGCGATCTCCGCCGGTGTTCCTTCGGCGAGCAGCTTCCCGCGGTCGAGCACGGTGATCCGGTCGGCAAGGCTCAGCACGACGCGCATGTTGTGCTCGACGAAAAGCACCGTCAGCCCCAATCGCTCGCGCAGATCGCGGATCACGCCGATGATGCGGTCGGTCTCGGCTTCGGCGAGCCCGGCCATCGGCTCGTCGAGCAGCACCAGCACCGGATCGGTGGAAAGACTCATCGCGATCTCGACTAGCCGTTGCGAGCCGTGCGCGAGCTCCGCGACGGGGCGGTCGCGTTGCGCGAGCAGGTTCACGAACCCCAGCAGCTCGTCGACGCGCCCGTCGAGCGCCGCCTTCACCTCGCCGGTCGGCGCGCGCAGCCGAAACGCTTGTTTCGCGTGCGCGGTGACGCCGAGCCGCACGTTCTGGTCGACGTTCAGCTCGGGGAAGATGCTCGGCGTCTGAAACGTCCGCCCCATCCCCATCGCGACGCGCCGCCAGTTCTGCACCCGCGTCACGTCGTTGCCGAGAAAACGGACGCGCCCGCGCTCGGGAAACGCGAACCCGGAGATCGCGTTGAAGAACGTCGTCTTGCCGGCGCCGTTCGGCCCGATCAGCGCGTGGATCGTCCCTTCGCGCACCTGCAGCGAGACGTCGTCGACCGCGCGCACGCCGCCGAACACTTTCGAGATACCGGTCGCTTCGAGCAGCACGCGATCAGACGCCACGGCCCACCTCCACCGGCGCGCTGGGGTCGAACGCCGCGTTGACGTCGTCGTCGTCGACCGTCTGCTGCGAACGGCGCCGGAGCGCCGCTTGCAGCGTGCCGAGGACGCCGCGCGGGAACAGCAGCACGCACGCTACGAACAGCGCGCCCAGGAAGATCTGCCACCACGGCGTGATCGTCGAGATGATGTCTTTTCCGATCACGTAGATGAACGCGCCGACGAGCGAGCCCCACACCGTCCCGGCGCCGCCCAAGATCATCGACAGCACGAAGTACCCCGACTGGTGCCAGTCGAGCTCGAGCGGGTATGCGAAGTTGATCAGCAGCCCGAAGAGCGCACCGCTGAGCCCCGCCATCGTCGCCGAGATCAGCAGCGCGACGAAGATGAAGCGGTCGGTGTTCAGCCCGAGATACCGCACGCGCGGCTCGTTCTGCCGAATCGCGATCAGCGTCCGCCCGAACGGCGAGCGAACGATCGTGCGGAACGCGATCAGCGCGACGACGAAGACCGCCAGCGCGGTATAGTAGAAGCCGAGCTCGCTCACGACGACGTGCGCCTGCGGGATCCCGGCGTACGGCCGGGTGATGTTCATCCCGTCCTCGCCGCCGGTGACGTCGGTGTACCGGTACGCGATGAAGTAGAAGATCTCCCCGAACGCGATCGAGAGCAGCCCGAAGTAGATCCCGCGGCGGCGCAGCAGAAACGGCGCGAGCACGAGCCCGCCGAGCAGCGCGGCCGCCATCCCGATCAGCACCGCCTCGACGAAGTGCACGTTGAGGTATTTCACCGAGAGCGCCGCGCCGTACGCGCCCAAGCCGAAGTACGCCGCGTTCCCGAACGCCGGCAATCCGGTGTAGCCGAGCAGCAGGTTCACGCTCATCACCGCGATCGCGGTCACCAGCACCTCGCTGACGATCGAGATGTCGAGGTGCGCCAGCGGCGAGAGCCACGGACCGAACGCGAACAGCACGACCACCGCCGCCGAGATCAGCAGCTCCCGGCGCGCGCTCACCCGAAGATCCCCTCTTCCCCGAACAGCCCGCGCGGCCGCACCAGCAGCACGACCGCCATCAGCACGTACATCGCGACCTCGCTCGCGGCCGGGATGAACAGCGTCGTCATCGAGATCGCGACGCCCACCAGCAGCCCGCCGACGATGCTGCCGAACAAGCTCCCCATCCCGCCGATGATCACGGTCACGAACGCCGGCATCAGCAGCGCGTTCCCGCTCGTCGGCGAGAGCCCGAGCATCCCCGCGGAGAGCACGCCCGCGATCCCCGCCAAGAAGATCCCGAGGCTGAAGTTGACCGCGTACAGCAGCTGCGTGTTCGTCCCGAGCGCGGCGATCATCTCGGTGTCTTGCACGGCGGCGCGCAGCCGCAGCCCGAACCGCGTCTTGGTGAGGAACAGCGCCAGCGCGACGATCGCGATCAGCAGCACCGCCGCGATGAAGATGCGGAAGGTCGGAAACTGCATGAACCCCAGGCTCGCCGCGCCGGCGAGCGCCGGCGGCGGCGAGAACGGGACGCCGTTCGGGCCCCAAACGAGGCGGAACACCTGCTCCGCGATCAGTGAAAGCCCGAACGTCATCAGCAGCGAGTAGAACGGCTCGCGCTTGTAGAGCGGTCGCACCAGCGTCCGCTCGACGATCACCCCGATCGCCACCGCGATCAGCGGCGCGAGGACCAGCGCCCACCCAAATGGGACGTTGCGGAGCACCATCGTGTACGCGAGGTATCCCGCCAGCGTCATGAAGCTCCCGTGCGCCATGTTGATGGTGCCGGTGAGGTTCATGATCAGCGAGAGACCGAGCGCGACGATCGCGTAGAACGCCCCCAGCACGAGCCCGTTGAAAAGCTGGGGTCCGAGGTGCTCGAGCACGCGTCAGATCAGCCGGGATAACCCAGCTTGCAGACAGCCTCTTTTTGCGCGATGCTCTGCTCGACCGCTTCGGCCGCGTTGATGTCCGTCACGTCGAAGAGGTCGTACTTGTCGCCCGGCGTTCCGTTGGGACGAATCTTCGCGACCCACATCGGCCACATCAGCTGATGATCTTCCTTGCGGTAGTAGCCGCTGCCGGCGAAGATCGAGTTGAAGTGGACGCCTTCGATGGCGCGGGCAACCTTCACCGGGTCGGTGCTCTTCGCGTCGTGCATCGCTTGCGCGAGCCGGTCAAGCGTGATGTAGCCGAACGCGTTGCGCGCGGTCGGCGGCCGGCCGTAGCGCTTGATAGAATCGGCGACGAACTGGTGCGCGACGGCGTTGCCCTTGCCCAAGCACTTGTCGCTCTTGTAGTACCATTCGATGCCCCAGTAGCCTTCGCGCGCTTCCGGACCGAGGCCGAGCAGCGGCTCCAGCTCGACCTGCGGGCCTCCGACCGGGTACTTCTTGAGCAGCCCGAACTGGTTCATCTGCTTGAGACAATTCGTGTAGTCGTCGCCTTGCACGAAGACGAGCACGAGATCGGGCTTCGCCGCGTCGATCTTGGTGAGGTACGAGCTGAAGTCGGTCGTGCCGAGCGGCGTGAGCTCGTTGCCGACGACGGTGCCGCCGTTGTGCGCGAGCACGTCCTTGAAGCCGGTCTCGAGCGAGTGGCCGTACGCGTAGTCGGGGGTGATGAAGAACCACTTCTTCCCGAACCGCTTCTGCAGCGCGTAGCCGGTCGCGTGCGTTTCCATCCACGTGCTGTGGCACGTGCGGAAGACGTTCCAGTGACAGCTCTTCCCGGTTACGTCGTCGCTGTGGCCGCCGGAGTCCATGAACAGCGTGTTCAGCGAGTTCGAGACGCCCGCGACCGAGAGCGAGACGCCGCTCGAGACCGTGCCGACGAGCGCCGCGACCTTGTCCTGGTTGACCAGCTTGCGCGCTTTTTGCGCCGCGACGCCGGGATCGTTCTGCTCGTCTTCCTTCACCAGCTCGATCTTGCGGCCCATCACGCCGCCGCGCTTGTTCCACGCGTCGACGGCCATCTCGAAGCCGTGGGTCTCGTTCTCGGCCGGCCCGGCGTAGACGCCGGTGTACGGCTCGAGCAATCCGATCTTGATCGTGTCGGCGGCCTCGCCGATCTGGGGCAGGTACGCCGGAATCCCGAAGGCGGCGGCCGTGCCGGCGCCGGCGAGCGTGACGAACGAGCGACGACTGAGACGACTCATGGGACCTCCTCATCGAAGACGTGACGCGGGCCCCCGGACCGGCGCCCTGGGAGGTGGGCTGTTAAGACTTTCGTCGCTGCGGCCCTTTCGGTTCCGCGACAAAAGCCCGTGTGGGGAAAAATGGCCGGAAAGCGAGAAATCCGTTCCGTTATGCCGTCCACCGTGGTCAATCCGGGTCTCGAAGGGATCGTCGTCGGCGAGACCGTTCTGAGCAACGTCGAGGGCGAGGTCGGGCGACTGACCTACCGCGGCTACGACATCCACGACCTCGCCGACAACGCGAGCTACGAGGAGGTCGTGCACCTGCTGCTGTTCGGGCATCTCCCGACGCACCAGGAGCTGCTCGAGCTGAACGCGCGTCTCGCCGCGCGGCGCGCGCTCCCCTCGGGGCTGATCGCGATGATGCACGCGATCCCGCGCGACGCCTGGCCGATGGACGTCCTGCGCACCGGCGTCTCGGGCGTCGCGCACTTCGTCCCGCACCGCCCCGACGGCGCGCACGAGACCTCGGTCGACACCGCGATCGACCTGATCGCGAAGTTCCCGACGATCGTGGCGACGTGGGACCGGATGCGCCGCGGCCTCGAGCCGATCGCCCCCGATCCGAAGCTCACCACCGCCGCGAACTTCCTGTACATGCGCACCGGCGAGCTGCCGATCCCCGAAGCCGAAGAAGCGCTCGACACGTACTTCGTGCTGCTCGCCGACCACTCGTACAACGCCTCGACGTTCTCCGCGCGCGTGACGGCGTCGACCGGCGCCGACATCTACGGCGCGATCACCGCCGCCGTCGCGACGCTGGCCGGCGATCTGCACGGCGGCGCGCCGAGCAAGGTCATGACGATGCTCGAGGAGATCGGCCTCCCCGACAAGGCCGAGCCGTACGTGCGCGAGTTGCTCGGCCGTGGCGAGAAGATCATGGGGATGGGTCACCGCGAGTACAAGATCCGCGACCCGCGCGCGCAGAAGCTGGAGCAGATGGCGCGCAACCTCACCGAGAAGTCGCACACCAAGTGGTACCTGATCGCGCGCGCGCTCGAGGACGCCGGCAACAAGGTGCTGCAAGAAGTGAAGCCCGGCAAGCGGATCTACGCCAACGTCGAGTTCTACACCGCGCCGACGCTCTCGTCGCTCGGAATCCCTTCGGACGAGTTCACCTGCATGTTCGCGTGCGGCCGCATCTCCGGCTGGTCGGCGCACGTGCTCGAGCAATTCGCGCACAACCGTCTGATCCGCCCGCAGGCGACCTACGTCGGCCCGGAAGTCCACCCGTACGAGCCGATCGCCGAACGCCGCGGGCAAAACAGCAAATCGAACGGCAAACCCGCCGGGCCGCAGAGCTGACATTGCGCGGCGCCCACGTACGGCGCGAGACGAAAGAGACGCGAATCGATTTGCGGCTCGCGCTCGACGGCGGGCCGATCTCGGTCGAGACCGACGTCGACTTCTTCGATCACATGCTCACCGCCCTTGCGACGCACGCGGGCCTCGGCTTCGAGCTGGTCGCGCACGGCGACGGAATGGACCACCACCATTTGATTGAAGACGTCGGGATCGCGCTCGGCCGCGCGATCGACGAAGCGCTGGGCGAGAAGCGCGGGATCGCGCGCTTCGGCTCGATCGCGATCCCGCTCGACGACGCGCTCGTGCAGTGTGCGGTCGACCTGAGCGGACGCCCGTATTTGAACTACGACGTTCCGCTCTCGGCGCCGATGCTCGGCGCGCTTCCGACCGAGCTGATCCCGCATTTCTTTCGCAGCGTCGTCGACCACGGGAAGTTCAACCTGCACCTGCTGCGCTGGGCGGGGACGAACAACCACCACCTCTGCGAGGCGGCGTTCAAGTCGTTCGCGCGCGCCTTCGCGCAGGCGAAGCTGGTCACGGCCTCGGCCGGTGTCCCCTCGACGAAAGGGTCCCTGACCGAACGAACCGCGTGACGTCTAGACGGCGAACATCACCGCGATGACGACGCACACGACCGAGAGGCCGAGCGCCGTCGCCGAGAAGTCGTACTCGGGAGGCAATCCCTTATTCTGCCGGCGATCCTTCGCCCGCGCGCGCCACCCCATCACGGCCAACCCGTCTGCCCTCCTAGCTAGCGGTCCCGATGATGGCTCTTGCCCTTGAAGCGGGTCGGGCGAAACGTATTTTTATCCTCCGACCAGTTCCAGCGCCTCCGCGGCGCTCTCGCGGAAGTGGGCCTCGCGGATCGAGGCGGCGTGGGTCAGCCACTCGTTGGGCGGCGGCGGGGGGACGATCGCGACGGTCGCGCCGTAGCGCAGCGAGCGGCGCACGAACAGGACGATCTCGGCGGCGATCATCGAGTCGACGTGCCGCACCTCGGAGAGGTCCACGACGACGGGACGGCTCTTCGTGACCTTCGCGGCCTCGAGGGCGCCGTGCACCTCCGGGTACCGGTTCAGGTCGAGATCGCCGGAGAACGCGACGATTGCCGGCTCCATTACGCCGGCCCCGCTGTCGGCTGCATGCCTTAGAATACTCCGCCGAACGCTCGCCGGGCAATCGTGGCGACCGTCCCGTTTCTAGCGTTCCGTGTTTCTTTTTGACCGGAATGGGCATGTTCCACGTCTGTGGACGACTCCCGGTACTGGTCGTACGTCGGGGCTCGCGCCGAGGAGGCATCGCGCGTCCGGCGGGACGTGCGGCATTTTCTTGAGACCGAGGCCGACGCCGAGCTCTCCGACCTCGACGCGGCGGAGCTCGTCGTCGGCGAGCTGGTCGCCAACGCCGTCCGCCACGGCGCGCCCCCGTTCGGGATCTGCGTCGACTGGAACGACGATCCGCCGATTCTGTGCGTCGTCGACCGTGGGCCCGGGATGCGGCCGCTCTATCCGGCCCCGGACACCGATTCCGAGCGCGGTCGCGGGCTGCTGCTCGTGCGCGCGCTGGCCGGCGAGGTGGTCGTCGACGCCGGGGACGAGGAGCGGAGCGGGACCCGGGTGGTGGTCGCGCTCCCGGTCCACCGCCGCGAGGGCGAGGCGGCCTAGAGCGGGTTCGGGCCGCTGACTAGCGTTTCGGGCGAATGCGGTAGATCGCGCCGCCGGAGTCCTCGCTGACGAAGAGCGAGCCGTCGCTTCCGACCGCGACCCCGGTCGGGCGGCACGCGCGCGAGCCGTCGGCGTTCTGGCAGCCGCCGAGGAACTCGGTCCACTGCGCCTCGGGGTTCGACCAGTCGACTGGCTTCGCGGGCTCGCTCCCTTTGAACGGCATGAACGCGACGCGTGGCGGGACCGGCGGCTGGTGCCACGAGCCGTGCAGCGCGACGTACGCGCCGCCGCGGTAGCGCGCGGGAAACGCGTACGCACCCTGCTGGTCGGCGGGATAGAACACCGCGCCGATCGGCGTGTCGTACGCCGGAAACACCGCTTTCGGCACGACGACGTTCGCGCAGCTCGCGCCGCCGATCGGCCTGCGGTCGTCGTAACATTTCAGCCAGCCGTAGTCGGGCGTTCCCGGGTGTGCGGTGACGTCGTCGAAGATCTCGTACGGATGGCCGTGCTCGAGATCGTCGCGGCCGGCGACGCCGGCCCACACGTCAGCGGTTCCGGGTTGCACGGCGAGCGCGATCGCGTTGCGGATGTCGACCGCGCGCGGGTGCATGTTCTTTCCGTCCGGCGTCATCTCTTGGATCGTCGCGCGCGTCGGATCGGTCTCCGCACACGCGTTGCACGACGAGCCCACGCTCGCGTAAAGCATTCCTTTGGTGAGCGCGATGGATGTCGTGCTGTGACTCCGCCCGCCGCCGGGACGCACGCTCGCGATTTTCTCCGGTGCGCTGCGCGCCGCGCGGTCGCCGTTGCGATACGGCATCCGGTAGACGCCGAACTGTCCGCCGGCGTAGAGCGTCTCGCCGACGAGCATCACGCTCGCCATCGGCCGGTCGTCGAACGAAGCAAACCGGCGCGGTTCGCCGGCATTTTTCTCCGCGTCCGGAACGACGTAGATCGCGTTCCCGGTCGTGCCGACGAAGAGATCGCCGTTCGGCGCGACGACCAGCTCGCGCGCGCCCGGCACCGATGCGATCCGCTCGGCGACGAAACCGGCCGGCACCTTGACGTCCGCTGCGCCGGCCGCACGAGCGGGCGGCGCGCTCGCCGTCGCGGCGACGGCGCATACGCAAGCGAGCACGAGAAAACGATGGAGCTGCATCGCTCCGTATTTTCCCGCCCGTGCTCCGGCGTACCAGCCGCTAGCGGCGCGTCTTCGAGCTGGTGGCCAGCGACGAGGGGCGGATGCGGTAGATCGCGCCGGTGTCGTCGTCGGCGACGAACAGGCTGCCTTGCGCGCCGACGGCGACGCCCGTCGGCCGG
>DASZGA010000200.1:0-9196 GCA_035939295.1 Candidatus Elarobacter sp. | reverse complement strand
GGCCCGCCGGGCTGCGGGAAGACGATGCTGGCGCGGCGCGTGCCGTCGATTCTGCCGGCGATGACGGTGAACGAGGCGCTCGAGGTGACGAAAGTGTACAGCGTCGCGGGACTGCTCGGTGCACGTCCGCGCGTCGTCGCGGTACGTCCGTTTCGCGCACCGCATCATACCGCGAGCCGCGTGTCGCTGGTCGGCGGCGGTCCGATTCCGCGCCCCGGCGAGATCTCGCTCGCGCTTCACGGCGTTCTTTATCTCGACGAGTTAGGAGAATTCAACCGGTCGACGCTCGAGGTCTTGCGCCAGCCGCTCGAAGAAGGAACGGTGACGATCGCGCGCGCCGCCGGAACGCTGACGTTTCCCGCGCGCTTCACGCTGGTCGCCTCGATGAACCCGTGTCCGTGCGGCTACCGCGGCGACCGCTCCGCCGACTGCCGCTGCGACGATCTCGCCGTGCAGAAATACCTCGCCAAGCTGTCCGGTCCGCTGCTCGACCGGATCGACCTTCACGTGAGCGTCTCACGCGTCTCGTTCGACGAGCTCGCGCATCATGTGCCCGCGGAAAGCTCGGTCGTCATTCGCGCGCGCGTCGAAGCGGCGCGCAAGCGTCAAGCTGCGCGCTTGCGCGAGACCGGCGTAACGACGAACGCCGCGATCACCGGCTCCGACGTCCGCCGCTTCTGTTCGCTCGACGCCGACTCGCTGCATCTCCTCGAAGGCGCGGTCACGCGCGGAACGCTGAGCGCCCGCGCCTTCGACCGAATCGCGCGTGTCGCGCGCACGATCGCCGACCTCGCCGGCTCGGAACCGATCGCGCGCGAGCACGTCGCCGAAGCGCTCCTCTACCGCGGCGCCAACAGCACCCGCGCCGCGTAGTCGCGATGTCCGCACGGCGATGCACGCGATCGCCGACTAGACGCGCGCTGCTTCAGCAAACGCGGCGGTACGTGATCGTGCCGCCGAAGTTCACGATTGACAGGCCGTGTTCAAGCGCCGTCGCGAGCGCGCGCAGCGCGAGGCGAACGTCTCGATCGGCTCGCGCCGTCCGTACGGCTTGCACGTCGTCAACGGCATCTATGTGCCGAAGCCGCGGGAGTCCGACGGCGATGAAGCTCGCCTACGAAATGCGACTTGATGGTTACGGCTTGATGCTCATCGCGAAGCGCGTGCGTGAAGTAGCACCACCGATGGAGCGCCGCACGGGCAAGTTCGTGAAGTTCAAGTGGGACCCGTCTACGGTCGCGCAGATGATACGCCGCGAGTCCTACAAGGGCACCATCGTGGACGAGGCGACGTGGGAGCGCGCGCAACGCAACGCCCGCGACACGTTCGCCCGCGTGAACGGTGTGAAGCATGAGTGGGCTCTGACGGTGCGATCAGGTGCGAATGCAGCGCCCCTTAGCGGGACTGCTCAGCGGCGGTGGTCGTCGGCGATACTACGTCTGCCGCGACCGCGATCAAGTCCACGGCAAGTTCCGGTGCCATCGGGTCACGCGTGTCGAGGAGCAGGTTTTGACGCTCCTGGACCGGCTCGCGGCGAGCCCTGAGCTTGTCGGGGTGATCGTTGATCGTGGAGGCGTTGCCGAGGAGCAGCGCGGGCTCGCGGCCCGGCTCGCCGACCTGCGGCGAGAGGCGGCCGACGTCAGCGCACGGCGCGAGCGCGTGTGGGAGGCGTTCGAGTCAGGCAGCCTGCGCCGCGACACCGTGCAGCAGCGCCTCGATGACCTCACCGCCCGCGAGACGGAGGCGCGGGCTGCGATCGTGCGGGCCGAGGCTGAGCTTGCCGCCATGAAGGCTCGCGCCGCGTCCGTGGACGAGGCCCAGGGGCTGATCGCGATGACCCGCCGCGTCTGGGATCGTGCCGCCGTCGCCGATCGCAAAGCCCTAGCCCGCGCACTGTCTGACGCGCTCGGCGGGCTCGTCGTCACGGAGGACGGTGAGCACGTTGCAGGCGGGGTCGTCGTGGCGGAGCCATCTGCCGCGTGAAAAGATACTGCAAAGGCGCAACCATCTTCGGGCGTGAGCGGTAGATTATCGTTGCGGCCGCTTTTCCGAAGGCGGGCGAGCCCACGCGCACCGCAGTGCGCGTCCGCGTCGGTGCTAGTCACCACGCGTGTAAGACCACGAACCTGAACAAGACCGAGAAAAAATCTCGTCTCTTGCGAAGAGAGGTGCCTCTATGAAGTGGCTTCGGCTGCTCTTAGGCATCGGGACGTTCCTTGCGGGGATTCTGAGCGGTGCGCTCGGCAATCACCTGGACCGCCTGATGGTGCACTTCGGCCTCTAGCCGAAGTACCAGCACGGTCCAGTCCAAGGGAACGTGCTAAGACACGAAGGCCGGGGCGCAAGCCCCGGCCTCTCTGTTATCAAAATGCCACCCACTTGGCACCCGAGCGCGCTATGATAGAGCTTCCACGAACCGCGAGAGGTAGCGATTTCATGGTGAAATGTCCGCACTGCGACGGCACCAGCTGGCGAACCGAAATCATTGAGCCAAGACTCAGCAATTACAAGCTGACGGCGATCGTGTGCGAGTCATGCAACGCACCGGCGGGTTTCCTCGACTTCTTCAATATTGGTGATATGTTGATGGAGATCAACAAAAGGCTCGGGATTCGCTAAGAACAACGGTTTCGAACCCCGAGCGTCCGCGGACGGGTGCTCGCGAAACGTGCGCTGGAGATCGCGGCGGCGGGCGGACACAACGTCGTCTTGGTCGGCCCGCCGGGCTGCGGGAAGACGATGCTGGCGCGGCGCGTGCCGTCGATTCTGCCGGCGATGACGGTGAACGAAGCGCTCGAGGTGACGAAAGTATACAGCGTCGCGGGACTGCTCGGTGCACGTCCGCGCATCGTCGCGATCCGTCCGTTTCGCGCGCCGCATCATACTGCAAGCCGCGTGTCGCTGGTCGGCGGCGGCCCGATTCCGCGCCCCGGCGAGATCTCGCTCGCGCTTCACGGCGTCCTTTATCTGAATAAGTTCGGTGCCCGGCGAGTGGGTATTGAATCGGAAAGGTCGCCCACGAAAGTGTGAGGACGACCTTTCTGAGCGACCGATGGCCTCACCGCCGACGAGCGCGAGCGCCACATCGCACGCGGTGCGGTCGCCTTCTTCTGTGAGGCCGGATTCGGCGGGCAGACTCCGACGCTATACGCCGCCGATATCACCTGCTGTGATGTTCGAACGTCCGCTCTTGTTGTGAAATGTTTGGGGCACGAGCTGATAAGAGATGGTACAGTTCTCGGAACGAATCCGTCGCGCGCGGTTCACCACGTAGCCGCGCAGGTCAACGCCAACGCCGCCAGCGGTATCGAGGGCGACGTCAGGTGAGTCCGTAGTCGAGACTCGTATGGTGCAGCCCGCGCTCGCCCATGTGATCCTCAGAGCTGTTTCGCCACTTTCGAGGTATGGATACGCGGGAAGGGCCGCGCCGAATTTGAAGGTGGCGTAGCCTTCGTCTGGAGCTTTGTGCTCGTCTGCAGCAATCGTTCGAGCTGGGCCCGCGCACAGAATCAGCGCTAAGATTGCCGGAAATACCTGAAAGGCCCTGACTGACACCAAACGCTCAGCCATATCAAACTCCTCTGTGGGGAAGAAGGTAAGCGGGCCGCCAGCGCCCGCAGATTATACCGCCTTCTTTAGCAAGGCAAGCTTCTCTTTCTTTCTTATTTGCGCCGACATGCCCAAACTCGCTATCGGCCTCCCGTCTCTCGACGAGTTAGGAGAATTCAACCGGTCGACGCTCGAGGTGTTGCGGCAGCCGCTCGAAGAAGGAACGGTGACGATCGCGCGCGCCGCCGGAACGCTGACGTTTCCCGCGCGCTTCACGCTGGTCGCCTCGATGAACCCATGTTTCTGCGGCTACCGCGGCGACCGCTCCGCCGACTGCCGCTGCGACGATCTCGCCGTGCAGAAATATCTCGCCAAGCTCTCGGGCCCGCTGCTCGACCGAATCGACCTTCACGTGACCGTCTCGCGCGTCTCGTTCGACGAGCTGGTGCATCACGCACCCGCGGAAAGCTCCGTCGTCATTCGATCCCGCGTCGAAGCCGCCCGCAAACGGCAAGCTACTCGCTTGAGCGACACCGGCGTCGCGACGAACGCCGCGATCACCGGCTCCGACGTCCGCCGCTTCTGTTCGCTCGACGCCGACTCGCTGCATCTTTTGGAAGGCGCGGTGACGCGCGGAACGCTGAACGCCCGCGCCTTCGACCGCATCGCCCGCGTCGCGCGAACGATTGCTGACCTGGCCGGCTCGGAACCGATCGCGCGCGAGCACGTCGCCGAAGCGCTCCTCTATCGCGGCGCCGACCGCACCCGTGCCGCGTAACGCCGTTCAGCGCACGCGGTGGAAGGTGATCGAGCCGCCGAAGTTCACGTCGCGCCAGATCATCGTGTTCGGCGAAGTAAAGGTGTAGCGGAACGTGCCGCCCGGCGGTTTCGCGTTCGGCTCGTAGTGACCGGTGCCGACCTGTGCGCCGACGATGTAGCGCGATTTCGGCATCCAGTCGGTGACCTCACGGCTCAGGGTTCCGTTCGGGAAGACGCGGTACGTCCCGCTTTGGCCGGTCGCGTACGGACCGCAGCGGTCCGTCTCGGTGTACGTTCCCGATGGTGTCATGACCAAGTCGAACCTGCACTGCATCCCGTTCATCTGGACGAACCCGCGCCACACGCCGGAGAGCGAATTCTGCGCCGCGCTCGCTGCGGGCACGGCGAACAGCGTCGCCGCGACGGCGGCGAACATGAGGATGTTCCGCAGTCTCATAACGCGGTCAGTATATCAGATCAGGGATGCAGTACGGCGGTGGGCGGCGCACCGGCCGGGAGCGCGAAGCCGTTGCGCGCGACCGGGACCGTCTCGGGTCGCGTCAGCCCGGCATGCATGTCCGTCCACGCGCGCTCGAGCGAGCTCCACAGCGTTCGCAGCGCGTGCGAGCCCTGCGGCTCCTCGTAGAAGCTCACCGGGAGCCCAATGCCGGCCAGATAGCCCGCCGTCTGCTCGCCGTATTTCGTCGGGATGCTCTCATCGTGCGCGCCGTGCACCACGTACAGCGGCGTGGCGCTCCACGCCAGCGACACCGGCCGGACCTCGCTGTTGAGGATCGCGCCCGAGATGCAGAGCACGCCGGACCAGCGGCTTCCGCCGCGCGGCCCGATCTTGAAGATGCTAAACGCGCCCATCGAGTAGCCGGCGAGGTACGTTCGACCGCGGTCGACCGGCAGCGTGTTCTGCAGTGTCGCGAGCAGATCGTAGACATCTGTGGCGGCGGGCTCGGCGTAGTCGTAGAGCCCGCGACCGTACGGTACGGCGACGACGGTCCCGGTGCGGTCGGCGAGCCGGCGCAGCCACGGCTGCCCGAGCAGCTCCGACTCGGTTTGCGGATTACCGTGCAACACGATCGCCAGCGGAACGCGCGAAGCGTGCACGGTCGGCGGAACGTACAGCGCGACAAGCTGCCACGTATGGTCGACGCGCGAAGGGACGATCAGCTCGCGGAGTCCGGTCGTCAAGCGCAGCGGCGCCGGCGTTCCCGCGACGAGCTGATCGACGGCGTCGAGGTCGAGCTTGGCGATGTTCGCGACCGTGTCCGCCCAGTCTGCGGCGGCGAAGCCCGGCGGCAAAGGATCATTCTGCCGCTCCAGATCGTCGAAGAGCCGGCGGTGAAACCAATCCGCCTCCTCGGCGCCGAGCTCCGCCTCGACGCGCGGGCGCGCTTCGGCGAAGCGCTGCATCGCCTCGAAGATGGTCCGCGAAGGCGCCGGCGCGGCGGTCTGCCCCGCCGCGGCCGGCATGACGGCGGCGAACACGAAGGCGAGCACAGCGAAGGCCGGCTGGACGCGCATGCGACTCTACTCTAGGCCGTGGACGGGCCGGCGGCGAGGGCCAATTCGCCACCTGGCGGCGGTACGGCACTCCGCGCGGCGAAGAGCCGTGGGTGAACCCCGAAGCGCAACGGCTGATCGCCGCGTACAAGCTGCAGCCGCACCCCGAAGGCGGCTGGTACCGCGAGACGTACCGCAGCGCGGAGCGCGTGACGACCTCGCGCGGGACGGTGCGCAGCGCGACGACGTCGATCTACTTCCTGCTCGCGAGCGGCGCGTTTTCGGCGTTCCACCGGCTCGCGTCCGACGAGACGTGGCATTTCTACCGCGGCGATCCGGTGACGATCGAGATCATCGAGGCCAGCGGCGCGCACGCGTCGCGCGTTCTCGGCGCAAACGACGTGCTGCAGACGACGATCGTCGCCGGCGCGCACTTCGCGGCGCACGTCGACGCATCCGACGGCTACGCGCTGGTCGGCTGCGACGTCGCGCCCGGGTTCGAGTTCTCGGACTTTCAGCTCACCACGCGCTCGATGCTCACGGCCGCGTACCCGCATCTCGCCCCGCTGATCGCGCGCTACACGCGATGAACGCCGGGATGCTGGTGCGCGCGATCGCGCCGTCCGACGAAGCGTCGTACCGCGCGATCCTGGAGACGACGAGCGCGGAAGACCGCTACTGCCGCTTCTTCCACGCCGTCGACCATCTCGATCCCGACGAAGTACACCGCTTCGTCGAGACGCGAGACGACATGATCGGCGTGATCGCGCACGACGGCGACGCGCCGCTCGGCGCCGCGCACGCCGCGCTCCTCGATGCGGAGACCGCGGAGCTCGCGATCGTCGTCGCGAGCGGCGCGCGCAATCACGGCGTCGGCGCGGCGCTGCTCGACGCGCTCATCGCAGCGTTGAAAAAGCGCGGATACCGCCGCTTGATCGCGTGCGCGCTGCGCGAGAACCACCCGCTCACGACGCTGGTGAAGCACGCCGGGTTCACGGTCGAGCGTGCCGACGGCGACGCGCTGCGCTGGGTGCTCCCGCTGACGGCGGGCGAAGGGACCGCCGCACGGTGACAGCGCCGTCGTTCGTCGCGGCGAACGGGATCACGCTCTGCTACGACACGTTCGGCGATCCGAGCGCTCCGCCGATGGTGCTCATCATGGGCCTCGCCGCGCAGATGATTCTGTGGGACGACGACTTCTGCACCGAGCTCGCGGCGCGCGGGTATTGGGTGATCCGCTTCGACAACCGCGACATCGGGATGTCGACGCGCTTTCCCGAGGCGCGCACGCCGAAATTCGCCGAGATGGCGCTCGCGCAGGTGACCGGCGTGCGGTTGCGCGTTCCGTACACGCTCCGCGACATGGCCGACGACACCGTCGGCTTGATGGATGCGCTCGGAATCAAAACGGCGCACGTCGTCGGCGCGTCGATGGGCGGCGCGATCGCGCAGGAGATCGCGATTCGCTACCCCGCGCGGCTCCGCTCGCTGACCTCGATCATGTCGTCGAGCGGGTCTCGCTTGCTCCCCGGACCGACGCCCAAAGCGATGGCGCGGCTCGGCAAGAAAGTCCCGCTCGACCGCGCGGGCTACGTCCGCGAGTACGTCGTCACGTGGTCGATCTTGAACGGCGACCGGCTTCCGTTCGACGCCGAGCGGACGAGGGGCCACGGCGAGCTGACCTACGAGCGCGGGATCAACCCGGCCGGGGCCGCCCGGCAGCTGATGGCGATCGTCGCTTCGGGGAGCCGGAAACGGGCGCTGCGCAAGGTGCGCGTCCCGGCGCTCGTGATCCACGGGACCGACGATCCGCTGGTCCCGGTCGAGGCCGGCTACGACCTGGCGCGAACGATCCCGGGCGCGCGACTTGTCCTGATCGAAGGAATGGGGCACTCGTTTCCGCGAGTAGTCTGGCCGCGCATCATCGATGCGATCGCGCAGCACGCCGCGCAGGCCGAAGCCGGACGCCCATGACCGGAGGAAAACGATGACCGAGACCCCCTGGATCAAATCGTATCCGTCGCCGGCGCGCTGGGACGCTCCGCTCGCGCAAGGCCCCGTCTACGAGATCCTCGACATCGCCGCGGAACGCTTCGCCGACCGCCCCGCGGTCGAGTTCATGGGAAAACGCGCGACGTACCGCGAGCTGCACGCGCTCGCGAACCGCGCCGCGAAAGGGTTCCAGCAGCTCGGCGTGCGGCCCGGCGTTCACGTCGGGCTCTACCTGCCGAACACGCCGCACTACCTGGTCGCATTTTTCGGCGTGCTGAAAGCCGGCGGTACGGTCGTCAACTACTCGCCGCTCGACGCCGCGCAAGTTCTCGCGCACAAGATCGAGGACAGCGAAACGTCGATTCTGGTCACGCTCGACCTGCCGATGCTGCTCCCGCAGATGGAAGCGCTCGTCGGGACCGGCAAGTTCACCACGCTCGTCGTCGGCGGGCTCGACGATCTCGCGCTGTTTCCGGAATTCGCCGGCCCGCACGAAGACATCGCGCCGGGCGCGGTCGGACGGATCGCGTTCCGCGCGCTGCTCGCCAACGACGGCAAGTACGAGCCGTACGCATTCGGTGACCCGGCCGAGACGCTGGCGGTGCTGCAGTACACCGGCGGCACGACGGGATTGCCGAAAGGCGCGATGCTCACGCACGGCAACCTGACCGCCGCGATGAGCCAGTACATCGAGACGACGCGCGTCGAACCGCCGGTGCTGACGCCCGGCGAAGAGCGGATGCTGCTCGTCCTCCCGCTCTTTCACATCTACTCGCTCACCTCGTGCATGCTGCTCGCGGTCCGGCTCGGCGCGGAGATCGTGCTGCACACGCGGTTCGACGTCGAAGCCGTCGCGAAGGACCTCGCCGCGAAGAGGATCACGCTGTTCATGGGCGTGCCGACGATGTTCACGGCGCTGCTGGCCTATCCGGGTCTGGCCGAGCTGGATCTGACCTCGATCCGGTTCACCGGCTCCGGCGGCGCGCCGCTCCCGCTCGAAGTGCAGGAGCGCTTCAAAGCGATAACGGGTTCCGAGCTCAACGAGGGTTGGGGGATGACCGAGACCTCGCCGGCCGGTACGTTCACGCCGATGCGCGGGAAGCGCAAGGCCGGCTCGTGCGGGATCCCGGTTCCGGGCGTGATGCTGAAGTTCGCGAGCGTCGAAGATCCGGCGCGGTACGTTCCGCTCGGCGAGCGCGGCGAGATCTGCATCAAGGGCCCGAACGTGATGAAGGGCTACTGGAAAAACGAGCAGGCGACGAAGGACGTCACGACGACGGACGGCTACCTGCGCACCGGCGACGTCGCGTACATGGACGAGGACGGATTCGTCTTCATCGTCGACCGGATCAAAGACATGCTGCTGTGCGGCGGCTACAAC
>DASZGA010000199.1:0-19996 GCA_035939295.1 Candidatus Elarobacter sp. | reverse complement strand
CCACGCGTTCAACCCCGGGTTCAAGGTGAAGCTGCACCGCAAGGACATGAACATCGCCGCCAACGCCGGCGACGAGCGCGGCCTCAACCTCGACGCGGCGAAGCTCGTGCGCGAGCATTTCGACGAGCTGATCGAACGCGGCGACGGCGAGCGCGATCACAGCGCGCTGCGCACGCGCTATCAAACCCCGGCGGCAGCGGTCTCCGGCTCGTCGTAACTGCGCGCAAGCGCGCTCCATCGCACGGCCTCCGGCCCGAAGCGCCGGAGGTGCAACGGATTCAGCGCCGCGAGCTGACCCAGCGTTCGCACGCCGAGCAGGCGCAAACGCAGCACGACGTCGTCGTCGAGCGCGAGCAACTCCAGCGGCGCATTGGCGACAAAGTTCGCTTCGCGTCCGGGACGGCACACTGCATCCGTGGCGCGATGCGTTGCGACGAACGCGGTGAACCGGTTCGGCCCTGCGCCGCACCGCACGGCGAGACCGCTTCGCGCCGAAGCGCTCTGCGTAAGCCCGCCGCGCGAAAGCCGCTCGCGCACGACGTCGAACCATCGCGCGGCCGCAACGCCGCGCGGCAGCGTCACAAACGCCAGTCCAGGCCCACCATCTTCTACCGGCACCGGCAACGCGCGCAGGACGGTGAACACCCGCTGCCAGGCCACCGCGGCGTGCACCGGGTCGTCGGGCACGATCAGCGCCGACGGCGCCAGCAGGACAGCTTCGCGGAGCGCCATCCCCGGCCGGACCCCCGCAGCCAGGGCGGCGTCGGTCGCTTCAAGCACGCGCCTTCGGGCGAAGCGCTCGACCAGCACCGCCCGCGCGTCGGCGCCGGGCGCGCGCCGGAGCGCGGCTGCGAGCCGGAAGCACGGCAGCCGGACGCCGACGATCACCTACCCGACCTCGGGCGCGGGCGCTGCATGGGACCGTCATAATATCGAACATATGTTCGATATTCAAGCAGGAGAGGCGGCTATTCCGCAGTCCAGGTCAAGAGCTCGCGGCGCATCTCCTTTGGGAAGCGCGCCTTGGTCTTGATCGCCTCGAGGTAGCGCCGCTTGCCCGCCCGGTTGCCCTTGCCGATCAGAACCGCGCCGACGAACCGGTCCTCGCGGAAGTAGAGCGCCCGGTACCAGTTCTTGTCGCGCTCGACCAGCGTCTCGGTCTCGATGTCGTCGCGGTACTCCGGCGAGAGGCCGAACTGCGTGATCGTCTGGCCGCTGAAGACCAGCGAGCTGTACTCCGGAACCGTATCGAAGATCTTCCGCTCGCCGCCGTTCGCGTACGCCGCCATGTTGTGCGCGGCAAGCTTCCCGTGCGCGCCGGCGCTGTTCCAAGTCCCCATCCGGTAGTGCTGCTCGGCGATCGGGTCGTAGAACTCCGCCGCGTCACCCGCCGCGAAGATTCCCGGAACGTCGGTTTCAAGATGCTCGTCGGTTACGATTCCCGTGCGCGTTTGAATGCCGGTCCCTTCGCACAGCTCCATGTTGATCGTCAGCCCCAGCCCGATCCCGACGACGTCGGTATCGATGGTCTCGCCCGTCGTCGTGACGATCTTCGAGACGACGCCGTTGGAGCGCACGCATTCGCGAACTTCCTCGCCGAAGTGCAGGTGGACGCCGTCGGTGCGCGCCGCGTCGTGCAGCAGCTCGCCGGCCGCTTCGTCGAGCATCCGCCGCAAGAAACGCGGCCCGCGGATCAGCCAGTGCGTCTCGACACCGCGCGAAACGAACGCTTCCGCGAGCTCGTAGGCGATGAACGAGCCGCCGACCGCGACGGCGACCTTCGCGGTCTCGAGCGCGTGCGAGATCGCCTTGGTGTCGTCCATGTACTGGAAGTTGTAGACGTTCGCCGCGCCTTGGGCGCCGGGCGCCTCCGAGGGGTTCGGGCGGCCGCCGGTCGCGATCAGCAGCGCGTCGAACGGTTCCTCGCGGCCGTTCGCGACGACCGTCTTCTCCGCGACGTTCAGCTTGTCGACGCGGGTCGAGAGCCGCAGGTCGATGTTCAGCTTCTCGTGCCAGGCGATGTCGCGCATGATCACCTTCTGCTCGGTGACCTGCTTGCGCAGCATCGGCGGGAGCGCGATGCGGTTGTAAAGACAGTACGGCTCGTCCGCGAAAAGGACGATGGAACATGCAGGGTCCGCTTTGCGGAGCTGCTCCGCACAGGTGGTCCCTGCAAACCCGTTGCCCACGATGACGTACCGACGCTCACTCACGATACCGCCTCAATCATGAATCCGCGCCTTGTTAACCTTCTGGGGAGCTTCATTCGGGGCTCGAGCGACTACACGCTCGCGCGGCTGGAGTTCTCCGCGCGGTTCGAGGGGCAGCCGGCGCCGCCGGTGCTCGACCGGCTCCCCGACGCCTCCGAGGCGACCCTCCGCGAGCGCTGGGACGGGATCGAGACCCAGCTCTCGGCGATCCTGGCCTTCGTGAAACAGGTGGAATCGGCGTCCGGTACGGATCAGCGTACGGACCCCGCGTTCCGCTGGCTGCGCCGGACGGTGCGGGAGCTCGACCAATACGCACGCGCGCTGCGCTGGGTTCTCACCGTCCACGGCGGGGACGCCGCGCCCTAGGAGCACCGAGCAGCACATGGATTCTTTTTTCAACCGGGCGATGGAGCAGGCGAAGCAGCTCCAGCAGATCGCGACCGAGGCGATGCAAAAGGGCTACGAGCAGGCGACCCCGCTCGTGCAGCAAGGCGTCGCGAAGGCGCAGGAGCTGCAGAAGACGATCATCGAGCAGACCCCGCACCTCACCGCCGCCGCACAAGAGCAGGCCAACGCGGCGATGCAGCACGCGGGCGCGTTCATCGCCACCGGCAAGACGTTCGTCGAAGCGGGTGCCGCGCAAGCGCAGACCCACCTGACGATCTTCGCCGATCAGGCGAAAAAGGCGGCCGACGCGACGATCAGCGCCGTGCAGTCCGCGCAGAAACCGCCGACGCCGCCGACACCGCCGACGCCGCCGCCGGGACCGGGGTCGAGCTCAGGGCAGTAGGCGCCTCGACCGCAAAGCGGACGAACGCGTCGAGCGCATCGGCGCGTTCGTCCAGATACTGCTGCGCGCGCGGCGAACCGGTCGCTGCGAGGTGCCGCGCGAGCAGGTCGCGCAGGCGCGCGCGCGAGACCTCGTCGAGATCGTGCGCGATCAGCGGCGTCGGGCCGAGCCGGCTCGCGTGCTCGCGCAGCACGAACAGCTCGCCGCCGGTCATCCCGCTCACCAAGTTGCGCCCCGTCGCGCCGAGGATGACGACGGTTCCCTTCGTCATGTACTCGCAGGCGTGGTCGCCGGCGCCTTCGACGACGATCGTCGCGCCGCTGTTGCGCACCGCGAGCCGTTCGCCCGCCGCGCCGCGCACGAACGCTTCGCCGCCGCGCGCGCCGTAGAAGCACGCGTTCCCGATCGCCGGCTCGTCGGCGCTCCCCGCGCCGCGCACGATCAGCGTCCCGCCGCTCATCCCTTTGCCGACGCCGTCGTTCGCCTCGCCGTCGAGCTCGAACGCGAGCGGCGCCGCGATGAACGCGCCGAAGCTCTGCCCCGCGCTGCCGCGATATCGGTAGACCGCCGGTCCGACGTACTCGCCGCGCGCTTTGCGCACGACCGCATCGTATGCGAGCCGCGCGCCGACGGCGCGGTCGGCGGGCGTGATCCGCTGCGTTCCGCCGGGGATCGCTTCGTCGTCGAGGTGCGCGTCGTCGATCCGCGCGAAGTCGAACGGCGCGCGCGTCTCCGGCAGGCGCAGGATCTCGTCGAGGTCGATTCCCTGCGCGCGCTCGTAGCGCGGGCGCACGAGGTCGCTGCGGCCGCGAATCTCGGCGAGCGAGCGCGCGCCGAGCGCGGCGAGCCGGCGGCGCACGTCGCGCGCGACGAAGCGCAGGAACGTCTCCGCGTCGTCCGCTGAGCCGGGGAACTTCCCGCGCAGCGCGGCGTCCTGCGTCGCGATACCGACCGGACACGTGTTCTGGTGGCACTGCCGCGCGTAGATGCAGCCCAGCGCGACCAGCAGCGCGCTGCCGAACGCGAACGCGTCGGCGCCGAGCATCGAGGCGAGCACGACGTCGCGCCCGGTCTTGAACCCGCCGTCGACGCGGATCGCGACGCGCCCGCGCAAGCCGTTCGCGACCAGCGTGTGATGCGTTTCGATCAGCCCCAGCTCCCACGGTAATCCCGCGTGCTTGATCGAGCTGAGCGGTGAAGCGCCGGTGCCGCCGTCGTGTCCGGCGACGTGCACGACGTCGGCGCGCGCCTTCGCGACGCCGCTCGCGACGTAGCCGATCCCCGACTGCGCGACCAGCTTCACCGCGATCTTCGCCTTCGCGTTCGCGCGGCGCAGGTCGTAGATCAGCTGCGCGAGGTCTTCGATCGAGTAGATGTCGTGATGCGGCGGTGGCGAGACGAGCGATTGCCCGGGCGCCGCGCCGCGCAGCACGGCGATTTCGGCGGTCACCTTGAAGCCGGGGATCTGTCCGCCCTCGCCCGGCTTCGCGCCTTGCGCGATCTTGATCTCCAGCTCTTCGGCGGTCGACAGGTACTCCGCGGCAACGCCGAAGCGCGCCGACGCGACCTGCTTGATCGTGTTGAGCGTGCGGGTCGGATCCTCGCCGCCCTCACCGCCGTTGCTGCGCGCGCCGGCCTGCTTCGCGCCGAGCGCGACCGCTTCGTGCGCCTCGGGACCAAGCGCGCCGAGCGACATCGCAGCGGTGACGAACCGCGCCAGGATCGCGTCTTCCGGCTCGACCTCGTCGAGCGGGAGCGGATCGCCGAGCGCAACCGGCTCCACCAGATCGCGCAGCGCGATCGTCTCGCGCTCCTCGAGCGCGTCGGAGAGCGCGAAGAACGCCGCCTCGTCGCGCGCGACGATCGTCTTGCGCAGATTCTTCAGCAGCGCCGGATCGAACGCGTGCCGCACGCCGTCGCGCCGGTAGCGGAACAGCCCGCGCTGCGGCGGCTCGCCGCCTTCGCTCGCGAGCGTCTGCCACGCGCGCAGATCCTCTTCCAGCTCGTCGAACCCGATCGCTTGGACGTGAACCGCCATCCCGGGGAAGCACGCGCCGACGATCTCGTGCTTGAGGCCCAGCGTCTCGAAGGTCTGCGCGCCGACGTACGAGCGCAGCGTGCAGATCCCGAGCTTCGCGAGCACTTTGACCAAACCCGTGCGGAGCGCGTCGAGGAACGGCGTCGCATCGCCGGTCTCGGCGACGGCGGCACGCGCGCCGAGCCACGGCGTCGCGACGTTCGCGCCGGCGGAGATCAGCGCGGCGCAGCCGTGCGCGTCGCGCGCGAAACCGTCGCACGCCGCGATCGAAGCCTGCATCCGCAACCCCGCGCCGGTGAGCCGCTGGTGCACCGCACCCGCGGCGAGGATCGCGGGAACCGGAAGCGTCGCGTTGCGGTCGTCGAGGACCAGGTAGGTCGCGCCCTCGCGCACAGCGCGTTCCGACTCGTCGGCAATCTGCGCGATCCGCGCGCGCAGTCCCACGCTCGCGCAGTCGAGCGCGATGCGGTGCGGGACCAGTCGCGAATCAAAGGAAAGCTCGTCGAACGTCAGCTCGTCGAGGAGCGCGGTGTCGACGGTGACGATGCTGCCGTGCGCGGGAACGTCGCCGTTGGTGTCGCCGCTCCCGACCCACGCGCGCACGTCGAAGACGAAACCTTCGCGCAACGCGTCGATCGGCGGGTTGGTCACCTGCGCGAACCGCTGCCGCAGATATTCGGTGACCGGCATCCGCCGCTCGAGGAACGGGAGCGCCGCGTCGTCGCCCATCGACCACACCGGCTCCGCTCCGGCGGCGAGCGGCGCGACCACGCCGGCGATCTCGTCCTTCGTGTAGCCGAAGCGAACGAGGTCGTGGCGAAGCACTTCCTTGTCGACCTCACGCGGCGCGCGCGCGGGCATCTCGAAGTGCCACGACGCGACGGTCGCGCGGAAGTCGGAGTTCTCGCGGCGCAGCGCGCGGAACGCCGCCGGCCGCACCAGCTCGCCCGTCGCGAACCGCACGACGATCCGCTCGCCGGGACCGAGCCGTCCGCGTTCGACGATCTCGTCGTCGCCGAAATCGACGACGCCCGCTTCCGACGCGGCGAGGACCGTTCCGCCCGCGGTCACGCACCAGCGCAGCGGACGACAGCCGCTGCGGTCGAGCGCCGCGCCGACGCGGTCGCCTTCGGCGAACACGATCGCCGCCGGACCGTCCCACGGCTCGACGGTCGGAACGTGCGCGTCGTAGTACGCGCGCAAACGCTCGTCGTCGTCGATCGCGGGCGAGAGCATCAGATCGACCGCTTCGTCGACGCGGTAGCCGGCGCCGACCATCGCGTCGAGCGCGACGTCGAACTCGAGCGAGTCGGAGGCGCCGCGGGGCGAGAGGACGCCGCGCGCGCGCATCCACGCGCGGTTGCCGGTGATCGTGTCGATCTCGCCGTTGTGCGCGACGATCCCGAACGGCTGGACGAGCCGCCAGCTCGGCGCGGTATTGGTGCTGAAGCGCTGGTGAAACACGGCGAAGCGCGAGACGCACGCCGGATCTTGCAGGTCGGCGAAGTACGCGCCGAGCTCGCTCGACGAGAGCAGCCCTTTGTAGACGACGGTTTGCGGCGACGCGCTCACAAGCGTCGCGACGTCGCCTTCCTCGCGCAGCGTGCGGATGACGGCACGGCGCACCGAGCGCATCCGCTCGCGCGAGTTCCCCGGACCGACGTCGACCAGCAGCTGCTCGTAGGCCGGCGCGCTCGCGCGCGCTTGCGCGCCGAGGACGGTCGGATCGACCGGCGGGACGCGCCAGCGCATCGGCTTGACCGACTCGCCGCGGATCGCGTGCTCGATCTTGCCGCGCATCGCGGCCGCCAAGTCCTCGTCGCGCGGCAAGAAGACACAGACCGCGGCAAGATGCTGCTCGGGGACACGGACGTGTACGGCCGCGAGCTCGCGCTGGAGCAGCGCGCGCGGCGTCTCCATGAGGATCCCGGCGCCGTCGCCGGTGCGCCCGTCGGCAGCGCGCGCGCCGCGGTGCTCCATCGCGCCGACCGCGCGCAGCGCAAGGTCGACGATCCGGTGTGAAGGCTTGTTGGACAGGTCGGCCAGGAACCCGACCCCGCATGCGTCGTGCTCTTCGTGCAGCATCGGAGTCCCTACCATAGGCCATCGCCCGCCGTCTGTCATTGTCCAAACGGCGAACGAAACGGGGTCAGCTTCGCTTCTTCCTCACGCTGTGCGCCACGATCACGGTGCGGCGAACGCTGGAACGAAGTTGCGCGTCGACCGACGGCTGCGTGGAGAGATTCTTCTTCGCGGTCCGCTTCCAGTGCAGCCCGCGCGCGTCCAGCCGAACGTCGCGGCCCTCGCGGCGCGCCGTCGCGACCGCGCCGGCGAGCGCGTGCATCTCGGTTTCACTCACGACGCTCAGGTCGCGGACGTCGACGAGGACGGTCCCGCCGTCGATCCCGACGAGCCCGCGCTCGAGCGTCGTGAACGCGGCAACGAGGTCGGCGTCGAGAACGCCGATCAATCGCATGACAACCGGGGCCGGAACGGGCTGCGTCTGGGGTGCGTACACGGGTAGCTCCTCGTTGCTGGTTCCACCGAATGTACGCTCGTCTGCTGGGAACGGTTCAGGTCGTATGTGAGAATTCGCTGAGAAGTGATTTCCGTCTCAGCCGTGGAGGCCAAGCGCGGTCATCATGCGGTAGCCGACGTCGAGCGCGCGCTCGTCGACGTCGAAGCGCGCGTTGTGGTGCGGGAACGAGGTCGACTCGCCGCCACGTGCGCCGACGATGAAGTACGCGCCCGGCCGTACCTCTTGCATGAACGACATGTCCTCGGCCCACATCACGATGTCGTGCTCGACGACGTTTGTCGCACCCAGCTCGCTGCGCCCGACCTCGCGCACCACGTCGTTCATCTCGCGCGAGTTCACCGTCGGCGGATACGACCAGTTGTACTTGAACTCGTATTCGAACCGCATCGACTCTGCGAGTCCCTTGAGGATGCGCTCGATCCGCTCCGGCATCGACTTGCGAACCCAGGGGTCGAACGCGCGCACCGTCCCCATCATCGTCGCTTCGTCGGGAATCACGTTGAACGTCGTCCCGCTCACGAACTTGCCGACGGTGATCACCGCCGGATCTTTCGGCGCGATCTCGCGCGAGACGATCGTCTGAAGCATCGTGATCAGATACGCGCCGGCCATCACCGGATCGACGGCGAGCTGCGGCATCGCGCCGTGCCCGCCCTTGCCGCGCACGATCAGCTCGAACTCGTCGGCCGAGGCGAAGAACGCGCCGTCGCGGACGCCGATCTGCCCGACGTCCAGACCGCTGTAGAGATGAAGCGCGAAGGTGCGGTCGACGTGCGGGTTCTCCAGCGCGCCGTCGTCGATCATCTTCTTCGCGCCGGCGTGCCCTTCTTCACCGGGCTGAAAGCAGAAGACGAGCGTGCCGGGAACCTCGGCGCGGCGCGCGGCGAGCGTCTTCGCCGCCGCGAGCAGGATCGAGACGTGCCCGTCGTGCCCGCAGGCGTGCATCACGCCCGCGTTTTGCGAGACGTACGGCACCTGGTTCAGCTCGGTGATCGGAAGCGCATCCATGTCGGCACGCAGCAGCGTCACCGGACCCGGCTTGCCGCCGGCCAGCGTCCCGAGCACGCCGGTCTGGCCGATCCCGGTGCGAACCTCGTCGAGGCTCAGCTTCCGAAGCTCCTCGGCGACGAACGCCGCGGTCCGGTGCTCGACCATAGAGAGCTCGGGGGCGGCGTGAAGCCGGCGCCGGACGGCGACGAGCTCGTCGTGAGGGATCGCGGTGGTCGTCATGAAGCGGCCTTTTCGCGGCGCTTCGCGGACCTCCCGATTCGGCGGCGCCTCAGCGATGAAGTAACCGAGGCCAACAGCCCCGGAAACTCAGCCTCCAGGTCGGCGAAGCGCAGCCGCGCGTACTTGTTGCGGCCCTCGTACCAGCACTCGATCAGCCCCGCCTCGCGCAGGACGCGGATGTGGTGGCTCAGGAGTTGCTTCGACGCCTCGGTCGTCGCGCCGCCGGTGCAGCCGTCCATCCCCTTCTCGGCCAGGGTGCGCACGATCCTCAACCGGGTCGGGTCGCCGAGCGCCTTCATGACCTCGGCGAGCGAGATCTCGCCGCGCGCGGGGACCCAGAGATCGCCGTCGCAGGCGGCGGCCCTGGGCTTCGCCTTCGCCTTGGCCTTGGTGGTGCTCGCGGTCGTCACAATCGTCTCCCAGCGTCTTGACAGTAAAACGATCGTTTGCCTATCATCGGTAAAGCCGTTATTGTACTATCCGGCAAAAGGTTCCCTCCGATGACCGCGATTCCGATCGAAACTACCACGCTGAGCGGCGACCATCGCGACATGGTGGCGTCGCTGACGCAAACCCTCCGCGCCTCCGCCGGACCCGCGTGCTCGCCCACCCTCTGGGAGCTGGGCCAAGGCGCCGGAAGAGCGTACGCCGCGGCGCTCGGCGAGCCGGGCTCGCGCGCCGCGTGGACGGCGTTCGTCCAAGCCGTCTTCGCATTTCTCGACGAGCTCGACGCCGGCGTCGGGGTCGCGCTCGACCTCGACGCCGCCCGATCGCGCCACGACCTGCGCGACATCGTCTACGAGAACAGCGACCTGCTCTGAAGGACCAAGAGGAGGCGATGCCGTGAGACTCAAGGCATGGCTCTTCCGTCCTACGCTCACGGGGCGAGCCCCGTCCCGCTCCTCGGAGAGACGATCGGCGACAACCTCGACCGGATCGCGCGGCGGTTCCCGAGTAACGACGCGGTCGTCTCCGTTCACCAGAACCGGCGCCTGACGTACGCGGAGTTCGCGGCGGAGACCGACCGGCTCGCAAAGGCGTTCGTCGCGGCGGGCGTCGCGCACGGCGAGCGCGTCGGGATTTGGTCGCCGAACTCGCTGGAGTGGGTCCTGGCGCAATACGGCACCGCGAAGGTGGGCGCGATCCTCGTCAACGTGAACCCGGCGTACCGGCTCTCCGAGCTGGAGTACGCGCTGCGCCAAAGCGGCGTGAGCACGCTGATCGTGCTCGACAAGTACAAGACCAGCGAGTATCTCGCGATGGTGCGCGAAGTGCGGGCTTCGCTGCCGGCGCTGCGCGAGGTCGTGATCGCCGGCGAGAGCGTTCCGGGCGCCGGCGAGATCGGATGGGACGAGTATGTCGAGCGCGGCGGCCGCTGCGACGACGCGACGCTCGGGGAGCGCAAAGCGCGTTGTCAGTTCGACGAGCCGATCAACATTCAGTACACCTCGGGGACGACCGGCTTTCCGAAAGGCGCGACGCTCTCGCACCACAACATCCTGAACAACGGCTTCTTCATCGGCGAAGGCTGCCGTTACACCGAACGCGACCGCGTCTGCATCCCGGTGCCTTTCTATCACTGCTTCGGGATGGTGCTCGGCAATCTCGCCTGCACGACGCACGGCGCGACGATCGTGATCCCGAACTGGACCTTCGATCAGCAGCTCACGCTCGAAGCCGTCGTGAAAGAGAAATGCACCTCGCTGTACGGGGTGCCGACGATGTTCATCGCCGAGCTGGCGCTCGCGAACTTCAAGGAGTTCGACCTCTCCACGCTGCGGACCGGGATCATGGCGGGCTCGCCGTGCCCGGTCGAGGTCATGAAGCGCGTGCAGAGCGAGATGCACATGCCGGAAGTGACGATTTGCTACGGGATGACGGAGACCTCACCGGTCTCGACCCAAACGATGACCGACGACCCGCTGGAGAAACGGACCGCGACGGTCGGCCGCGTCCACCCGCACATCGAGGTGAAGATCGTCGACGCCGAAGGCAAGATCGTCGGCCGCGACACGCCGGGTGAATTGTGCACGCGCGGCTACAGCGTGATGCTCGGCTACTGGGAGAACCCCGAAGCGACGGCAACCGCGATCGACGCCGCGCGCTACATGCACACCGGCGACATCGCGACCATGGACGACGACGGCTACGTCAACATCAGCGGCCGGATCAAGGACATGGTGATCCGCGGCGGCGAGAACGTCTACCCGCGCGAGATCGAAGAGTTCTTGTACACCCACCCCGCCGTCAAGGACGTCCAAGTGATCGGCGTCCCCGACGAGCGGTACGGCGAGGAGCTGTGCGCGTGGGTGGTCCTCAACGAGGGCGCGAGCGCGAGCGAGCAGGAGATCAAAGACTACTGCAAGGGGCAGATCGCCCATTACAAGATCCCGCGCTACGTGATGTTCGTCGAGGGCTGGCCGATGACGGTCAGCGGCAAGGTTCAGAAGTACAAGATGCGCGAGGAGTCGATCGCGAAGCTCGGCCTCGAGAACGCCGCGAAGATCGTCACCGCCTAGCCCTCGGCGAGCGGCGTTCAGCCGCTCGCGTTCGCCTTGCGGCGGCCGCCGCGCCGCGGCTTCGCGACCTTCGCGGTCACCGACTCGACGACGTTGGCTCCCGTCTCTAGCAATTCGCCGGCCTTCTCCAGAACCGTCGCGACCTTGCGCGCGCCGCGCGTCGCCTTTTTCGCCGTCGTGGCGGCCTTCTTCGCGATCCCGCCGGCGGTCTTTTTCGCCTTCCCCGCCGCTTTGCGCGTCGCGCCCGCGGCCTTCTTCACGCGGCTCGTCGCGCGCGCGACCGGGCTCTTCTTGGCGGCGGCCTTCTTCCGCCCACCGGCCTTCTTCGCGCCGGTCTTCTTTGCGCCGGTCTTCTTTGCCGCGCCCTTGCGCGACGATGCGGCCTTCTTGCGGCCGCCTCTGGCTGCTGCCATCGTCGAATTCTCCTCCGCTGCATAGCGATAGCGATAGCGATGGTGTGTTGCCGATAACTTGCCCATTGCGGCGCGCAAGCAAACGAAAGGCCCGCCGCGACCTGAGTCGCGACGGGCCTTGAGTCACGCGCGAGCTACCGCATCAGTGCGTGTTGCGTCGCACGCCGCTGATCGAGCCGCTGGTGGTCGTCACGGTGACGTTCACCCCGACCGAGCCGCCGTGGTTGTCGGTCACCACGATCGTGCACGTCCCCGCGGCAACCGCGGTGATCGTGAACGTCGCGCTGGGACCGCTGCCGGCGGCCGGCGCGAAGGTCGCGATCCCCGCGCACGACGGCGAACCGTTCGCCGCGGTGAGCGGGCCCGTGTAGGTGTTCTCGGTGACGGTGAACTGCGCGGTGGAGCCCGCAGCGGTCAGCGAGACCGAGACGCTGCTCCCGCCGATCGGCGCCGGAACCGGCGTCGGGGTCGGACTCGGAGTCGGCGTGGGGGTCGGTGTGGGCGACGGCGTTGGTGTCGGTGTCGGCGTCGGCGTCGGTGCGGCCGGGGTCGGCGTTGCCGTCGGCGTCGCGGTACCGGTGAAGAACGTCGGCGGGCTCGAGCTGCCGCCGCCGCAGCCGGCGAACAGCGCGGTCGCGGCAATGACGAGCGCAGCGCCTAGTGCGGCGCGATTGCGCACGGTCTTTTCTTCTTTCTTCGTGCGCATCTCAGTACACCAGCTTTCCGACGCGGCCGGGATTCGCGCCGCTGCCGGGCTCGCAGAACCACAGTGAGCCGTCCGGTGCGGTCCCGATGCCTTGGAGCGCCAAGCCCGTCACGGGCGAGGCGAACTCGGTGACGGTGCCGCCGGTGGTGATGCGGCCGATCCTGTCCTGACCGTTCTCGGTGAACCAGAGCGCGCCGTCCTGGCCGACGGTGATCGACCACGGTGCGGAGTTCGGCGTGGTCGTCGGGAACTCGCCGGTGACCGAGAACGAGTTCGGCGAAAGCCGGCCGATGTTGTTGCGCCCGGACTCCGTGAACCAGAGGTTGCCGTCGGGTCCGCGGACGATGTCCTTCGGCGTCGTTCCGGTCGTCAGCGAGATCTCGCTCTGCGCCGTGAACAGGTTCGTGATGCGGCCGATCTTGTCGGTCGCCGACTCGGTGTAGTAGAGGTTGTTGTCCGGCGCGGTCGCGATGCCGAACGGCGCGGAGTTCGCGGTCGGGATGCTGGTCTCGCCGGCGGTACCGCCGCTGATGCTCTGGAAGCCGACACGGCTGCTGCCGTTGGCGACGTACCAGATGTTGCCGTCACCGCGATCGACCAGCCCGAACGGCTGATCGGCAGGCGGCGGCGCGAAGAGCGTGCTGAACTCGGTGAACGTCCCGGTCGTCGTGACCTTCGAGATCTTGTTCGCCGTCGGGCCGGACTCGGTGAACCAGAGATTGCCGTCGCTGGCGCCGATGATATGCGGGCCTTGCGTCTCGAACGCGTTCGCGGTCGGCACGGTGAACTCGGTCACCACGCCGGCCGGCGTGATGCGCGCGACCGCGTTGCCCGGGCTCTCCGTGAACCACATGTTGCCGTCGCTGCCCGCCGCGATGTATCGGGGCTTGTTCGTCGAGACCGGGATCGAGAACTGGTAGAACGTCGGCCTGGGCGTGAACGCCGCCGAGACGGTCGAGATCCCGGTCCCGCTGGCGACGACCGTCGCGGTCGGACCGCCGGGGAGGCCGCTGTTCAGCGTACCGCCGTTGTAGGTCAGCGTCGCGGTCGTCGACGGGTTCTGCAGGTTGTTCGTCGAGAGGGAGAGCGTCCCGCTGTTCGTCGAGTCGTTGACGGCGAGGTGGATCGGGACGCTGTAGTCGCCCGGTCCGACGATCGTGTTGCCGTCGGCGTCGCGCGCCGCCACGTTGACGTTGACGGTCGCCGGCACGCCGGCGTTCGGCGAGGGATTGCTGAGCGAGATCGTCACCGAGGCGACGACGCCGTTCAGCACCGCCGTCACCGTGTTGGCGGCGCCGCTGACGATCGTTTTCGTGACGGTCGCGCGACTCAGGACGTTGCCCTGACCGTTCTGCTCGTCGTACGTCTGGAAGACGAAGGTGTCGGTCCCGATTGGTGCGTCGATCACGATCGTGCTCGCCGGCGCGTTGAGATACTGCGGCGTCCCGCCGTTCACGGTGACCGAGACGCTGCGCGCCGTCGGCGGCACGTAGCGCGGGGTGCGCTTGACGGACGAGGTGGTGGTGCCCGACCCCCAATTCATCGTGAACGTCACCTGCGCCATCCCGGAGCTCGTCGGCCCCTGAGGCGAGGTGCCGGGCAGCGCGGGTGCGGCGTTCGAGCCGCCGCCACCGGAGCACCCGGCCGCCAGGACGGCGATCACGCACGCGCCTAGCAGGGGAACTCCTCGACGGAAGACCCGAGGACGATTGAAGGGCAAGACGCCCATAGCGCGTTTCTCCTCTGAACTGAAAGCTCTGGGGACGAATATGTTCCGCGGCACCCGGCTCGCAGGCGAAAGAGCGGCCTCGTCACTGAGACGGCCGAACGGCCGCCCGGACTCCGGAGCTTGGAAACCCGGACGGCGTTTCCTTGCTCGAAAGGCATAGGGAAATACTTTCTGTACAAAACCGTGAACTCGCCAGCCTGCTGCCCGAGTCGAGCGGCCGCCGCAGGAGTCGCGGCCTCCGGCGCGCGAGTATCCGCGGTTCTCACTTCATCCGGCCCAGGGGACCGACTCGATGGCGAAAACCACGACCGCGCGCGGGCGCGAGCTCGACCGCGCGGGCTTGAGCGACGAGCAGCTCGTCGCGATGCTTCGCAACATGCTGCTGCAGCGCCAGCTCGACAACCGCGGCTTTCAACTGAACCGGCAGGGGAAGATCCCGTTCGCGCTCGGCTCCGAAGGGCACGAGGCGGTTCAGGCCGGCGCGGCGATGGCGTTCCAGCGCGGTGCCGACGTCCTCGTTCCGTATTACCGCGATCTCGGGCTGGCGCTCGGCGTCGGGATGACGCCGTTCGAGATCCTCTCCTCGCTGTTCGCGCGGCAGACCGACCGCTCGATGGGGCGGCAGTTCCCGAACCACTACACGAACCACGATCTCGGCGTGCTCTCGATCTCGTCGATCATCGCCGGGCACTGCACGCATGCGGCCGGCGTAGCGGCGGCCTTCAAGTATCGCGGTGAGAACGGGAGAGCTGTGATCTGCTCGAACGGTGAGGGCGCGACCTCGCAAGGCGAGTGGCACGAGTCGGTCAACTACGCCGCGGTCCACTCGCTCCCGATCGTCTTCCTGGTGCAGAACAACGAGTGGGCGATCTCGACCCCGCAAGAGATGCAGATGAACGTCGCCAACGTCGCCGACAAGGCGCCGGGCTACGGTTTGCCGGGGGTCGTGTGCGACGGGTTCAGCCCGATCGCAACCTACAAAGCGATGAACGAAGCGCTCGAGCGCGCGCGCACCGGCGGCGGGCCGACGATCGTCGAGGCGAAGTGCTACCGGTTCCTCTCGCACTCGACCGACGACGACGACCGCACGTACCGCTCTCGCGAGATCATCGAAGAGCGCCGCAAGATGGATCCCGTTCCGCGCTACGAGCAAGTGCTGATCGAAGCCGGCGTGATCGACGAAGCGCGTGCGAAGCAGCTGAAGCAAGACGTGCTGCGCGAGACGAACGAGGCGACCGACTCCGCCGAAGCGCAGCCGTATCCGACCCCCGAGAGCCTTTACACCAACGTCGTCGCGGGAGACTATCGCCCGTGGCAGGAGTTCAAGTAGCGATGACCGCGACGGCGCAGCAGACCGGCGTGACGATGACCAACGTCGAGGCGGTGCGCACGACGCTGCACGACGCGCTCGCGCGCGACGAGCGCGTGCTGATCATGGGCGAGGACGTCGGCGCGCGCGGCAACGTCTTCCTGATCACCAAGGGATTCCTCGAAGAGTTCGGGCCGCAACGGATCGTCGACACGCCGCTCGCCGAGGCGTCGATCGTCGGCGTCGCGATCGGGATGGCGATGGAAGGGCTGCGGCCGATCGCCGAGATCCAGTTCGCCGACTTCATCTATCCGGCGTTCAACCAGATCGTCGGCGAAGCGGCGAAGACGCGTTATCGCAGCAACGGCGACTACACGTGCCCGCTGGTGATCCGCACGCCGTACGGCGGCGGCGTCCGCGGCGCGCTCTCGCACTCCGTCTCGATCGAGGCGCTGTTCTATCACGTTCCAGGGCTGACGATCCTCGCGCCCTCGACGCCGGCCGACATCAAAGGCTTGCTGAACGCGGCGATCGAGTCGCCCGATCCGGTGCTGTTCCTCGAGCACAAGAAGACGTACCGCAGCGTCAAAGGCGAAGTCCCGAGCGGTTACTACACGATCCCGATCGGGAAGGCCGACGTGAAGAAAGCCGGGACCGGTCTGACCGTCGTCTCCTACGGCTACAACATGCATCAGGCGCTCGACGCGGCAAATCGTTTGGAAGGCGAAGGGGTCTCGGTCGAGGTCGTCGACCTGCGCTCGATCCGGCCGATGGACAAAGGGACGATCCTCGAATCTGTGCGCAAGACGCGCAAGCTTCTGATCATCCACGAAGACAACAAGTTCGGCGGGATCGGCGCCGAGATCAGCGCGATGGTCGCCGAGGAAGCGCTCTTCGACCTCGACGCGCCGGTTCGCCGGCTGGCCGGCCCCGACGTCCCCGCAATGGGCTACGCGGCGCCGCTCGAAGAAGAGTTCATGACCTCGACCGACGAGATGGTCGAGGCGATGCGAGAGTTGGCGAAGTTCTGATGCCTACCACTATTACGATGCCGCAGCTGGGCGAGACGGTTACCGAAGGGACCGTCGCGCAGTGGCTCAAGAAGCCCGGCGACAGCGTCGAGAAGTACGAAGCGTTCGTCGAGGTGTCGACCGACAAGGTCAACGCCGAAGTTCCCTCGCCGGTGACCGGCGTGATCCGCGAGCTGATCGTCAAGGAAGGCGAGACGGTTCCGACCGGCGCGCCGATCGCGATCATCGACGACGTCGCCGCCGGCGCCGCGACGCCGGAACCAGCCGGCAGCGGCTCGCCTTCCGAGCAAGTCGCCGCCGCGGCGTCCGGCGATCGCACGGCGGAAGCGAACCATCAGGCGAGCGACGAGCCCGTTCCCGGCGGTAACGTCGGATTGGGCGGCCCGTCGTACAATTCGCCGGTGCCGTCATCGTACGGCGCGCCCGGAGCATCCTCGAACGGCGCGTCCGGGAACGGGACCTCGAGCGGTGCCGCGCCGGGCGGCGTGCGCGTTTCGCCGGCGGTGCGGCGGCTCGCGCGCGAGCACCAGATCGACCTCGCGCGCGTCCGCGGGACCGGAACGAACGGACGCATCACGGCGAACGACATCCTAGAGGCCGCCAAGGCCGGACCGAGCGCCGCCGTCGCGGCGATGATCACCGCGAAGGACGAGCCGGTACCGCATCCGGTGCCGGGCCCCGATCCCGGGCCGCCGCCGACGCCGCACCCGCATCCCACGACCCCGCCGTCCGAGCCGCCGTCCCCGACGACCACCCCGACGCCGACGACCCCGCCGTCGCCGACCAGCCCGCCGTCGCCGTCCGACCGCGCCAAGCCGTCGTACACCGGCGCGCGCCCCGGCGATCTCATCCCGCTCACGCAAGCGCGCAAGATCATCGCGCAGCGGATGGTCGACTCGAAGCGCACCGCGCCGCACGCGTGGACGATGACCGAAGTCGACGTCACCAACGTGTGGAAGTGGCGCGCGCGCGAGAAGGACGCCTTCGAAAAAGCGTACGGCGTGAAGCTGACGCTGCTGCCGTTCTTCATCCGCGCCGCGGTCGAGTCGCTGGCCGCGTTCCCGCTGATGAACGCTTCGTTTACCGACGAAGGGATTCGGGTTCACCGCGACGTGAACGTCGGGCTCGCGATCGCCGCCGGCGGGAACCTCATCGTGCCGGTGATCAAGCACGCCGACCAGCTCACGATCAAGGGGCTCGCGCTCGCCGCCGGCGAGCTGATCGACAAAGCGCGGCGCGGAAAGCTCGGTGCCGACGATCTCGCCGGCGGAACGTTCACCGTGAACAACACCGGCGCGAACGGCTCGATCTTGAGCGCGCCGATCCTGGTCCCGGGTCAGACCGGGATCGTGACGACGGAGGCGGTCGTGAAGCGGCCGGTGGTGCGCGACGACGATTCGATCGCGATCCGCTCGATCATGAACGTCTGCTTGTCGCTCGACCACCGCGTCGTCGACGGAGCGGTCGCGAGCGGCTTCTTGAGCGATCTCAAGAAACGGCTCGAAGCGATGGGGCCGACGGGATCGTTATAACAAGAAATGCACGGCGGGGAGCGATGCTCCTCGCCGCGCTGCTTTTCAGCACGGCCCCGGCGCTCGCGGCGATCGACGACGAGCCGGGCGGGCTCGTCCCTTCGAACACGTCGCTCTCCCGCGTGCGCACGCTGTACGAGCGCGCACACGTCCGCGAGCACACTCGCGCGGCGACGGTCGAGGAGGAGTGGCGGCTGTTCCAAGACGGTACGGTCGGCTCGTTCAAGGTCAACCGGCTTGCCAAGGACATCCGCGAGACGACGCAGCTCGGCCCGCTTTCGTACGAGCGCGGCGTTCTGCGCGGCGTTCGCTGGGAGCAGAATCGCAACGGGATCACCTTCACGTATCCCGGCGTGCACGATCTGCGCGACGTCGCGAGCGACCGTGCCTTTCGTGACGCGAACGACGAGCGGAACGTCCATCTCGTCGGCGACTCGATCGCGCTGAACGCGCACGTCGTCGAGGTGAACCCGTCGAACGGCCGGCACGAGTGGCTGTACATCGACAGGCGCACCGGAAATCTCGTGCGCCGCGAGTACGTCGAGCGGCGCCGCCGCTACACGACGACCTACGACGACTACCGTTTCGTCGAGGGCGTCCCCGAGCCGTCGCGCGTGCGCACGACCGATTCGCTCGGCAACGAGCGCGAGCAGATCCTGGTCTCACGGCAGCTCGACACGACGCCGGACTTCAAGGACATCGAGATGCCGCCGTCTCGGCGCGTCGTCGAGTTCCCCGAGAAGCAGACGGCGGTGCGGCTCCCGGTGCGGTTCGTCAACGGGCTCGCCGTCGTCCGCGTGATCGTCGGCCGCGGTGCGTACGACTTCTTGCTCGACTCGGGGGCGGCGGGGATCGTGGTCGACCCGTCGATCGTCCAGCAGCAGGGTCTGGAAAGCTACGGGCGGCGCGTCGGCGCGACGCTGGGAACCTTCCCCGAGTCGACGACGATCGTCCCGCAGATGACGATCGGCGGTTTGCGGATGCGCAACATCGTGGCGCGCGTGGTGACCGTGCCGTTCCACCTCGACAGCCGTACGCGCGTCGCCGGGCTGCTCGGGTTCGATTTCTTCGCGGACACGGTCGTGCATCTGAACGTCAGCAAGAACCTCGCCGAAGCGCTCCCGCCCGAGCGGTTTCACCAGCCCGCCGACGCCAGCACCATCGGGATCGCGCTCGACGACAAGACGCCGGCGGTCTACGCGCGCGCCGGCACGGCGAACGGCCGCGTCGTCCTCGACACCGGCGCGAACCGCACCGTCTTCGAGACCGCGTTCGCGGAGCGCGGCGACTTCAGCCCCGACCGCGTCGCCAGCACGATGCACGTCCGCGGGATGGGCGGCTTCGCGACCGCCGAGACGACCCGCGTCCCGACCTTCGAGCTCGGCGGAATCTGGACGCGCGAAGCGACCGCCGACGTCTCGAACGCCGACCTCGGCACCGAAGACGTCGACGGCATCGTCGGCACCGACCTCCTCCGCTCCTACGACATGTGGTTCGACTACCGAACCAGCGCCGTCTACATCCGCAAAGCGAAACGCTAGGGCGTTCGCGCTAAGCGCTCACGTTTCAGTGGCGCGGGCCGCGGCGGCGGTCTTCGCGCGCGTCGAGGAGGACGGAGGTGATGAACGCGGTCTTGCCTTCGGCGTAGGAGTCGCGGTCGTCGCGGTAGCGCTGTGCGAGGTCGCGTTTCAAGGCGCCGTATGAGGCCGTGAGATCGGCGTCGGCGCGAAGGGCGTCGCGCAGGATGAGGTGCGCTTGCAACGCGGCGGCGCCGGAGGCGCAGACGTAGAGATGGTGGCGCGGCAGGCCGGAGGGTGAGGCGCGGAACGCTTCGCGGCCGACGATTCCGAGGTCGCCGAGGTGGGTGTAGCCGAGCGTTGCGAGACGCTGTGCGGCTTCGGGGAACGCGTCGGTGTGGCGGATCACCACGTCGATGTCGACGATCGGCTT
>DASZGA010000198.1:0-53215 GCA_035939295.1 Candidatus Elarobacter sp. | reverse complement strand
AGGCGCGCTGACCGCGCAAGCGGTCGGCTACGCGTCGTCGCGCTACGGCACGGCCGGTCTCGAAGATTCGTTCGACCGCGTGTTGACCGCGCACACCGACGCCGTCGATCCGCTCACGCAGCTGCGCGAGATCGTCGCCGGAACGCACGGTGCGCCGCGCGGCGCCGACGTCGTCACGACGCTCGATCTCACCGTGCAGAAAGCGCTGGTCGCGGGGCTCTCGCAGCACGCGCGCGCCGCCGGGATCGTGATCGACCCGCGCACCGGTGCCGTCCTCGCGCTCGCCTCGGTGCCGTCGTACGACCCGAACCGGCTCGATGCGCTGTGGCCGGCGCTGATCCACGATCCGGCTTCGCCGCTGCTCGACCGCTCGATCGGCGGGCTCTATCCGCCAGGTTCGACGTTCAAGATCTACACCGCGGCGGTCGCGCTCGACGCCGGCGTCGTGACGCCGCAGTCGACGTTCAGCGACTACGGCGGGTTCACGGTCGGCAACTTCACCGTCCACAACGACGAAGAGGAGACGACCGGGACGCAAGACCTCGCCGGTGCCTTCGCGCTCAGCTCGAACGTCGATTTCGCGCAGATCGCGCTGAAGATCGGGGTCGACACCTGGTTCGAGTACGCGGGCAAGTTCGGGCTCGGCCAGCCGGTCGCGTTCGACCTCGCCGTCACCCGCGACCACGTGCCGCAGAAGAAGGACGTCTACTCGGGGATCCTGGCGCAGCTCGGGTTCGGCCAGGCTTCGCTGCTCGTCACGCCGATGCGGATGGGGCTGATCGGGGCGACCGTCGCGCACGACGGGACGACGCCGCGGCCGTACTTGGTCCGCCGGATCGCCGGAAGCGAGACGGCCCTCGCGACCCGGCCCGAGACGCTCGCTCAGCCGATCTCCGCCGACACCGCGCACGAAGTGCGCGATCTGATGGTCCAAGTCGTGAAGCGCGGGACCGGAACTGCCGCCCAGCTCCCAGGCGTGACCGTCGCCGGGAAGACCGGCACCGCGACCAACCCGCACGGCCGCTCGCACGCGTGGTTCGTCGCCTTCGCGCCCGCCGAGGCGCCGCGCGTCGCGGTCGCGGTCGTCGTCGAGAACGTCGGGTATGGTGGAACGTATGCCGCCCCGATCGCTCGCGACGTCCTGCGGGTCGCGCTCGCCCGCTCGCGAAGTTAAGCGCAGACCGTGAATCCCTCCGCCGAGCGCATCTTCAATAACCGGTACCGTGTCGACGGGACCCTCGGCAACGGGGGGATGGCGAACGTCTACGTCGGGACCGACACGCTGCTGCGGCGGCGCGTTGCGATCAAGGTGCTGCGCGAGCAGTACGCGAGCGACGACGACTTCGTGAAGCGGTTCTCGTACGAAGCGCAGTCGGCGGCGAAGCTCTCGCACCCGAACATCGTCAACGTCTACGACTTCGGCAGCGAGGACCATTCGTACTACATCGTGATGGAGCTGGTCGACGGCGCGACCCTCGGCGAGATCATGCGCGACGAGCGCGTCCTACCGGAGCCGGTCGCGGTCGACTACGCGATCCAGATCGCGAGCGGGCTCGCCTACGCGCACCGGCAAGGGCTGCTGCACCGCGACGTCAAGCCGGCGAACATTTTGGTCACCAAGGACGACGTCGTCAAGCTGAGCGACTTCGGGATCGCGCGCGCGGTCTCGGAGCACACGCTGGGCGTGACGCAGCCCGGAATGGTGATGGGAAGCGTCGCGTACATCTCGCCCGAACAGGCGCAGGGCCACGAGCTCGATGAGCGCAGCGACCTCTACTCCGTCGGCGTCGTCCTCTATCAAATGCTCACCGGCGCGCTCCCGTTCAGCGGTGAGACGCCGGTCGCGGTCGCGCTCAAACACGTCTCGCAAGACGCGCCCTCGATCGATCCCGCCGCGACCGGCGTCTCGCCGGCGATCGCCTCGATCGTCGAGAAGCTGTTGCGCAAGAACCCCGAGGAACGGTTCTCGTCGGCGACCGAGCTCGCCAGCGCGCTGCGCGAGGCGCGCGAGCGCCCGAACGTCGCGCACACCTCCGATTTCGCCGACGCGCCGACCTCGACGTTCGGCGCCGTCAAGAAGCCCCCGGACGCACCGCCGCCGCGCCGCTCGTCGGCGCCCGACCGCCCCGACCGCGGCGGGACGTTCGTGCAAACGCTCGACGCGTACGTCGCGCCCGGCCCGGACCGCCGCTGGATCCTTTTTCCGGCGCTCCTGCTGGTCGCGATCGCGATCGGCTTCTTCGCGCTGCGCGGCCCGCTCTTCGCGCCGGGGAAGACGATCGACGTTCCAAACGTTACGGGGATGATGGCGAGCCAAGCACAGCAGCAGCTCGCCGGGCTCGGGCTGAAGGCCGCCGTCACCAGCGAGCTGAGCGACAGCGTCCCGCAAGACCACGTCATCCGCCAGGATCCGCCGGCGCAGACGAAGCTCGCGCCGAACGCAACCGTCGCGCTCGTCGTCTCGGGCGGGTTGCCGCGCGTTCAAGTTCCCGACGTGAAAGGTTACAACGTCGCCGACGCGCAGCGCGAGCTGCAGAAGGTGAAGCTCAAGTACAAGGTCGCCGACAAGTTCGATCCGTCGGTTCCGGTGCAGCAAGTGATCGACGTGAACCCGCCGGTCGGAACGTCGCTGCGCCAGAACTCGACGGTCACGCTGACGGTGTCGAAGGGCGTGCAGCCGATCACCGTGCCGAGCATCGTCGGCGCAACGGTCGACGAAGCGCGCAGGAAGCTCGGCGCGCTGGGGCTCGGGCTGAACGTCGCGCAGCAAACCGAGAGCGACACGATCCCGGCGAACGTGATCGCTTCGCAGAACCCGGATCCCGGCGCGACCGCGGCGCCGAACTCGACCGTCAACGTGATCGTCAGCACCGGCGCGAGCACCGTGCAGGTTCCGAACGTGCAAGGCAACGACGCCGACGCCGCCGAGTCGACGCTCCGCAACGCCGGCTTCAACGTGGGGCGCTCGTACGCGGTCGAAGCCGCGAACCCGACCGGGAAGGTCTCACAGCAGCAGCCGCCGGCCGGAACGAAAGCGAAAAAAGGCTCGAAGGTGACGATCTACACCAGCGTCGCCGGAACGGTTCCCGACGTGACCGACATGACGCTGGACGCCGCGAAGAAAGCGCTGACCGATCAGGGCTATCAGATCGGAAACATCGCGTACACCAGCGAGAGCTCGCTGGCGGACGGTCACGTCGTGCGCACGGAACCGGAAGCGAACAGCGCGCTCACGCCGGGCGAATCGGTCAACCTCACCGTCGTGCGCGCCGGGAGCCCGTGAACGCGCGGCGCATCCTCGGCGTCGATCCGGGTCTGCGCACGACGGGCTACGGCGTGATCGAGCTGCGCGAGGGCGCGTTGCGGCTCGTCGAAGGCGGCGTACTGCAGCCGAATCCGAAAGAGCCGCTCGAGCGGCGGCTGGTGCAGCTCTACGACGCGATGGTCGAGGTGGTGCGCGCGACGCGGCCGGACTGCATGGTCGTCGAAGAGCTGTGGACCTCGTACGAACACCCGCAAACCGCCGTCTTGATGGGGCACGCGCGCGGCGTCCTCGCGCTCGCCGCCGGCGCACACGGCGTCCCCGTTCAGCACCTCGCCCACGCCTCGGTGAAGCGCGCGCTGGCCGGCAGCGGCGCGGCGACGAAGGCGCAGGTAAAAGGAATGGTCGTGCAGCTCCTCGGGCTGGGCGCGCCGCCGCGCCCCGACGACGTCAGCGACGCGCTCGCCCTCGCGATCGCCTTCGCGAATGTGGAAGCACAACGCGACCGCTTCGCCGAACTCGGCGTGGTGATGCCCCAGCGCCGCTCGCGCGCCACCCGGCTCGCGTAGTGTTTTCCAGAATTACCGGCACCGTGCTCGAACGCGCGGGGGAAGCCGTGCGCATTGACGCGGGCGGTCTGGTGTACGACGTCGTTCTGCCGCCGAGCGTCGCGCAAAAAGTCCCGGACAGCGGCGAGACGACGCTCGAGATCTACGCGCACTTCGCGCTCGACGGAAACGCAGGGCGGTTCACGTTCTTCGGGTTCAGCAACGGGATCGAGCGCGAGTTCTTCGAGGCGCTGCTCTCGGTCGCGTCGATCGGGCCGAAGTCGGCCGCGCGCGCGTTCTCAGCACCGATGGCCCGCATCGCGCGCGCAATCGACGAAGGCGACCACGCCTTCTTGAAGACGCTGCCCGGGATCGGCCAGCAGAAGGCGCGCGACATCGTCGCCAAGCTGCAAGGCAAAGTGGCGCGCTTCTTGCTGATCCAGGACGCGCCGCAACGTGCCGTGCCCGACAAGCCGCCGATGCCGGAGTTCGCGAGCGAAGCGCTCGCGGTGCTGCTGCAGCTCGCGTACAAGCGCACCGAAGCCGAAACGATGATCGCCGAGACGCTCGAGCGCGCGCCGCAGATCGACGACGCCGAGGCGCTGCTCGCGGAGATTTACCGCCGCCGCAACGCCGCCGGAGTCGGCGCGTGAGCGACTCAGTCCGCAAGAAGATCGTTGGGCCGGGCGAAACGCCCGAGGAAGAAGAGGCGCCGCGGATCGTCGGCGCCGACGCGTCGCTCGAAGACGAGGTCTACGGCGCGACGCTGCGGCCGCGCAGCTTCGCCGACTACGTCGGTCAGGAGCAGATCGTCGACAACTTGCGGATCGCAATCGACGCGGCGGCGCGGCGCGGCGAGCCGCTCGAGCACGTCCTGTTCTCCGGGCCGCCCGGGCTCGGCAAGACGACGCTGGCAAACCTGATCGCGCACGCCACCGGCGGGACGATGCGCCCGACGTCCGGTCCGACGCTCGAGAAGCCGAAGGATCTGGTCGGTATCCTCACCGCGCTCGAGACCGGCGACGTGCTGTTCATCGACGAGATCCACCGGCTCGGAACCGTCGTCGAAGAGTACCTCTATCCGGCGATGGAAGACTTTCAGATCGACTTCGTCGTCGACCGCGGCGCGTACGCGAAGACGCTGAAGCTCCCGCTAAAACGTTTCACGCTGGTCGGCGCGACGACGCGCGCGGGGATGCTCTCCGCGCCGCTGCGCGACCGCTTCGGTATCGTCCATCATCTCGAGTACTACGAGCCGGCGGAGCTGCAGCGGATCGTCGAACGCAGCGCGCGCGTTCTCGACATCGCGATGGAGCTGGACGGCGCGCGCACGATCGCCGCGCGCAGCCGCGGGACACCGCGGATCGCGAACCGCTTGCTGCGCCGCGTCCGCGATTTCGCCGAGGTGCGCGCCGGCGGCGTGATCACCGCCGAGGTCGCGAGCGAGGCGTTGCGCCGCGAAGGGGTCGACGAGCTCGGGCTCGATCGCCTCGATCGCGCGTACCTCGAAACAATTGCGAAGCAGTACGGCGGCGGGCCGGTCGGAATCGCCGCGATCGCCGCGACGCTCACCGAAGACGTCGAAACGCTGGAAGACGTCGTTGAACCGTACCTGCTCAAGAGCGGCTTCGTGCAACGCACCGCGCAAGGCCGCAAGACGACGCCCGCCGCCCACGCGCACCTGAAAATCCCCGTGCGAGAAAGCGCGCAGCCGCGGCTGTTATGATCGATCGGGCGCTGTTCCTGAAAAGCGTCGCGGCGGGCGCGACGACGATCGCGACCGGCGGGCTCGACGTGTGGGATCCGCTCTCGCCGCAGATTCGGGTACTGGTCGCGAACGATACGCGTGGTGAGACGCCGCAGGTCGCCGCCGACGGAACGTTCGCGTACGGCGGCAAACGCTGGCGCGGCGCGCCCTCGACCGTCGGCAGCGGCGACGGGAAGATGATGCTGGTGACGACGATCGACGTCGATGCGTATCTGCAAGGCGTCGTTCCGCTCGAGTCACCGCCGTCGTGGCCGGCCGCTGCGCTCGAGGCGCAAGCGATCGTCGCGCGCACGTTCGCGCTCGCGCGGCGCACGCTCTCGCGGCCGTACGACGTCCGCGCCGACGAGTCGGATCAGCGCTGGGGCGGCGTCGAAGCCGAGCATTCCGCCGCAACGGCGGCGATCCGCGCGACGCGCGGCCGCACGCTGGTCTACGGCGCCGGTCCGGCTTCGGTGTTCTACTCGTCGTGCTGCGGCGGCCACACCGCCGACATCGTCTCGGTCTGGAACGGCGCGCCGCTCCCGTACCTGCGCGGCGTCGAGGACCCGCACTGCATCCAAGCGCCCGAGTACCGCTGGTCGCGGACGGTCGACCTGAGCCGGGCCGTCGCGGCGTTCGGCTCGCGCACCGGCGGGACGCTCGTCGGCACCGCGCTGAGCGAGCCGGACCCGACCGGCCGCCCGCGGGCCGTCGCGCTGCTCGGCACGATCGTCGCGACCGTCCCCGTCGCCGACTTCCGCCGCGCCCTCGGCTACGACGTGGTGCGCAGCTTGTGGCTGCGCTCGGTTCGAATCGAACCGGCGCAGGCCGTCTTACGGCTCGTCATCGAAGGGTCCGGGCGTGGTCATGGCGTCGGGCTCTGTCAATGGGGAGCGAAGTTTTTCGCGTCCGCCGGCGCGTCCGCGGCCGAGATCCTCGCGTTCTACTTCCCGGGAACTTCGGTGACGAATGGCTGACGAGGAAAAACGGGCCGACGACAGCGTTCGGCTGCGGAAGTTCATCGACGTGGTCGTCGAGGACCGGCTCTCGTTCACGCTCTTCCGCGGCGCCGTCGCCGACATCAGCGCGACCGGGATGCGGGTGATCTCGGAGCAGTACTTGCCGAAAGGGACGCGCTACACGTTCACGATGAAGCGCTCGCCGTTCCTCAAGGTGCTCGGCGAGGTGCGCTGGGTCCGCGCCTTCGAGCGCGACACGTTCCAAGTCGGCGTCCAGTTCATCGACCTCGCCGACGACGACCGCTCGCGGCTGCAGTCGTTCCTCGACATCGAACGCCAGCGCGTTCCCACCTCGTAATCGAAGACGCGAACGAGCCGCGCGACGTCGCGGCGTACGACTACGATCTTGCCGCGGAGCTGATCGCGCACGAGCCCGCGCCGAGCCGCGACGCCGCGCGGCTGCTGGTGCTCGGCGAAGGCGGCGCGCTCGCGCACCGCACCTTCGCCGACTTTCCCTCGTTGCTGCGCGCGGGCGACGTGCTCGTGCTGAACGAGACGCGCGTCGTGCGCGCGCGATTGCACGCCGTGCGCGAACAAGGCGGAAGCGCCGAGCTGCTGCTATTGCGCCCGCGCGCGCACGCCGCGTTCGATCCGTCGGCGCGTGAGTGGCTGGCGCTGGTGCGGCCGGGCCGCAAGCTGCGCGCCGGAGCGCGATTGCACGTCGGCGCTGCCGGAGTGACGGTTACCGACGTGCTCGCCGACGGACCGCGTGTCGTTCGCTTCGACGACGGCGTCGACGTCGGCGCGCTGCTCGAGACGCACGGCGAGCTCCCGCTCCCGCCCTACGTCGGCGCCGGCGACGCCGCGCGCGCCGAACGGTATCAAACCGTCTTCGCGCGCGTCCCGGGAAGCGTCGCCGCGCCGACCGCCTCGCTGCACTTCACCGCCGAGGTTCTCGACGCGCTGCGCGCGCGCGGCGTCACGATCGTCCCGCTGGTGCTCGACGTCGGAATCGGAACCTTTCGCCCGATGAGCGGCGCGCGGATCGACGAGCACGTGATGCACGCCGAGCGCTATACGATCCCGGCCGAAACGGCGGCGGCGATCGCAGCGGCGCGGCGCGACGGGCGGCGCGTGATCGCGGCCGGGACGACCGTCCTGCGCGCCCTCGAGGGCGACGCGCTCGCCGGCGGCGAGGTGCGCGCCGGCGAAGGCGAGACCGATCTCTTCGTCACGCCCGGCTTCCGTTTCCGTGTCGTCGACGCGCTGCTGACGAACTTCCACCTTCCGCGCTCGACGCTGCTGGTGCTCGTCAGCGCGTTCGCTGGGTACGCCCGCGTACGCAACGCGTACCGCGCCGCGATCGCCGCACGGTACCGATTTTTCTCGTTCGGCGATGCCATGTTCGTTGAGCGCACGTAAAGCCGCCCGGTTCTCACGGGAAGCCAACCCGGCAGTTACCGATTCTTAGCGTTCGAAACGAGCCTTTCCGCGGGCGCTCCGCCGCCGGGCGAGAACCGGACAACGACGTGAACTCTCCGGCGCTCGATCTCGCGACGCTCCCGGCATCGCCGCAGCAGCGTCGAGCGGCCCTGATCGCGATCGTTTCTCTCGGTACGATCGCACTGGTTGCGGCACCCTTCGCACGGAACGTCCTCGGGACGTTCCCGGGGTTCGTCACGCTGTACGGCGGGGCGGTGCTGATGGGGCTCGCGATCACCGCGACGATCCTGTTCGGCCAGTTCGCGCTCTCGCGCAGGCCGGCGCTGCTGGTGCTGGCGTGCGGCGCGCTCTTCAGCGCGCTCGTCTTCGTGCCGTACATTCTGACCTTTCCGGGCGTCGGGACCTCGGCGCTGCTCGGCACGGTCCCGGCAACGGCCACCTACCTTTGGATCGTCTGGCACACGGCGCTGCCCGGCGCGTTCGCGGCGTACGCGATCCTCGCGCCACGCGCCACGCGGCGCATCGGGCCCGGCCGCACCACCGCGGCGGTGATCGCGACCGTCGTCGCGGCGTACGCCGCCGTGCAGCTCGTCCTCGTGTTCGACGACGTGCTGCCCACGCTGACGCGCGACGGCAGCTACTCGGCGCCGATCTACGCCGCGCTCGGCGCCGTCGTCGTGCTCTCCGGAACGGCGCTCGTGATGCTGCTGCGGCGCTCGAACCGGACCGTCGTCGACGTGTGGCTCGCCGTCCCGGCCGCCGCACTGCTGATGGAATCGCTCCTCAACGCGCTCGGCGGCAACCGCTACAGCCTCGGCTGGTATCTCTCGCGGATCGACATCCTGGTCGCGACGACGTTTCTGGTCGTCGTGCTGCTCGCGGAGACGAACCGTCTCTCGAGCACGCTGGCGACCAACGAGCGCCGTCTGCGCGGGATCGTGAACGGCGTCGCCGACGCGCTGGTGACGGTCGATGCGCGCGCCGCCGTCGCTTCGGTGAACCCGGCCGCCGCGGCGCTGTTCGGGTTCGTCGCGGAGGATCTCACCGGGACGCCGATCTCGCGAATCCTCCCCGACTACGCCGGCGTCGCGAACGTCGCCGAGTCGAACGTCGTCGAGACGGTCGGGCGCGATGCGCGCGGAACGCTCTTCCCGATCGAGTTCGTGCGCGGCCGCGACGTGACGGCGGCGTTCGGCGAGACGATCATCATCCTGCGCGACATCACCCAGCGCAAAGCCGCCGAAGACGCGATCCGCGCCGCACACGACCGCGCCCTCGAAGCCGCCGAAGTGAAGTCGCAGTTCCTCGCGACGATGAGCCACGAGATCCGCACGCCGATCAACGCCGTGGTCGGGATGTCGGAGCTGCTGCTGCAGACACCGCTCTCCGACGAGGCGCGCGAGTACGCGACGACGGTCCGCGACTCGGCCGACTCGCTGCTCGCGATCGTCAACGACATCCTCGACTTCTCGAAGATCGAAGCCGGCCGAATGGAGCTCGAGAGCGTCGCCTTCGCGCCGGTCGTCGCGGTCGAGAACGCGACCGACATTCTGGCCGCCGCCGCGCGCAAGAAAGGGCTCTCGCTCTCGACGTACGTCGGTCCCGACGTCCCGCGCCACGTCCTCGGCGACGCCGACCGGCTGCGCCAAGTGCTGTTGAACCTGCTCGGCAACGCGGTGAAGTTCACGGCGCAAGGAAGCGTTACGGTGCGCGCGATCGTGGACCGCGTCGAAGGCGAGCGCGGCGTCGTGCTGCGGTTTTCGATCACCGACACCGGGCCGGGAATCGCGCCCGAGGTCGCCGACCATCTCTTCGAACCGTTCCGCCAGGCCGATCAGTCGACGCGCCGTCGCTTCGGCGGCACAGGGCTCGGGCTCTCGATCTCGCGCCGGCTCGTCGAGCTGATGGGCGGGAAGATCGGCTTCGAGAGCTCGCTCGGGCGCGGCTCGACGTTCTGGTTCACGCTCCCCTTCGATCGGGTCATCGGCGACGCCGAGCGCGAGCGGGCCGACGTGCTGCGCGCCGCGCGGATCCTGGTCGTCGACCCGGAAGCCGACGCGCGCCAGGTCGTCGATCAGTACCTGCTCGGCTGGGGCGCGATCGCGACGAGCACGGCGAACGCCGTCCACGCGCTGGAGCTCGCCCGCGCGGCCGCCGGCCGGGGCGGCGTCTTCGACGCGGCAATCGTCGACCGCCGGGCCGGCGGCGACGGGTTCGGTTTCCTGGCGCGGCTGCGCGCGATCCCGGGCTGCGAGACGATTCCGGCGCTGCTGATCACCGGAAGCGACGAGCCGTCGAGCGCGCCCGACGCGAAGGCGGCCGGGTTCGGCGCGGTCGTGCGAAAGCCGATCCGGCAAAGCGTCCTGCACGACGCGCTGGCGACCGCGCTCGACGGCGTCGCCGCGCCGGCGATCGTCGTCCAGCCGGTGACGGAAGGGCGGATCGTCGAACCGCGCGACGAGGGCGGGATCGTCGTCTTGGTCGCCGAGGACAACCCGGTGAACCGCAAGCTCGCGCTGCAGCAGCTGAAGAAGCTCGGCTTTCGCGCGCACGCCGTGTCGGACGGCCGCGAGGCGATCGAAGCGCTCGCGCACGGCCGCTACGACGTCGTGCTGATGGATTGCCAGATGCCGGAGGTCGACGGGTTCGAGGCGACGCGCGAAATACGCCGCGCCGAAGCGGTGCGCGGCGGCCACGTCCCGATCGTCGCGATGACCGCCAACGCCCTCGAAGGCGACCGCGAAGCGTGCCTTGCCGCGGGGATGGACGACTACCTCGCCAAACCCGTTCAGCTCGCGGCGCTGCGCGCGGCCGTCGAACGCTTTGCGAACGGGGTTGGGGTTGCCGGATAGAGAGATTCTTGATCTGACGCGGCTCGAAGAGGCTTTCGAGGACGACGTGAACGGGATCGCCGACCTGCTGGACATGGCGCTCGAGACTGGGAAGAAACACCGCCGCGCGCTCGAGGACGGGCTCGCCGCCGGCGACGCGCAGGTGGTCGCGCGCGCGGCGCACGGGATCAAAGGGAGCGCCGGCAACATCGGCGCGAACGTCGTCTACCGGCTCGCGACCGAGCTCGACGCGCGCGCCCGCACCGGCAACCTCGACGGCGCGCGCGAGCGGGTGATCGCGATCGACGCCGCGTACGCGCAAGTCGCCGACGAGGTTCGCGCGTACCGCGCCGCCCTGGCGTAAAGCGAAGGGACCGAACCGTGGATCACATCGCGTTTCTCGGCCTGGCGGTGAGCGATCAGGATCGCGCGCTGCAGTTCTACGAAGCGCTCGGCTTCGAGAAAGTCAGCGACCGCGACGGCGGCGACGGCTACCGCTGGCTGACCGTCACGCCGCCCGGCGCGCAAACGGGGCTCACGCTTGCGCACGATCCGAGCGCGGCGGGGCAAACGACGTTCGTCTACGCGACGGCCGACATCGGGGCGCTGTACGATCTCTGGAGCGAGAAAGGGATCGCGTTCAAGGAGCCGCCGACGCCGCAGATGTGGGGGATTCAGGCCATCCTCGAAGACCCCGACGGAAACACGATCGTCGTCGTTCAGCCGGTGTGAGCGGGGCGGCCGACGCGCGTGCGCGCGTTGGTGTACCAGACTAACCCCGGTCCGCCATCGCGCTGCTTGCGCACGTACTTGCGCTCGGTGTAGTCGATCTCGACGCGCGGCGCGTGTTTCGCTTTGCTGTGCGTCGCCGCGAGGTTCGCGGCTTCGTCGAGATCGTCGTCGGCGGGAGCCGCGCCGGGCGGCGCCTGCAGAACGACGTGCGAGCCGGGGATCCCGCGCGCATGGAACCACAGATCGTCGGGGCGCGCGATCCGGAACGTCACCTCGGCGTTCTCGCGCGGCGAGCGTCCGACGTAGATTCGCGCCCCCGACGGGCGCTCTAGCCGCAGCGGCGGACGCCGTTTCGCGTTCGATTGCGCGGAACGCTGCGGCGCTCGTCCTTCGAGCGCGTCCAAGTCGGCCTCGAGCTCGGGGAGCGTCGGCGCATCGGCGCGCTCCGTTTCGAACGCAAGAACGTCCAGCGCATCGCGCCGCGCGGCAAGCACCTCACGACGCCGCTCGAGGTGCGGAAGCGCATCGGCGGCTTTCCGATAGCGCGCGTAGTAGCGCTGCGCGTTCGCTTTCACGTCCAGCTCCGGGTCCAGCTCGATCGTCAGCGACGGGTTCGTCGGCGGAACGTAGGTCGTCGCATCTGAGGGAATCTCGTTGGCGTGCGTGAACAGCGCGTCGCCGCTCTCGCGCAGCCGGTCGCGCGCCGCCGCGTCTTCGATTCGCACACCGGCCGCGGCGAGCTCGTTCGCCGTCGCGCGCGCGCGCTTCGCGATCCGCGCGAGCAACGCCGCGCGCCGGCGTTCGGTCGCATCACCGCGCTGCGCGCGCAGCGTCGCCGATCGCCCCTCTGCGAACGCATCGAGCAGCGACGGCACCGTTGAATGCTCGAGCGCCGCGAACTGCGCGAGCGGAACGACGTGTGCGGCGACGAGCGCGCCCCCGCCGTCGCGGTACACGTGGACGTCGCCGAGGCCGTCCGCCGCCGCTTCGGCGGCTGCGAGGACCGCGCTTGAACGCTCTGCGACATCCGCGGCGCCTTCGGCGGCGATCGACTCCGCGAGGATGCGCGGCAGCCGGTGGTGCGGCAGCGGCGGGGGCTCGTACGGCATCCCGACTTGGACCGAGCGCGCCTCGTTCTCGGCCGGCGAGAACTGCTTGGCCGCCGCGACGACGACCCGCTCGCGGAGCAGCACGACGTTTCCGTACCGGGGGACCAGCTCCAGGACCAGCTGCGACTCGCTCGCGACTCCGAACCGCGACGACGTCCCGAAGGCCAGGACGAGGACGCGGTCGCCGGGCCGGGCCCGCACCGAAGTCAGCCGCATCCCGCGCAGCGTCGCGCCGGCGGCGCGGAGCCAGCCGGGGTCGACCGCCAAGGCCAGCTCGGCGTCGTCCAGGGTGACCAGCGGCGGGGAGCCGAACGCGTCGGCGGCCAGGGTGGCGGAGCCGCGCTTCTTGAGCCCGCCGAACTGGAGGGCGACCCGGCCGTCGTCGAGCAGGCCGACGTCGGTGACCCGCCCGCCCCGCAGCGCGCGCTCCAGCTCGGCCGCGGCGCGGCGGATCAGGATCCAGTCGGTGGTCATCGCGGGGAGGTCCTTTCCGGCCCCCTCCGTATTTATCCGTGTTTGACCCGTACGTGAGGAGGAACGTCGTTCTGACCGGGCCCGGTCTCTTGTTCGTTGTGTCGGGCCCCTCGGGCGCGGGGAAGGACACGCTGGTGGAAGGCCTCAAGGCCCGCCACGAGCGGCTCCTGTACTCCGTCTCGGCGACGACCCGCGAACCGCGGACCGGCGAGCGGGACGGAATCGACTACTTCTTTCTCGACCGGGACGAGTTCGAGCGCCGGCTGATGACCGGCGGTTTCCTCGAATACCGCGACTACAACGGGAACCTTTACGGTACCCCGCGCTCGTTCATCGATGAGGCGCTGCGTGCCGGGTACGACGTCGTCTCGAAGCCGGAAGTCAATGGGGCGCTGGCGATGAAATCGCAGTTTCCCGACGCCGTTCTGATCTTCATCGTCCCCGACAAGTTCTCGAACTTGCGCTCGCGCCTCGAAGCGCGGCGCACCGAAACCAACGAACAGATCGCCGCGCGGCTCGAGATCGCGCACGACGAGTTCACCTACGTCCATCGCTTCGACTATCTGGTGGTCAACGAAGAAGCGAAACCGCAGCTGGCGGTTGACGACCTCGAAGCGATCGTGCGCGCCGAACGGTACCGCATCCATCGCTACCCAGAAACCAAACTCAAAGAACTGGAAGACAGCTAACCATATGAGCGACAGCGTATTCGGCGACTTGGACGGACTGCTCCGCCACGTCGACTCGAAGTTCTCCCTGGTCAACGTCGTGACCAAGCGTGCCAAGCAGTTGAACAACGGTGCGCCGCCGCTCACCGAGCGCGTCAACCCCAACAAGCCCGTCTCGACCGCCTTCAACGAAGTCCGCCTCGGCAAAATCCCCTACCGGCGCACCAAAGAGGGCATCAAATAGTCCGCGGTTAGTCCGCGGCCGGCACAAGTGGTGATGGACCGAGCACAGTAGAATAGCGCTCCGATGACGATGTTGTTGCGAGGTCGGACCGGGGGCCCCACGAAGTGGGGGGCGCGCAGCCTAGGGCGGAGCGCCGTTTAACCATGTGCGGCATCGTCGGTTACATCGGGAAGCGAGACAGCGTCCCGATCATCATGGATTCACTCGCCCGGCTCGAGTATCGCGGGTACGACTCGGCCGGCGTCGCGGTGATCGATGCCGACGGCAAGCTGACGGGGTCGAAGGCTGAAGGAAAGCTTTCGAACCTTGCGGCGCGGCTGCGGAACGGCGAGGCGCTGCACGGGACGACGGGTCTCGGGCACACCCGCTGGGCGACCCACGGCCGCCCTTCCGACGCCAACGCGCACCCGCACATGGACTGCAGCGGCCGCTTCGCCGTCGTTCACAACGGGATCATCGAGAACTACGCGCCGCTTCGCGCGCAGCTGCTCGCCGATGGCCACGTCTTTACCTCGGAGACCGACACCGAGGTCTTGGCGCACCTCATCGAAACGCACTACGACGGCGATCTCGTCGCCGCGGTGCGCCGGACGCTCGCGCAAGTGCGCGGCGCGTTCGCGCTCGGCGTGATCTCCTCCGACGCGCCGGGCCGCTTGATCTTCGCGCGCAACGGCGCTTCGCCGCTGATCGTCGGGCTCGGCGAGGGCGAGATGTTCGTCGCCTCCGACATCCCCGCGATGCTGCAGTACACCAAGAAGATCGTCGTGCTGCAGGAAGGCGAGGTCGTCGACGTCGGGAGCGACGGCTACAAGCTGACCGCGTTCGACGGCTCGCCGGTCGAGCGCGAGGTGCAGCAGATCTCGTGGGACGCGACCTCGGCCGAGAAGTCCGGCTTCAAGCATTTCATGCTCAAGGAGATCTTCGAGCAGCCGAACGTCATCAAGGAGACGCTCGCCGGCCGGATCGACGACGACCACGACGTCCAGCTCGGGAGCGAGCTGAACATCGACGAGATCGTGCTGCGCGCGATGACGAAGATCTCGATCACCGGCTGCGGAACCGCGTTCTACGCCGGGATGATCGGGATGTACCTGATGCGCGCGCTGTGCAAGATCCCGGTCGAGATGGAGCTCGCCAGCGAGTTCCGCTACGGCGACCGCGCGCTCGACCCGCGCACGCTCACGATCGCGATGTCGCAGTCCGGCGAGACCGCCGACACGATCGAAGCGGTGAAGATCGCGCAGGAAGCCGGTGCGCCGATCATCGGGATCTCGAACGTCGTCGGCTCGCACCTCACCCGCCTCGCCGACGCGACGCTCTTCACGCGCGGCGGCCCCGAGATCTCGGTCGCCGCGACGAAGACCTACATCTCGCAGGCGATCGCCGCGACGCTGCTCGCGCTCTACCTCGCGCGGGTCCGCAAGTCGGCGCCGCTCGAGCGGCTGCGCGAGATCGCCGAAGGGACGAAGCTCCTCCCCGCCGCGATCGACGTGGTGCTGAACACCTCCGAAGAGATCAAGAAGGTCGCGAAAAAAGTCCGCAAGGCGCGCTCGGTGCTGTTCATCGGCCGCTACGTGAACGTTCCGACCGCGTTCGAAGGCGCGCTGAAGCTCAAGGAGATCGCGTACATCCACGCCGAGGGCTATGCCGCCGGCGAGATGAAGCACGGCCCGATCGCGCTGCTCGACTCGAAGACGCCGGTGATCGGGATCGTCACCGAAGGCCGCGTGCGCGAGAAAACGCTTTCGAACATCGCCGAGTCGAAAGCGCGTGAAGCCCCGATCATTCTGGTCGCGAATCACGGCGACGAGGAAGCGGCCGCGCTCGCCGACCACGTCTTCTGGGTCCCGCGCGTCGACGAGCTCCTCTCGCCGATCGTCAACGTGATCCCGCTCCAGCTCCTCGCCTACCACATCGCCGACATCGACGGCAAAGACGTCGACCAGCCGCGAAACCTCGCGAAGACCGTTACCGTCGAATAGCATCGTGCAGCGTACTGACGGCCGGGCGCCGGATCAGCTTCGGCCGGTGACGATCGAGCCCGGGTATTTGACGTTTGCCGACGGGAGCGTGTTGATCTCGGTCGGGAACACGCGCGTGATCTGCGCGGCGACGATCGAGGACCGCGTTCCGCCGTGGATGCGCGGGCGCGGGACGGGGTGGATCACCGCGGAGTACGCGATGCTGCCGCGCGCCACGCCGGAGCGGAGCCAGCGCGAGTCGGCGAAGGGCCGGCTCGGCGGGCGCACGCACGAGATCCAGCGTTTGATCGGCCGCGCGCTGCGCGCCGTCGTCGACATGGAGAAGCTCGGCGAGCGGACGGTGATCGTCGACTGCGACGTGATCGGCGCCGACGGCGGGACGCGCACCGCGTCGATCACCGGCGCGTGGGTCGCGCTGGCGCTCGCGCTGCGCAAGCACCTCGACCCGGAGAAGAAGCAGAAGTGGCCGCTGGTCGGACAGATCGCGGCCGTTTCGGTCGGGATCGTCGAGGGCACGGCGGTCCTCGACCTTCCGTACGAAGAGGATAGCAGTGCCGAGGTCGACATGAACGTCGCGATGACCGATGCCGGCGGCTTCGTCGAAGTGCAAGGTACAGCAGAAAAGGAGCCGTTCAGCCGCGCGCAGCTCGACGGTCTGCTCGAGCTCGCGGCGAAGGGGATCGGCGAGCTGTTCGAGCTCCAGCGCCAGGCGCTCGCACGTGGCTGATCGCGCGCGCCTCGCAGCGCTCGCGGCGGCGGTCGGCGCCTTTCACGTCACCGACAAGGCGATGCGCGCGGCGCAGGACCGCATCGGCCGCGCGCTGGAGGCTGGCGACGTCGACGACGCGTCGGCGCGGGCGTACCTCGACGCCGTGCGCCGCTACTTCGAGCCGTACGAGCGCGAGGCGCGTGGCCAGCTGCGTCAGGTCGACCGCGAGCTGGAACGCCTCTATCAGCTCCAGTACAACTTCACGGCCGAGCGCGGCGTGGTCGCCAAGCGCGTAGAGGCGGTGCGAGGCGTCCTCGCCGCGCTCGCTGAACTTCGCCCCGAATGAAGATGTTCGACGAGGTCGGGCAGGGGACGGTCAGCGTCTTTGCCTACGCCGGCGGCGTCGCCGAACTGCTCGGGGACGCGCTGCGCTTCATCATCGCGCTGCGCATCCGGGTGCGCGAGTCGCTCGACCAAGCGTATCTGCTCGGGGTCCAGTCGGTCTCGATCGTCATCCTCACCTCGCTCTTCACCGGGATGGTGTTCTCGCTCGAAAGCGCCGTCCAAGCGGTCGAGTACGGGGTCGGCAACTTGGTGGGCGGAGCGGTCGCCTTCTCGACGGCGCGCGAGCTCGGCCCGATGCTCTCGGCGGTCGTCGTCGCCGGCCGCACGGGCGCGGCAATCGCCGCCGAGCTCGGCTCGATGGTGGTGACCGAGCAGATCGAAGCGCTGCAGTCGCTCGGCCTCTCGCCGACGCGGATGCTCGTCGTCCCGCGGCTCCTCGCGCTGGTCGTGATGCTCCCGCTGCTCACGGTGCTGGCCGACATCGTTTCGATCCTCGGCGGGATGTGGGTCGCGAACGTCTACGCGCACATCTCGTACGAGTCGTTCATCACCTCGGCGCGCTCGGTGCTGCCGTTCGACGACGTGTTGAAAGGGCTGTTCAAGTCGGTCGTGTTCGGCGTGATCATCGCGATGATCGGCTCGTATCAAGGGCTCACGACGCGCGGCGGCGCGGCCGGCGTCGGCAAGTCGACGACGGGCGCCGTCGTCACCTCGATCATCCTGATCTTCATCTTCAACTTCACCCTCTCGTACATCTTGTACGGTCATAGCTGATGGCGGAGGTTTGGGCGCGGCTCGACGACGTCTGCGTGCGGTACGGGCCGAAGATCGTGATGCAGAACCTTTCGCTGGACATCGTCGAGAACGCGATCACCTGCATCATCGGGCTTTCGGGCGCCGGCAAGTCGACGATCCTCCGGCTCTTGAACGGCCTGAAGAAGCCCGACACCGGCCGCGTGTACGTCAAGGGCCAGGACATCACCGAGATGCGCGAGCGCAACCTGATCGAGCTGCGCCAAACGATCGGGTTCGCGTTCCAGTTCTCGGCGCTGTTCGACTCGCTCTCGATCGGCGAAAACGTCGCGCTCCCGCTGCGCGAGCACACCAAGATGCGCGACGAGGAGATCCGCAAGGTCGTCAGCGAGACGCTGGAGTCGGTAGGGCTGGCGCACGTCGAGGACCGCTATCCGGCCGAGCTCTCGGGCGGGATGGTGAAGCGCGCGGGGTTCGCGCGCGCGGTCGTCACCAACCCGCAAGCGGTCCTGTACGACGAGCCGACGACGGGCCTGGACCCGATCATCACCCACGTGCTGACCGATACGATCGTGAAGCTCCGGGAGAAGCTGAACGGAACCGCCGTCGTGGTATCGCACGACTTGGAGAGCATCTTCATGATGGCGGACTACATCGCGATGCTCTTCGAGGGCGCGATCGTCGCCTATGGAACCGTCGAAGAGATTCGGCGGTCACCGAATCCGATCGTGCAGCAATTCTTGCAAGGGAGCGAGGTCGGGCCGATCCCGATATAACCGTATGAACAGACAAGCTCTCGTCGGCATCTTCACCGTCGTCGCCCTGCTGGGGCTGTTCGGCTTTTTCCTCGTGCTCGCGAACGTGGGGACGCAGGGCCGCTACAAGATCGGCGTCCATTTCAAGTCGGCCGCCGGGCTGCACAAAGGCGCGCTGGTGTACGAGAGCGGCGTCGTCGTCGGCGTCGTCGACCAGACGCAGCTGCTCCCCGAAGACTTCACCGTCGACGTGATCCTGGCGATCAACAACAACGTCGACGTCCCGCGCAACGCGCGCTTCCTGATCCAGGCGCCGCTGACCGGCGACTCGTCGGTCGAGATCGTCCCGCTCGTCCCCTCGCCGCCGCGTCCCGCGGGCGTCGCCGCGCCGACGAACGCGCCGGCCGCCGTCGCGGTGCTGCCGCACGAGGTCCTCCCGCTCGACCAGCAGCCGCAAGGGACGAACCCCGCCACGATCCAGGACCTGCTCGACCAAGGCCAGGGCGAGATCCGGCGCGTCGACGCGATGCTGGCCCAGCTCGCCGACCGCGAGCCGAAGCTGCTCGCCACGCTGCAGTCGGCGCTGAACAACGCGAACGACATCAGCGTGCAGACGAAGTCGTCGTTCTCGCAGCTCACGCGGCGCATCGACTCGATCTCGTCGACGCTGCAGCTCGCGATCAATCAGAGCAGCGCGAACATCAACGACCTCACCGCGCAGCTCGACAACTCGGTCCGCCGCAACTCCGGCCACTTCGACGCGATCGTCGCCTCGCTCGACGCTTCGGCCCGCGATTTGAACCGCACAGCCGACCACGTCGCCGACCTCGCTTCCGACCCGCAGCTCAAGGCGAACCTGCTGCAGACCACGCAAGGGATCGCGCAGACCGCGACGACGTTCGCCTCGATCGCCGGCGACCTGCGCAACGTCACCGGGAACCCGCAGACGCAAGCGCAGTTGCGCGACACCATCGCCAACGTCGACGCCGCATCGCAAAAAGCGAACTCGCTGCTCGCGCAGTTCGGCGGTCGCTCTAGCGTCTACGGCGTCGACCGCGGCGCGACGCCGGCGCCTGGCGGGACGCCGCTTCCGAACGGAACCTACCCGCAGCGCCCCGGCGCCCCGCCGGTCGGCGCGACCCCGCCGCCCGGCAGCGCGCAGGGCAACATCAAGAGCAAGCTCGGCGTGCTGGTGAAGGATTTGGTCTCGCTGCAAGTGCGCGTCTCGGCGCTCGACGCGCAGCACGCGAACACCAGCTCTTCGCCGCTGCTCACCCGGGACCGCGGACCGCAGACCGACGTCAACGTGATCGCGCTGCCGAAAGGCTCGACCTGGCTCTACGCCGGCGCCAACGACATCGGCGCGCGCTCGTCGTGGAACTTCGCCGCGATGTCGCGCCTCACGCCGTCGCTTTCGGTCGGCGGCGGGGTGATGTACTCGCGGCTCGGCGCGCGCGCGGTCTACTCGCCCGGGCTCACGAAAGGGCTCGGCCTCGGATTCGAAGCGCGCGTGTACGATCTGCGCCACCCGACGACCGACGCATACGCGAACCTCGGCTTCGGCAACGGATTGACGATTTTCGGCGGCGAGCGCGATTTGCTGCACTCCGGCCGCCGCACGACGTTCGGCTTGCAGTACCAGTTCTGACGGCGCCGCGCAAAGAGTAGCGCATGATTCCGATCGGGGACGACGAGCACCGCCGTTCCGTCTTTCCGTTCGTCAACTACGCGCTGATCCTGGCGAACATCTACGTGTGGTATCGCGAAGTCACCGCGCCCGACACCGACGCATTCATCCTCGCCTTCGCGCTGATCCCGTACGACATCACGCACTGGGTCGTGCTCCCGCCTCCGTCGCCGGCGATCCCGGCGCTGACGATCCTCACCTCGATGTTCCTGCACGGCGGCTGGCTGCACATCGGGTTCAACATGCTGTTCTTGTTCGTGTTCGGGCCGGCGGTCGAGTACGTCTGCGGGCACGTGCGGTACCTGGCGTTCTACCTGCTGTGCGGGATCGCCGGCGGGATCGCGCAGATCGCGATCTCGCCGGGGAGCCACGTCCCCGCGCTCGGCGCCTCCGGCGCGATCGCCGGTGTGCTGGGCGGCTACCTGGTGAACTTCCCGTTCGCCTCGGTGCGCACCATCATCCCGATTTTCTTTTTCCCGCTCTTCGTGCGGCTTCCGGCGATCCTGGTGATCGGGATCTGGGCCGCGACCCAGTTCCTGAACGGCTTCGGCTCGATCAGCGACCGCGCGGCGGAGTCGACGGGCGGGACCGCGTACTTCGCCCACATCGGCGGCTTTTGCGCGGGGGTTCTCTTGATCGGCCTGATGTCGGATAGGAAGAAGAAGATGGTGCTGCGTTGAGAGTGGGCATCGTTGGGGCGGGTGCGCTGGGGACGTTGTTCGGGCAGAGGCTTGCCGAGCACAACGAGGTCGTGCTCTTGGAACGCAAGCGAGACGTCGTCGAGATCGTCAACCGAGTGGGGTTGAAGGTCGACGGCGAGGCGCGTCCGGCGCACGCCACGAGCGAGCCGCGCGAGCTGTTCGGCGTGCAGGTGCTGTTCGTGTTCGTGCGCGCGACCGATACGCTGCGCGCGTTGCGCGCGTTCGCCAACGAGCTGAGCCCGGCGACGCCGGTCGTCTCGCTGCAGAACGGTCTCGGAAACGAGGAGGCGATCAAGACCTCGCTGGGCTCGATGATTTCGCTCGTGATCGGGGCGACGACCGAATCGGCGCTCACCGTCGGGCCCGCCGATGCGAAGCGCGTCGGCGACGGCACGACCGTTCTGGGCAGCGCCGGCGCATCGCCGACGACGGTCAACCGCGTCGTGCAGCTGCTCGCCGACGCGGGACTGCGCACGAGCGCGGCGTACGACATTCGCCCGCACTTGTGGGGAAAACTGATCGCGAACGCGGCGATCAATCCGGTGGCGGCGCTGCTCGAGCGCCCGAACGGCGTCGTCCTCACCGACGCGCACGCCGGCGACGTCGCGCGCTCGCTCGCGCAGGAAGCGGCGACGGTCGCGAACGCGATGCGAATCCCGCTCCCGTTCAGCGACCCGTGGTCGTACGTTCGCACGATCGTCGAGCAGACCGCCGAGCTCGACAACTCGATGCTCTACGACCTGCGCGCCGGCGTCCCGACCGAGGTCGATTTCATCAACGGCGCGGTCGTCGCCGCGGGCCGCCGCGCCGCCGTTCCGACCCCCTACAACGAAACGCTGGCCGCCCTCGTCAAAGCGCGCGAGGCGACGCGCTCGTCGTGATTGCAACCGCTCCGCGGCCCTCGTTCCGCGTCGGCGCAACCGTAGCGGCGCTGACGGTCCTGGGCGTCGCTTTCCCGATCCTGTTCACGCTCGCGGTCATCGTGGCGGGCTTCGCCCTCATCTACCTCGCCGGTCACTTCGCGGGGTTCTTGCTGAAGCTGCTGTGGCTGCTGGTCTTCCCGCTCATCGCGGCGTTGCGCGGACTGTGGATTCGTCCCGTGTACGAAGCGGGACAGCCACTGGTCGCGCTGCAGTCGCCGGAGCTCTTTGCGACGATCGAGCGGTTGCGCGCCGCCGCGAACGCAGCGCCGGTCCACGGCGTCTACCTCACCGGCGCGATGAACGCCTCGATGGTGCAGATCCCGCGCTTCGGACTCTTCGGGGGCTCGCGAAACGAGCTGCACCTGGGGTTGCCGCTGATGATCGCGATGGACGAACCGCACTTCACCGCGGTGCTCGCGCACGAGATCGGGCATCTTGCGCGCCGGCACGGACGCTCCGCCGCGCGCATCTACCGGATACGCATCACGCTCGATGCGATGCTGGGCGAGCTCCAGGAGCGGCGTTCTCCGCTGCAGTACCCGATCGCGCTGTTCTACCGTGTCTTCGTCCCGCGCTACGACCGCGCGACGCTGGAGCTGTCTCGCGCACTCGAGCTCGAGGCCGACGCGGGCGCCGCCGAGGCGGTCGGCGCGCAGGTGGCGGCCGAAGCGCTGACCGTGATCGCCGGGATCGCGCCGTACTATTCCGCGGAGCTGTGGCCCGCGATCTGGCGCGGAGCCGACGCCGAGCCGGAGCCGCCGCCGGACGTCTACGCCGTGCTGGCCGAACGATTGCGCAGCCCGCTTGCCGACGGACACCGGTTTCTCGCTGCCGCGCTCTCGGAGCAAACATCGGAGCACGAAACGCACCCCGCGCTCGCCGACCGGCTGCGCAACCTCGGCTTCGAACCGGCCTCGATGGAAGCGCTGCTCGAGCGCTACGCCGTTCCGAACCGCAGCGCAGCCGACGTATTTCTCGCCGGCGCCGTCGCCCAGCGCCGCGCCCTTGCACACGAGTGGTGGAGTGCCGTGCGCGCGCGCTGGCATCAGTCGAACGCCGAGCTGCAGCAGGTGCGAGCGCGGTTGGCCGAGCTCGATGCGCTCGGCGAAACAGCGAGTGCCGCGGAACGCCGCGAACGCGGCGTCGCCGCCTCGCAGCTCGGGCGCGCCGATGCAAAAGCACTCCTCCTCGCAGCATCCGACGCGTCGCCGCGCGACGCGGACCTCGCGCTGCGCACGGCCGCGGCGCTTCGCGAAGCCGACGACGAACGCTCGATCGCCTACGCCGAGCGCGCGATCGAATCGGACGTGCAGACGACCGGGATCGCGCTCACGATCGAGCGCGCGTTCTTCCGGCAGCGCAACGACCTCGCGCGCGCAGCCGAGTGCGACCTGCGCCTCGCGCGTTTCTCGACCGTCCTCACCGCGGCATCGCAGGAGCGCGATCGCTTCACCGGCGCGGAGCCGGTCGAACCGCACGGCCTCGGCGACGATCTGCTCGCGCACGTGCGCCGCGCGCTCGACTTGCCGGACCTCACCGCGGCGTATCTCGCTCGGCGGCAGCTCGCGCACCTGGGTGACGTTCCGCACTTCGTGCTCGCGATCGCGCGGAAGAAGACCAAGTACGGAACGAGCGATGCGAACATCGCCAAGATCATCAGCGACGACCTGGCGGAGTTTCCGTACGGTGTGACGGTGTTTGTCTCGACCAAGCAGCGGACGCCCGTTTTGGAAGCGCTCCGCGCAGTCGACGGGACGCAGGTCGTTTAAGAAGCTTCCTGCTCGGGCAAGCAGGGCTCGAAAGGGAGGACCCATTTTCTATGTCTGGACTCATCTGGGGAATCATCGTCGTCCTGGTCATCCTGTGGCTGCTCGGCTTCACGATCGGCCACCTCGGCGGAATCATCCATCTCGTGCTCGTGATCGCGCTCGTGCTGCTGGTGTTCAACATCATCACGGGTCGAGGAGCGCGCGTCTAGACGCCTAGACGTCCTCGCGCGGATGGAACTTGTCGAACTCCGTCCGCAAACGCTCGCGCGCGAGCTTGGTGTAGATCTCGGTCGTCGCGGTCGACTCGTGACCGAGGAACTCCTTGAGAAACAGCAGATCTGCACCTCGCTCGCGCATCAGCGTCGCCACCGTGTGCCGCCAGGTGTGCGGTGAGGCGTACTCGGTGATCCCGGCGAGCGTCATATACGTTCGCACGATCTTGTAGACCGCCGCCGCGCTCAGCCGGCGGTCGCCGCGGCCGAGAAAGAACGCCGGCACGCTCGCGCGCGGCCGCGCCTCGAGATACGCGCGCATCGCCGCCGCGGCTTCCGGCGTCATCGGAACGTAGCGGTCTTTGTTGCCTTTGCCTTTGATGACGCGCAGCTGCCGGCCGTCGAGGTCGACGTCGTTCAGGTCCAGGCCGACCAGCTCGGCCCGCCGGACCCCGCACGACCACAAGCACTGCAGGATCGCCTGATCGCGCCGCCGCTGCAGCTCGGTGAGCCCGGCGATCCTGATCTCGAAGACCTTGGCGACCTCGTCGCCGCGCATCGCCTTCGGGAGCGGCTTGCCGATCTTCGGAAGGATTGCGTCGGCGGCCGGATTGTCGTCGCGGCGTCCGGCGCGGCGCAGGTGCTTGTAAAACGTCCGCAGCGTCGCGATCTTGCGGCGCACCGAGCGCGGCGCGTACCGGCGCGTCCGCGCCAAATGCATCTGGTAGGCTAGGACGTCGGCATACACGGCGCCGGCGAGCTGCTCATACGGCGGCGGCGCTTTTTTCTCCAGGTCGGTGCCGAGTATGCGCGACTTCAGGAACGCGCCGAAATGCTCCAGGTCGCGCTGGTACGCCTCGCGCGTGCGCGGCGTCGTCCCGAGCACGGCCAGGTACTGCTCGGAGAACGCGGCGATCTCCGGATCGGCCGACAGAAACTCCGGGCTCTCATAGACAGGTCCGCGCTTCTTCCCCACCGGTCCCTCCTGTTCCGATAATCAGTATTTCAGTTACTGAGTGGAAGCGAAAGAGTCCTGCGTCACTTGGGCTCCGAGGAGGCTTGCCTCCACCGGCCGTGAGGGCTACACTCCAAGGCAAGCTCGCTGCCGGGTGATGACCGTGGTTCTTTGCGCGTCCCTTCGATCGGTTCTTCCAATGCTGCGGCTGTTCTGCGTGCTGGCGATCGTGCTGGTGCTCCCGGGTTGCTGCGGCGGCGGAACGGTCGCGCCGGAGATCGTCACCAAGATCGTCGCCGCGTTGACCGCCGCCGCCGCGATGGCGCCGCGCAAGACGAAAGCCGGTCAGTCGTTCACGCACTACGTCGAGCGGCGCGTGATGTACCTCGGCGGGAAAAACTCGGGCTGGCAAACGGAGGCGAACTATACCAGCCTCACCGCGCGGATCGGCGCCGAGATGGACCAGGTCGCCGACTTTGTCGACGAGCGCGTCAAGACGCTCGGCGGGACCGATCCGGTCTCGCCCGCCCACCGCGACCTCGACGACGCCGCGAAGCGGCTGGCGACCGACGGCCCCAGCGACATCTCGTCGCGCGCGACCGACTACAAGAGCACCCGCGCCGCGCGGATCGGGCAGATCGCCTGGCGCGCCTGCGCGGTCCAGCCCGAGCTGTGGGACGGAGGCGACTCGACGCTGGCGCCCGCGCTCAAGAAAGCGCCGCTTACCGAGCTTCTCGACCGCCGTCTGCACGCGGTCGAGTTCCTGATGCTCCACGACGAGGGCGCGTACGGAAAGTGGACCCTCGCCGGTGCCGGCGCCGGCTGGAACGACCAGCAGCGCACCTCGATGTTCCAGTATCCGTGGGTCACCGAGACCGACGATTTCAAGTCGGCGCTCGGAACCGCGGGACTGACGATCGCCGGTCTCGCGCCGAACTTCCGCGAGGACACCGTCGACAACCGCATCTACTACAAAGACCAGAACCGGCCGCGCCCGCCGGCCGCCGGCGATTGGACCGTCACCAGCAAGCCGTACCGCGTCACGCTTAGCGGCGGAGGCTCCGTCTCGGCGATCATGGAGCGGCTCGTTCCGATCGCTGCGAAAACGGACGCCGCGTTCGAAGACTTCTGGCAGCGCAATTGGGTGTACTGCGACATCATGCTGGCCGCGCTGCACGTGCACTCGCTGCGGTTCGGCCGCGCGCGCGCGACCGGCGGCACCGACGCCGCGTTCGACGGGATCGCCGGCGGGATCGTGCTGCGCCCGCTGATCCCGAAGACCGACAAGCCGGATCCGAGCGAGCTGATGAGCAACGGCTCGGACTGGTACGAAGGCGCCGCGATCTCGCACGAGGAGCTGCAGGTCGGCGATCACCTGGTGTTCTGGAACAACCCGTTCGTTCGCCACATCCTGAGCAGCGCGTTCGGGTTGGAGAACTCGTTCGTGACCGGGATCGAGCCCGACGGCCGCACCGTTCGGCTGGCGGGCCACGGGATGCCGGAGAAAACCGAGACCAAGTTCGCCGACGACATGGCGAGCGAGATCCAAGCAGCGTACGCGGGGCTGCGCAAGCGAATCAACGCGAGCTTCACCGCGAACCCGAACGTCGGCTTCATCGGGCTGAACTTCAAAGCCGTCCGGTTCATGCTGACGCGCTGGGCGCCGTTCGGCGAGGTCTTCACCGCCGCCGACGGCGCCGAGCTTCGGGCCGACGGCGCGTGGTGGATTCGGCTGCGCCGAGATCAGCTGCACGACAGCGACGAGTCGGTTCCCTCGATGGACGACGCGCTCAAGATGGTGCCGAAGTCGGTGCGCTACGATTCCGGCAAGCACACCGAGGCGCCGTCGCTTCCGAACAACAGCGGCGATCCGAATCTCGATCACGACTCCGGCTTTCAGGAGTCGATCTACCTGCCGCTGTCGGTTCCGGCCGGCGTCGCCGGCGGTTGGGACACCTATCTCGCGCAAGCGAAGCACGACGCACCGGTCGAGCTCACCGACTTGATCCCCGACGGTTCGATGGTGCGCGGCTTCTACGCCAAGGGGAGCCTCAACTCGACGATCCCCGTGCTGCGCCCGAAGGTGAAGACGTGAGCGGCGCGCTCGACACCATCGAGCGCAGCGCCGTCCTGGTCGGCAAGCTGCTGCGCACGCTCGTCAGCCCGCTCGACTCCGCCGATCCGAGCACCGGCCTCAAAGCGCTCGTCGCGGACATGGGCTGGGCGCTGCCCGACCCGATTCCGCCGGCGCTGATCGGGCTGAAAGACTCCGTCACCACGCTCAGCCACGCCGTCGACAAGGTCGTCGCACTGATCGACACGCAGGGCTCCGACTCCGATCTCGTCGCAGCCGCGGTGCAAACGATCGCCGCGCTCGCGAAGGTGGTCGAAGCGCTCGCCTCGCTGCCCGGTGCGCTCCCGGCGCAGCTTCCGCCCGCGTTCGTCGCGGCGACCGGTTTCCCGAGCGCGTTCGTGGGGCGGTTGTTCGAAGTTCTCATCGTCGACGCGATGTGGAACTCGCTCCCGCTCACCAGCCGCATCATGCGCGTGGTCGGGCTGATCGAAGTCGCGCGCAAAGACGCGGACCCCGCGCACTTCCAGCCCGAGTTCACGCTGCGCCGGTTCCGCTTCGATCGTCTCGGGACGCTGCTCTCCGACCCGCAGCAGCTTTTCAAAGACGTCTACGGCTGGGGGACCCCGGCGCTGAACCTGCAGCCGCTGCAGGACGCGCTCTTCTCGCTCTCGTGGGCGATCGGGTTCCCGGGCACGTACGACTTTCCGACGCAAGGGCTGCTCAAAACGATCGCGCCGAGCGTGGCGAACCCGAAGGGCGAGCGCATCTTCAAGCTCACGCTGTTCGACAACGGCGTGCTCGACGTCTCGGCCGCGGTGACGAGCATCCCGAAGGCGAGCCCCGGCGAGCTGCAAGGCCTCGCGCTCGCGCTGGTCGCGAGCGGCAGCCTGAACAACCTCGAGCTTCCGATGCGTCCGAACCTCACGCTGAGCTTCGACGCGACGCTCGACGCGACGGCGGGAGTCGTCCTCGCGTTGCGGCCCGGTCAGCCGCCGGCGCTGTACGCGAACGTCGACGCGGCGGCGACGGCGCTGAGCACCGGACACGTCACCGCGAAGCTGACGTACGCGAAGCTCGACGGCGAGGATCCGATCAGCATCCTCGCGTTTCCCGGCGGCTCGCGGCTCGAAGCGCGTTCGTTCTTCGTTTCCGGCGGCATCGGCCGCACGAAGGCCGGCGAGCTCGATCCCGGCTTCGAGATCGGCGTCAAGGGCGGCAAGTTCGTCCTCACGATGGCGCAAGCCGACGGGTTTCTCTCGAAGCTGCTTCCCTCCGACGGAATCTCGCTGGACTTCGATCTCGGCGTCGGCTGGTCGCGGCAGCTCGGCGTCTACGTCGAGGGCAACGCGGGCTTGGAGATCGGGATCCCGCTCCATCTCGACCTCGGGCCCGTCTCGCTGGAGTGGCTGTTCCTCGCGCTGAAGGTCGGCGCCGAGATCGAGCTCGACGCGTCGCTGAGCGCGAAGGGTTCGCTCGGACCGCTCTCGGCGTCGGTCGACAAGATCGGCGTCAAAGCGATCACGACCTTTCCGCCCGGCGGCGGCAACGTCGGGCCGGCGAACATCGCGATGGCGTTCAAGCCGCCGAACGGCGTCGGCCTGGCCGTCGACGCGGGCGTCGTCAAAGGCGGCGGCTATCTCTACATCGACACCGACCGCGGCGAGTACGCCGGCGCGCTCGAGCTCGTCTTCGCCGACTTTCTGAGCCTGCACGCGATCGGGCTCATCAACACCAAGATGCCCGACGGCTCGAGCGGCTTCTCGCTGCTGATCATCATCACGGCCGAGTTCGGCGCGGGGATCCAGCTCGGCTTCGGTTTCACGCTGCTCGCCGTCGGCGGGCTGCTGGGGCTCAACCGCGAGATGCTGATGCAGCCGCTGATGGACGGCGTGCGCACCGGCTCCATCAACAGCATCATGTTCCCGCAGGACGTGGTGAAGAACGCGCAGCGGATCATCAGCGACCTGCGCGCGATCTTCCCGCCGAAGGAAGGGACGTTCCTGATCGGGCCGATGGCGAAGATCGGCTGGGGCGAGCCGACGCTGGTCAGCCTCGCGCTCGGGATCATCATCGAGATCCCGCCCGGCAACATCGCGATCCTCGGCGTGCTGAAGCTCGCGCTCCCCGCCGACGACGTCGCGATCATCGTCATCCAGGTGAACTTCGCCGGCGCGCTCGAGTTCGACAAGAAGCGCTTCTACTTCTTCGCCTCGCTGTTCGAGTCGCGCGTCCTGTTCATCACCATCGAGGGCGAGATGGGCGTCCTGATGGCGTTCGGCGACGATGCGAACTTCGTCGTCTCGGTCGGCGGGTTCCACCCGCAGTTCAAACCGCCGCCGCTGCCGTTCCCCTCGCCGAAGCGGATCGCGATCGACATCCTGAACACCGACGTCGCGCGAATCCGCGTCGACGGCTACTTCGCGGTCACTTCGAACTCGGTGCAGTTCGGCGCGCACGCCGAGCTCTATTTCGGCTTCTCCGCGGTCAACGTGCAAGGCCACATCGGTTTCGACGTTTTGATCCAGTTCTCGCCGTTCCACTTCATCGCCAGCGTCTCGGCCGGGCTGTCGGTGAACGTCTTCGGGATCGGGATGTTCGGGATCGATCTCGAGCTGTCGCTCGAGGGGCCGACGCCGTGGCACGCGCACGGCACGGCGTCGATCTCGTTCTTCTTCTTCTCGGTCGACATCAGCATCGATACGACCTGGGGCGACAGCCGCGACACGCAGCTCCCGCCGATCCAGGTCATGCCGATCCTTACCGCCGAGCTCACGAAGCAGAGCAATTGGCGCGCGGTGCTGCCCTCCGGATCGAACCTGCTGGTCTCGCTGCGCAAGCTCGATCCCGCCGAGTCGGACTTCGTGCTGCACCCGGTCGGGACGCTGCAGGTGAGCCAGCGCGCGATCCCGCTCGACCTCACGCTCGACAAGGTGGGAAACCAGCAGCCGACCGACGCGAACCGGTTCGCGCTGAGCGTCGCGGGCGGCGGCCTCGCGCAACGCCGCGTGCTGCAAGAGCAGTTCGCGCCGGCGCAGTTCAAGAAGTTCGACGACGCCGGGAAGCTCTCGCAGCAGGCGTACTCGCCGCAGGACAGCGGGATCGAGCTCTCCGCCGCCGGTCACGCGTACGCGTCGGGGACGGCGGTGACGCGCACCGTGCGCTACGATGTGACGATCATCGACACGAAGCTGCGCCGCCGCCGCAACCGCTTCTTCGTGCTCAACGGTGCGTTGTACGCGCACTTCCTGAACGGCGCCAGCGTCACGCGCAACGCGTTCGCGGCGTACCGCAAGCGCCAGGAGCAGCCGTTCGACGGCAAGGTCACGGTCGCGCCGGAGAAGTTCGCCGTCGCGCTGCAAGCGAACAACGCCGTCTACAAACCGGAAGCGGCGTCGTTCACGAGCCAGGCCGCCGCGGACGACTACCTCGCGCGCGCGGTCGCCGGCGATCCTTCGCTCTCCGGCACGCTGCACGTTCTCCCGCACTTCGAGGTGGCTGCGTGAAAGCGATCGGGACGTACTCGTTCCTGCCTTGGCTGCGCTCCGGCGTCGCCAACACGATCGCGTCGGCCGATGGCGATCCGGCGGTCAAAACGCGCGCGTCGATCCACGTCACGCTGAACCTGGCCGGCGATCCGGTCGGCGGCGGCGCCGAGCTCAACGCCGCGGTCGCGCACGACGTCGCACTCTACGGCCCGGGCGACATCGTGGGAATCGACGCGCGCGCGATCGTGCGCACCGAGCCGCGTCCTTGGATCACGAACTTCGAGGCCAACTACCTGGCCGCGATCGACTTCTACGACGAAGACTTTCCCTGGCGTTACACGCCCGCCGCGCCGGATGCCGGCGGTCTGAAGCTGCGGCCGTGGCTCGCGCTGGTCGTCCTCGCCGCCGGCGAGTTCGCCGACGGGAAACCGTCCGCGAACCGCCCGCTGCCCTTCATCACCGTCGCCGACGCGAGCGCGTTTCCGCCGGCCGATCAGCTATGGGCGTGGGCGCACGTCCACTTCAACCAGAGCTTGGCGGCGAACGCGACCGAGGTCGTCTCGCCCGACATGAACGCGATTCTCCCGCGCGTCGAAGCGATCCTCAACGCGAACCCCGACAACGCGTACTCGCGGATCATGTCGCCGCGGCGGCTCGCCGACAACACGACGTATCACGCCTTCCTCGTCCCGACGTTCGAGACCGGACGGCTGGCCGGACTCGGTTCGGCGCCCGACGCCGCGCCGCACGCCACGTTCTCCGCCTGGGCGGCGTACGGCGGAAAAGCCGAGCCGGCGAACTATCCGATCTACTACCGCTGGGAGTTCAAGACCGGCTCGCACGGCGACTTCGAGTACCTGGTGCGGCTGCTCACGCCGCAGCCCGTCGACAAGCGCGTCGGCACGCGCGACGTCGACGTGCAAGATCCAGGCTCGAACCTGCCCGGCATCACGGATCCGAAGCTGCACGGAGTCCTGAAGCTCGGCGGCGCGCTGCGCGTCCCGGACGCCGACTTGAATCCCGACGAGCTCAAGGCGCGGCAAGACGACGAAGAGTGGGACGAGCCGTATCCGCACCCGTTCCAAACCGCGCTCGCGAAGTTCATCGACTTGCGGGACGACTACGCGGCGCAAGCCGCACAGGCGGCGAACGTCGCGAGCGGTTTCGCCGACGGGACCGACGACGACAAAGACCCGCTGATCACGGCGCCCCTCTACGGCCGCTGGCACGCGCTCACGCAACGGCTCATGGTGAACCGCGACGGCACGCCGGCGCCGAACCCGCGCAACTGGATCCACGAGCTCAACCTCGACCCGCGGTTCCGCATCCCCGCCGGGTTCGGGACCGACGTCGTCGAGACGAACGCCGAGTCGTACATGAACGCCGCCTGGGAGCAGATCGGCGACGTCCTCGAGGCCAACCGCCGCATCCGCCGGCTGCAGGTCGCGCGCGAGGTGTCGTGGCGCTGGTACGACCGCCATCTCACCCCGCTCGCCGCGGCGAACGGCGAGCGCGCGTTCGCGCTCACCGCGCCGGTCGCGCGGCGCGTGATGAGCGGCGGCGTGACGATCGCGTACGCGCAGGCGCGCAGCATCGTCCCGCCGGTCTACACCTCGACCGCGTTGCGCCGCGTGATGCGCCCGCAGGCGCGCTTGATGCGCTCGCTGCCGTTCGACGCGACCGCGACACCGACGAACCTGCTCGCGCGCGTGAACGCCGGTGCCGTGAGCGCGGCGCCGCCGAAGACCGTTCCGCCCGGCGTCCCGACGGTCGACACCGCCGCTGCCGCTGCAGATCCGAAAGGCGCGCCGTCGTGGGTGCTCGACCTGCTGCGCCGCTATCCGTGGCTTCCGCTCGCGGTGCTCGGAGTCTCGCTTGCGATCGCGTTCCTCCTTCTCCTTACGGTGATCGGGATCGTGATCGCGCTCGTCGTCGCGGGCGGCGGATACTATCTCTACCGGCTGCTGCTGAAGTGGCGCGACGCCGCCGCGCCGGCGCAGAGCATTCACGAACAGAACCAAATGCCGGCGAGCGTCGACGCGCTGCCGAAGAGTCCGGACTTCGTTCTCTCCGACCCCGGCTCGAACGTGAAGCCGTCGACCGGCGCGAGCGACTCCCCGACGGCGGCGCGGTTCAAGACCGGCCTGCGCGATACGTTCACGCTGTTCGAAGGAAGCAAGACGGTCGCGCCGCAGGTGCCGCCGGCGGTCCTCGACGTCGGCGCGCTGACCGCGACGATGGTGACGGCGGTCGACCCGCAGGTCACGATCCCGAAGCGCGGGCTGACCGGTGTCTCGATTCCGGCGTGGATCATCGATCTGATCGGCGACCGCTTCGGCGAGGTGATGGCGTACCCGAAGATCGACCTGCCGATGTACGAGCCGCTCAAAGGGATCTCAGCCGAGCTGTTCCTTCCGAACATCAACCTGATCGCGCACAACAGCATCACGCTGATCGAGACCAACCAGCGCTTCATCGAGTCCTACATGGTCGGGCTCAACCACGAGTTCGCGCGCAAATTGCTCTGGCGCGAGTATCCTACCGACCAGCGCGGCAGCTACTTCCGGCAGTTCTGGGACGTGCGCACCCTCTTCAACAGCGCGAACCTCGACGACAAAGCGCTCAAGGAAAAGCTCTACGACATCCCCGAGCTGCACCGCTGGGCGCCCGAGTCGAACCTCGGCGATCACAACAACCGCGCGACGCAGAAAGGCGAGGAGGCGGTGCTCGTCATCCGCGGCGAGCTGCTCAAGAAGTACCCGACCGCCGTGATCTACGCGCACCGCGCGAAGTGGGAGCGCAAGGCCGACGGCGTCACGATCGACACCGACAAACCGCGCACCCTCGAGAACATCGACGCCGCCTTCGAGGACCATCCGCCCACCACGATCGTTCGCACGCCGCTCTACGAGGCGAAGGTCGATCCCGACATCTACTTCTTCGGCTTCGACCTGACGATCCCCGAAGCGAAAGGCGGCGACGGGACGAAGCCCACCGACGATCCCGGCTGGTTCTTCGTCATTAAAGAACGGCCGGGCGAGCCGCGCTTCGGCCTGGAGCTCTCGCGCGGCCCTTCGCTCGAAGTCTTCGACGAGCTCACCTGGGACGACGCCGTCGCGAACCTCGCGCCGGGCGCGTTCTTGCCCGCGACCAGCTTGGCGGCGCCGTCGCTCGCGGCGCCCCCGGCCGGCGATCCGGAGAACAAGAAACCGCAGCACGACGACGACGCGAAAGCGGACGCGGCGCAGCAGAGCTCGGCACGCTGGGCGTACCTGCTGTACCGCGCGCCGATCATGGTCGCGGTCCACGCCGACGAGATGCTCTCGCCGGGAGGGTCGTAGCGATGGCAGGGTTCGAGCCGGCCCGCGCGCAGCTTGTGCAAGCCCGCGCCGCGCGCGACGCCGCGCAAGCCGACGCGAAGCGCGCCGCCGAGCGCGCCGCGGCGCTGCGAAAAGGCGCCGATCCACAGCTCGCGCAGCGCGCGAACGAAGAAGCGAACGCCAAACGCGCCGTCGCGCAGCGCGCGAGCGACGCCGCCGCGTCCGCGCTCGGCCAATTCGCGCCGTTCACCGATCCGCGCGAGAACGTCGCGCGGCTCCCCGACCGCTCGCCCTTCGCGCTCCTCCCGGTGCGCGTCGAGACCCGCTTCGTCAGCGCCCCCGCCGGCGAGCTCACCCGCTCGCAGCTCTGGGTGCGGATCTATCCCGACGACTGTTCGGTGGACGCGTTCGAGACCGATCTGTCGGCGAACGAGCTGGCGAACGCGAAGCGCTACTGGCAAGCGATGTGGCGCGCCGGCGGGATCGAGGACGACGAGCGCGCCGCGTGGCGCGGGCTGGTCGCGGCGCACGGCTCCGGACGCGCTTCGTACATCGCCGACATCTACCAGCCGCTGAACCTCGCCGCAAAACCGGCGAAGGCAAAGGCGAGCGACGTCGTGCTGGTGATCCCGGCGCAGGCGGCGCTCGCGGCCGCCGAAGCGAACGCGCTCGCCGCGTACTGGCAAGCGGTGTGGCTCGCAGGCGACGCAGCCGCCGCGGTGCAGGCTGCGCGCGCGGCGCTCGAAGCAGCCGTCGGCGTGCCGCGCGCGGCGGACTTGATCGCCGGCTACGCTCCGTACAACCTGCGCGATCTTCCCGCGAAGCCGCTGAAGAAATCCGACGTCGCGCTCTCGGTCGCGTTCGTCGTCTTTCCGCCGGACCCGCCGGCGAAGCAGAGCTCGTGGTCGCAGGCGCCGCGCGTGAACCACCTCGCCGACCGTTTCGTCGTCCTCGGCTACAACGGCGGGGTGAAGACGCTCGAAGCGATCGGCGGCGTCGTCTCGCTGCCGCTGTACGTCGGCCCCGATCCGGCGATCGATCCGAAAGCCGATCCGAGCGGTGCGATCCATCCCGACGGCGCCGACCTGTTCTTCCCCGACGAGCTGAAGTGGCTGGTCGACTTCGAAACCGCCGTGAAGGCCGGGATGGGGCTGAAGATCGACTTGAACCCGAGCCAGGCGCGCACGGGGTTCGACCGTTTGCTCGTCATCGGTCTGCAGGTCAGCGCGAGCGACGCCGACGGCACCGCCGCGCTCGAAGACCTGCTGCGACACCATCATCTGGGCCGCACCGGGCTCTCGCTGGTTCCGCAAGGGACGCCGGCCCACAACACGACCGGCAAGGGAACGGGCTACACGCACCTCGACGACGCCGATGAGTCGTTCGACGACCGCAAGCGTGCGCCGCTCTTCACGCCGACCGCCGACGCGCTGCGCAAACGCGACGGTCAATGGGTCGCCGAGCTGCTGGGCGTCGATCCGAAGCTCTTTCAAACGGTGCACGCGAGCGACGGCGCCGACCAGACCGACGCGCGCGCGATGAACCGCGCGTTGTGGCCGGCGACGCTCGGGTACTGGATGGACAAGCTGCTCACGCCGGTCTTCGGCGACGACGCCGTCGAGAGCACGCAGTGGTTCTTCACGACGTACGTGCGCGGCCGCGGCGCCGTTCCGGCGCTGCGCATCGGCGGACAACCGTACGGAATCCTCCCCACGACGGCGTTCTCGCGGATGCGTTGGCTGCAGCCGCGAGGTTTCGCCCGCGCGCAAGATCCGCGCAGCGCGTACCTCGCGCGGCTCTTCGAGATCGTGCGCGCGATCGGCGCCGACTGGGAGCAGTTGCGAACGCAGGTCTCGTACGTAGGCAAGCCGGGTGACGCGCACCAAACGCTGCTCGACGTGGTCGGTCTGCATCCGGACTCGGTCGAGTTCCACGCGCGCTACGCCGAGACGCTGAAGCAGCTCTTCAACCAGATGAACCTGTACGGAGCGGGCGACGCGTTCCTGCAAGCGGTGCTCGCGATCCAGCTCGAGGTGCCGGCGCTTCAGCTGCTGCAGCGGCTCGGCTATGCGGGCAGCGCGATCCCGGACGTCGTGCAGCAGTTCTATTTCAAGGACGCGCGTCAGATCGCGAACGTCGTCGACGACCGGCCTATCTCCGAGACCGACCCGGTCCGCTCCTACACCGACGACAAGCGGAACTACATCCGCTGGCTGATCGACGCGGCGAAGACGTCGCTCGACGCGCTCAACCAAGAGCAGGGGTTCAGCGCGAACAAGACGCCGGAGACGCTGCTGTACCTCTACCTGCGCCACGCGCTGATGACGGGCTACTTCGACTCGAGCTACAAGCTGCACCGCAGCGCGAACGTCCTCTCTCCGGCGGCGCTGCAGGCGATGAAGCCCGAGCCGGCGTTCGTGCACGTCGCCGACGGGGCGGCCAGCGAGAGCCGCTTCGCGGCGCTGTACAAGACCGAGCCGCGAATCACGGCGCAACCCGCGCTCCTCGTGAGCGACTACATCACCGCCAACCTCGCGCTGCTGCTCGAAACGCGCGAGCTGATGGAACAGCTCGACGCGCTGGAGCTGCTGGCGGACGCGTCGACCGCGCGGCTGGAGCGCGCGTTCGCCGAGCACATCGACTGCTGCATGTACCGCTACGACGCCTGGCTGCTCGCGTTCGTGAACCTCCAGCTCGAGACGATGCGCACCGCGTCCGACGCGGCCGGCGCGCCGGCGCAGCCGAAGTCCGGCGTGTATCTCGGCGCGTACGCATGGCTCGAAGATCTGCGGCCCTCGCAAGCGCGGCTCGAGCCGGTGCGGCTGCCGTCCGATCAAGCCGGCGTTTTCGCCGGCGGCGCGCCGCTGCGCCGCGATCCGACCAACGGCGGCTACATCCACGCGCCCTCGCTGACGCACGCGAAGACCGCTGCCGTGCTGCGCAGCGGCTACCTCGCCAACGCGACGCCCGCAAATCCCGACACGATGTCGGTGAACCTCTCCTCGGACCGCGTCCGCGTCGCGCTCGGGCTGCTGGAAGGGATTCGGAACGGACAGAGTTTGGGCGCGCTCCTCGGCTACCGCTTCGAGCGCGGGCTCCACGACGACCACGCGCTGGTCGAGGTCGACAAGTTCATCTACCCGCTGCGCAAAGCGTTCCCGCTGGCCGCCGACGCGATCGTCGGAACCGCGACGCCGCCGGACGTCCCGATCGAAGCGATCGAGGCGCGCAACGTGATGGACGCGCTCAAGCTCATCGAACGGATCCGCGCGGGCGGGAACGCGAACTATCCGTTCGGGATCCTCACGCTTCCCGCCGCGAACGGGCTCGAGGCGGCGGCGATCGGCGCCGAGGTCGGCAAGATGCTCGACGCGTACGACGCGATCGCCGACCTCGCGCTCGCCGAAGGCGTGCATCAGGCGGTTCAAGGGAACTTCGAGCGGATCGCCGCGACGCTCGACGCGTACACCACCGGCCACTTCCCGCCCGAGCCCGACGTGGTGCAGACGCCGCCCAGCGGCGCGAGCCTCACCCACCGCGCCGCCGTCCACTTCACCGCCGGGCTCGCCGCGCCGCCGAACGCGACGCCGCGCGCAACGGCCGAACCGGGGCTCGACGCGTGGCTCGAATCGGTGCTCCCGCCGCTCGCCGGCGTAACGTGCACCGTTCGCTGGGCCGACCCCGTCACCGCCGCGCCGCAGTCGCGCGTCGTGAGCCTCGACGATCTGGGAGTGCGGCCGCTCGACGTGCTCGATCTGGTGAAGCCGGACGACGTGCAGGCGATGAACGAGCTCGACGACCGCGTGCTGCGGTTCGTCATCACCGATCTCGCGCTTCGCCCCGACGCCGTTCTGCACGTCGAGTACATGACGGCAGCGCCGGCGACGCTGAGCGTCTTCGAAGCGACGGCGCTCGTGCGCACGGTGAAAGCGCTCGTCGCGCGCTCGCGCCCGCTCCGCGCGACCGACGCGATGCTGCACGGCGAGGCCGCACCGGAGCACGACGACGCGGTGCACGTCGACCGCGGCCGCATCGCCACGCCGAAAGGCGCGCTCGACGTGTTGCACACCGACATGCTCGACTATCTCGCGGCGCTCAGCCCGCTGCTCGCCGATCCGGTCGCGAACCGTGCCGCGATCGTCACCGGGATCGAAGGTTTTCTGGACGGCGCCGTCGCGCTGCTCGAGCGGGCGGCGCGCTTCAACCTCCCGCAGTCCGGGTGGGGGTTTGCGTTCGCCTGGAAGCAGTCGGCCTACGCCGAGCTCGTCGCGCGCGTGCGCGCGCTCGTCACGCGCTGGGACGCCAAGCTCGCCGACTTCGACGCACGGATCGCCGCCTACGACGCCCTCCCGCTCGCGACCGGCGACGACGCGCGGTTCGTCGCGCTGCGCAACGCCGAGGTGCTGATCGCGACGGCGATCGACCCGCTCCCGCCGCTCCCGGCGACGATGCGCGCGGCGCTGAACGCGAAGCGAGCGGCGTTCGCCGCACGGCGCGATCAGTTCGCGGCGATCGCCGCGGCGAACGTCGGCTCGTTCGCGACCGCGCTGGCGAACGCGAAGGCGATCGCGACCGCCGACCTCGACCCGCAGCCGCTCGTCGTCGCCGACCTCGAGGACCGAGCGATCGTGATCGCCGACGATCTCGCGGCGAGCATCACCGGCCACGCGGCCGCGATCGACCAGCGCCGCAAGGCCGCGCAGGCGCAGCTCGACGCGCACGACGCCGCCGCGTCGGCGAGTGCGCGCGCCGACGCGTTGACCGCGGCGGCGAAGGCGCTCTTCGGCGACGACTTCCGCGTCTATCCGGAGTTCGCGCCGTCTGCCGCGCAAGCCGACGAATGGGACGGCGCGTACACGGCGTCGACCGGCGGCGCGCTGACCGCGTACCTCACCGGCACGCTGAACGTCGACGCCCCGGTCGACGAGTGGCTGTACGGCGTCGCGCGCGTTCGTCCGAACATGCGCTCGTGGGAGCAGATGCTGCTGCTCGCCGGCGCGCTCGGCCGGCCGGAGCCCGTGCTGACGCCGGTGCAGTTTCCGTTCGACGCGGCCGCACCGTGGCTCGCACTCGAGTATCCGCCCGACTACGTTCTGGACGGCGAACGGCTGCTCTACACCGCGCAGTATCCAGCCGCGTTCGACAAGACCAAGCCGCAATGCGGGATCCTGCTCGACGAGTGGACCGAGGTGATCCCCGCGCCGACGCGCGACACCGGGATCACGTTCAACTTCAACCGTCCCGACAACGAGCCGCCGCAGTCGATCCTGCTGGTGACGCCGGCGAGCGCAAGCGGAACGTGGGTGTGGGACGATCTCGTCGGCGCGCTTCACGAGACGCTCGATCTGGCGAAGACGCGCGCCGTCGAGCCGGTCCACGTCGACCAGACCGCGTACGCGCGGTTCTTGCCTGCGACGGTGCTCGCGGTGACGTCGTACGGAATCTCGATCACGACCGCGCTCGCCGCGGCGAACGGCGTCTTCCGCTCCATCGAGGCGACACGGCATGCCTAGCTCGTTCCGGGTTTCGAACGTCCGCGAGGCGCTGCAGCTGCGCCTCTTTCCGTCCGTCACGACGTTCAACCGGCTCGAGGGCCGGCCGCGCACGCGCAGCTTCGACCGCGCGCTGCGCGCCGAAGTGCGCGACGCGCTCTGGATGCTCACCAAGCAGTGGCAGATGGGCGAGTTCCGCGGCAGCGATGCCGGCTCGCCGGTCTTCGCGAAGCTGCAGCTCGACACGACGCGGTTGACGAAATATCGGCCCGCCGCGAACGCGACCCAGCCGTTCGGCTACGGCGTCCCGCTCGAAGCGACCGTCGAGCGCCGCCCGCTCCCGCTCGCGCAGAACCGGCGTCCGATCTCGCTCGAAGTGCGGCTCCTGCTGGGCCGCCGATGGCTCGCGCTGCTGAAGACGATCCCCACCGATTACCGGCAAGCGTACATCGACGCGTATCCGGTCGCGAAACCCGATCCGTCGAAAAAAGAGGACGCCGACGTCTGCGCGCATCCCGAGGTCTTTCAAACGTTCGCGGCGTTCGCGGGGCGCGCGATGGACGGCGCGTCGCTGTACGCGAAGCTGACCGCCGCGCCGCCGCATCCTGCCTCCGAAGGGATCGCGCTCGTGAACGCCGGCGACGGCGCACTGCTCGACGGGCTCGCGCCCCGCTTCATCGCGTGGTTCGAGCGGCTCTTCCTGCAGCCGCCCGGCACGGACGACGCGTGGATACCGGAGCGGCTGGAATACCAGTTCGCAGCGTCGGCGCCGGTTCCGGGCGGCGAGAAAGTCTACGTCGCGGACGAGTACTATCAAGGCCGGCTCGATTGGTACAGCCTCGATGTGAACGCCGCCGCGAACGCGCTCGATCCGATCGCCGGCTCCGAGGTCACCGGTTTGCCGCCCGACGCGCCGCGCACGATGATCCCGACTCCCGTCTCGTTTGCCGGGATGCCGAACACGCGCTGGTGGTCGTTCGAAGATCGCAAGACGAACTTCGGCGACATCGACGCGAGCACGACCGATCTCGCCAAGCTCCTGTTCATGGAGTTCGCGCTCGTCTACGCGAACGATTGGTTCGTCATCCCGTACACGCTGCCGAACGGTGCGATCGCGTCGATCCGCGGCTTCGCGGTGACGAACGTGTTCGGCGAGCGCTTCTGGATCGAAGCTGCCGACCGCGGCGCCGACGCGAACTGGCAGCGCTGGAGCATGTTCACGATCAACGTCGAGGGGCAACCGGGCGCGCCGGCCGACACGAGCCTGCTGGTGCTGCCGACCGTTCCGAAGATTCAAGAAAGCCCGCCGGCCGAAGAGATCGCGCTGCTGCGCGACGAGGTCGCGAACATGGTGTGGGGAGTCGAGCTCGCGGTTCCGCTGGCGAACGGCGAAACGAAACGCGGCGCCGAGGCGGCATCCGAGACGCGGGCGTATTTCGAGAAGCTGCTCGGCCTCGTGCCGCCGCCCGCGATTCCGCCCGCGGCGCCGATCCGTTATCGCGTGATGAGCGAGGTCCCGGAGAACTGGATCCCGTTCATCCCGGTCCACGTCGACGGCAGCAACCGCGAGATCCAGTTGCAGCGCGCCGCGCTGCCGCGCATCCTGCCCGGCGATCCGGCCCAGCCGGTGCGGGTGAAGCCGCGCACGGTGCTCCTCCGCGAAGGGCTCGACCGCCCGGTGACGGCGCTGTACTTCGTCCACGAGGAAGAGGTCCCGCGCGCGGGGGCGTTCCTGCGGCAAACCTACCAGCGGACGCGCTGGACCGGCGGGCGCGTCTACACGTGGCTGCGGGTCCGCCGGCAAACCGGCCGCGGGGAGGGCTCTAGCGGGCTCCGCTTCGACGAGATCGCCCCGACCGGCAAGTAAGCGGCGCCCTCCATCTCGGGGCGGCCGCTGCCGATACTAATGTCACGATGGATCTCATCGGGGGGCTCTTCAAAGGGCCGGAACGGATGTGGTTCGAGGGATCGTCCGGGCGCAGCGGGACGTTCGACGCCGTCGCGCTCAGCGAGGGCAAGCGCATCGCCGTGGTCGGGACGCGGCTGTCGCGCGAAGGGCTCGCGTTCGTTTCGGAGGTCGCGGTCCGCGGCGCCGAGGTCCCGGTGACGTTCACGATCCGGCGGCGCACGATTCCGAGCCGCGTGAAGATCGTCAAGTACGAGCCGGCTCGCGGCGCGAAGCAGCTCGCGCACCGGTATTACTGCTCGTTCACTGCGATCTCCGACGAGGACCGTGCCGCCGTCGTCCGCTACGTCGACGACGCCCCCGAGCCCGCCGTGCCTGCGCCGGCGACCGGCGTCAACTCGTTCTCGGCCGTGGTGCAGCGCTCGATCGCCGACCATCTCGTGGCCATGAAACGGCTCGCCCGACCCGGCCCCGGGATGGCGCCGCTGATCCGGCTCGACGCCGACGTCCCGCGCAAGCTCGAGGACGGCCGTCAGGTTCGCGACGTCGTCGTGCACAGCCGGATCCGCACCGAGACCGGCGTGCGCGGCTTCGAGACGCGCTTCCGCGTCTTCGCCGACGAACGGGTCGACGTCCTCAGCTAGTCGCACAGCAGCGCGCTCCGCACCATGCGCTGCACGAGCGGAACGATCTCGACGATCGAGCGCGACTCGCCCGCCAGCATGTCGAACGTCTGCAGGCTCGTCAGCACGAACAGGACGTCGACGGCTTCGTCGATGCCGAGGCGGAGCCGGGCGCCGGCGGCGGCGATCCGCGGGAGCAGCGCGCGCGCGCCCTCGCGCCGGCGTTCCGCGCGCTCGAACAAGGTGCGCCCGACCTCGTCGTCCAGCGCGGCCAAACCGCTGAGGCGCCGCGCCACCAGACGGTCGCTATCGAAAAACGCGCCGAACGTCGCGACGAAGCTGTCGAGCGCGGCCCCCGGGTCGTCCGTCGTGAACGCCTCGTGGATCCGCTCGATGTGGCCCCGCTCGGCGAAGTCGTCGAACAGCGCTTCCAGCAGTCCGGCCTTCGACCCGAACTGGTAGTACACGGTCATCCGCACGACGCCGGCCGCCTTCGCCACGGCGTCGAGGCTGAATCCGCGCGCGCCGTCCTCGGACGCCAGCAGGCCGCGCGCCGCCGCCACGATCCGCGCGCGGGTCTGGTCGGTCGCCGTTCGGCGGGCGGCGCTCTGGTACGGGCGCGGGCTCATCTTTGGACCTTGACGGGCGCGAGCGATTGGGCGTACCGTGATTTTATCATACTGTAAGTCCAATATCTAGGAGCCGCCATGGACGCCGTCACCGCCGTCATCCGCTCGATCCACGTCCTCGCCGGGGTCTTCTGGGCCGGAACCGTTTACTTCGTCTTCGCCTATCTGGGGCCGGCGGCGCGCTCGCCGGAAGGCGGCCGGGTCATGGAACGCCTCGCTCCGCGCTTCGGGCCGGCGGTCGGGATCGCGAGCGGGCTGAACATCCTGAGCGGGCTCGCGTTGTACGGGCGCGACTCGCAAGGCTTCCGCCCGGAATGGGTCCTCTCGCCGACCGGGCTGACGTTCACGCTCGGCGCCCTCGCCGCGATCGGAGCAGCGGTCATCGGCGGCACGCTGCTGCGGTCGGACGGGCTGCAGCTGCAAGCGGCGGGCGCGGAGATCTCCGGCGCGCCGACGGCGGAACAGCGGACGCGGATGGAAACGCTGACGCGCCGCCTCGCGACCGGAACCCTGAGCGCCGCTGTGCTTCTCACCGTCGCCGTCGTGACGATGGCGTCGGCGCGTTACGTCTAGCGGCTTATCCGCGGTGCGCGCGGCGGAGCAGCTCCGCGATCGTTGCTTCATCCGGCAACACGGGGTTGTTCTTCAGCAGCGCGTGCTCGGCGACGCGCGGGAGCGCGCGTTCGACCAGATCGTCGGGCGCGCCGAGCTCGGCGAACGTGCGCGGGAGCGCATATGCGGCCGCGATCGACTCAGCTTCCGCCGCGAGGTCATCGATCCCGAATGCGGCCGCGACCGCGGCGACGGCATCCGGTGCGATGCGCGCGTTGGCGCGGATCGCGTGCGGGAGGACGACGGCGTTGACGATCCCGTGCGGGATCAGCGTCATCCCGCCGATCACGTGACACACCGCGTGGTGCAACCCCATCGAGCGCGTCTCGAGCGCGAACCCGGCGAGGTGCGCCGCTTCGAACAGCTCGCGGTGCACGTCTTCGTCGCGCTGCACGGCGGCGCGCTTGAGCAGCGCCGGCAGCCGTCGCCCGGCGTCGATCGCGGCGGACGTCCCGAGCGCGTGCTGCGTTCGCGCGTAGCTTGCTTCGATCGTGTGCGCCCACGCGTTGATCCCGATCGAGCCCAGCTCGCGCGGCGGCAGCGACGCGAGCAGCGCCGCGTCGTAGATCACGACCGGCGCCGGCGAGCGCAACCGGCCGCCGGTTTTTCGGTCGCCTTCGACGACCCCGTAGCCGCGCGACATCTCCGCGCCGCCGAGCGCGGTCGGAACGAGCACCAGCACGACGTTGCGCCCGTCCGAAACCGCTTTGCCGAGGTCGATTGCGCTCGAGCTCCCAATCGCCACCACGGTCGCGCAGCCGTTCGCATCGACGAACGCACCGGCTTCTTCGACAACGGTGCGCGGGTTGTGCGGTCGTACGCCGTCGAAACGACGTACTTGCGCGTCCCCGAACGCATCCTCGCCGATCGCGCTCAACGAGCGCGCCGTGCCGAGCAGCGCGATCGGCCCGCGCAGTTCCGCCGCGGCGAGCGCGTCGCGCAACGGGCCGAACAGCGCGCGCCGTTCGGCGATCCGCTGGTCGCTAAGCAGTGCAGTCATCGGCCGCTCTCCGGCTGGACGAGCCGAAACTCCAAGGGCTACACGTCGTCGACCGCGGGGTTTTCGCTCGGTTGCGCGCCGACGTCTTCGACCGAGGAGAACTCCTCGTCGTCGGTGCCCAGGGCTTGGTCTTCGATCGGCTCGCGCTGGCGTTCCATGTCGATTCACATACCCGGCGAAAACGGGTACACGGGTCCACATGTTCCGCGCCCTCTTCGCGCCGCTCCTGGCGATCCTCACCCTCGCCGGGACGGCGACCGCCGTCGCCGCCGACGCCGCAGCCGGGCCCCGGCTGACCGAGCCCGGCCCCAAGAGCGCTCTTACCGATCCCGAAGCGGTGCGACGCGACGTGACGCTGCTGCTCGTGCTGGCATTCGCGTCCGTCGGCGGCGGAGTCGGGCTGATCGCCGTCGCGCGCGGCGCTGGGCCGCCCGGCCCGAACGCCTAGGGACCTCGCCGCGTAGGCGCGGCCTCCGCCGCGGCGAACGCTCGCGCGCATGACCTGCCCGAGCTGTCAGTCCGCGATCCCCGACGGTGCGAAGTTCTGTCCGAGCTGCGGCGCGCCGGCCCCGCAGCCGATCGGCGTCGGATCGTACACCGAACCGGTCGGCGAGCGCGACAACCCCAAAGAACCGATCGTCGTCGGTGACACGACGGTGCGCGTCGAAGGCGAGCTCGTTCCGGTCGTCGACGTCGAGCTCGGTCCGCGCACGAGCATCTACTTCGAGCACCACATCTTGCTCTGGAAGCAGCCGCAAGTGCGGCTCGGCTTCATGGGTTTGAAGAACGCCGCGCGGCGCATTTTCGCCGGGCTGCAGATTTTCATCTCGACCGCGCAAGGTCCGGGCAACATCGCGATGTCGCGCGAAGCACCGGGCCAGATCGTCGCGCTGAAACTGCGCCCGGGTCAGATCGTCGACGTGCGCGAGCACCAGTTCTTGATGGCGACGAACACGGTCGCGTACGACTTCTACTGGCAGCAAGGCTTGGCGAACGTCTTCTTCTCGCGCAGCGGTCTGTTCATCGACCGCTTCACCGCGACGAACGACGAAGGTCTGTTACTGCTGCACGGCTACGGTAACGTCTTCGAGAAACCGCTCGCCCCCGGCGAGCAGATCGACGTCGAGCCCGGCGCGTGGCTCTGGAAAGACTCGTCGGTCCGCATGGACACCGTCACCGTCCTGCAATCCGGCGGCGGAGGCGGTATCATGGGCGCCCTCGGTGCGCTCGTCGGCGGAGCATCGCTGGTGTTGAACCGCTTCACCGGCCCAGGCCGTCTAGGACTGCAATCGATGACCTATCACGAACCGCAATACGAAGGCGCAACGCAACAAGGCGGAACCAGCAACGTCGGCGGCGTGCTAGGAAGTCTGTTCAACCCGCGCCAGTAGGCGCCGGCAGCTATGCATCGTCGGCGAAGTCGATCGTGATGTCGGTTTCGCCGTTCGCCATCCGTCCTCGAGCGACACGCAGCAAATGCTGGAGCCGGCCGCTGGTCGGCACGTCGAACAGGGTCAGGTCGTCCTTTCCGTCCGCGTGAACAATCTCCGCCGGGATGCTCGTGATGTGCACGAAGACGCCCGGTCCGATACTCTTCTCGAACGTTACGACCGCATTTTCCAGCGTCATTCCATTTTGCATCTCAACCCCTTATACCGTATGAACGGTCGCCACGAAATACCTAACCGCCCATGACACCTTGACGCGGATCCGTCGTTCGCTCCGGCCGTCGCCCTCGAAGTTGATGCCGATTTGCCGCCCGGAACGGGCGTCGATGTCCTTCGACCGCGCCCTCCCGTGGAGAATCGTCTGCAAGACGATTTCTTCGGCGATCGCTTCGTCGTCCATCGCGTCATCCGCATGACTGGTGAGCCGAATCAGCCTTTCCGCGGCCGCGACACGAATGAGGGCGACTTCGCGCTTTCGCACCTTGTGCGTGGAGAGGTCGAACGCTTCTTCGATCGAGCGGATTGCAAGAACGTCCTCGCGCGTCGGCACGAGGACGATGATGAACGGCGCGCGGCACGAGGCCGTGGCCGCCGTGTTACGGTTTAGCTGACGTAGCTTACGTTGACGCTGTAGCCGCCGGCTTCGGCTTGGCGGAGGACGCCGAGGACCGATTCGATCTCGGTGTCGATGGCGATCATGTCGCCGGCGCTGATGCCGACCGGGCCGGCGTTTTTCCAGAGAAGTCGCCTGGCGGTTTGGAACGCGGCGCGCAAGCGCTGCGGGGTCGCTTCGAGGACGGGCCAGTCTTCGTACGACATCGCGGGGACGATCCGCCAGCCGTCGCCCGAGCACTCTTCTTCGTCGGCGTAGGCGTGCGGAACGTTTGCCAGGACGTCGAGCTGGGCGCGGTCGAGGGCGGTCGTCGCGTGCAGCGGCGCTTCGGCCAGCCGAAGCACGTAGCGGTAGAACGCGGGATTCGCGACGGTACACATCCCCGCGGGCGAACCGACGCTGACGCTGATCATCTGCATCCCACGTTCTCGCGGCCGAAGGCGGTCCCTCCAGCTTGCTCGCTACGCGCGTTCAGATGTCGTTACGGTGATCCCGGTCGCGGCGAGCGCGGGGGTGAGCACCGCGCTGCGCACGCCGTGCCGGGCGAAGATCGCCGCGATCGCCCGCCCGATTCGCTCCGGCTCGGAGCGCACCAAGGCGAGCACCGACGGGCCCGCGCCGGAGAGCGCGACCGCGACGACCGCGGGATCGTCGAGGGCCAGCATCTCCTCGAGGCCGGGGACCGAGCCGGCCCGGTACGGCTGGTGAAGCCGGTCGCGGACGGCGGCGCGCAGCAGGTCGATCCGGCCGCTCCCCAGCGCAGCGCCGAGGAGCGCGGCGCGCTGGACGTTGTAGACTGCGTCGGCGCGGGCGTACGCGTCGGGGATCAGCGCGCGGGCCTCCTCGGTCGACAGCGTAATCTCCGGGACGACGATCGCCGCGGCGACGGGCGGCGGCGGAAAGCGCGCGGAGCTGAGCCCGTCCTCGCCGTGGGCGGCGACGACCGCGCCGCCGTACCAGGCGGCGAGCGCGTTGTCGGGATGGCCTTCGAGCTCGGCGACGGCCAGCGCGAGCAGGTCGTCGTCGGGCGGCCGGTCGACGAGCCGCGCCCCGATCGCGACGCCGATCGCGATCGCGGCCGCGCTGCTGCCGATCCCGGCGCCAAGGGGGATCGCGTTCTCCAGCTCGACCTCGATCGGCGGCGCCGCCGGTGCGATCCGCACGATCCCGCGCTCGATCGCGCCGCGCAACCCGTCGTGCGTCGGCGGGTGCGCGCCGCCGTATCGCCACTCCGAGGACGCACCGGGGGCGCGCTCGCGCACCCGCGCCGTCATCCGCAGCTCGAGCGCGAGCGCGACGGCGTCGAACCCCGCACCGAGATTTGCGCTCGACGCAGGCGCCGAAACGGTGAAGCCGATCACGCGCGCGTCAGCAAGAGCAGGTTCACGTACTCGGCGATGCCGGCGCCGCGCACGATCGCGTTCGCCTGCGGCGCGGTCGACGCGTGATAGCGCGCGGCGTACGCGGTGTCTTTTAGCACGTGACCGGTGAGCACGCACACGACGTCGGCGTCACGCGCGACGTTGCCGCCGGCGACGAGCCGTTTCAGCCCGGCAAGCGACGCAGCCGAAGCCGGTTCGCAGCCGACGCCGTCGCGGCCGATGACGGCGCGCGCTTCGGCGATCTCGCCGTCGTCGACGTCGAGCACCGTCCCGCCTGAAATGCTGACCTCGACGCGCGCCTTCTTCCACGACGCCGGCGCGCCGATCCGGATCGCGGTCGCATCGGTCTGCGCGCGAACAGGGACCAGCTCCGCGCCTTCGCGCCACGCGCGCGCGAACGGCGCCGCGCCCGACGCCTGCACGACGCCGAGCCGCGGGATCCGCGGCGTAAGACCGATCCCGCGCGCTTCGCGAAACCCTTTGCCGAGCGCGCTCGCGTTGCCGAGATTTCCGCCAGGCAGAACGACCCAATCCGGGACGCTCCAGCTGCGCTGCTCGAGCAGCACGAACGCGGCGGTCTTCTGGCCTTCGATGCGATACGGGTTCACGCTGTTGACGACCGCGACCGTCGCCGGATCGAGCGCGCGCACCGCGCGCAGCGCGTCGTCGAAATCGCCTTCGACCGCGAGGACGTGCGCGCCGTAGTCGAGCGTCTGCGCGACCTTCGCGGCGCTGATCCCGTCGACCGGCGCGATCACGACCGCCGTCATCCCTGCGCGCGCAGCGTACGCCGCCATCGACGCAGCGGTGTTTCCGGTGCTCGCGCACACGGCGACGCGCGCACCGCGCTCGCGCGCGTGCGAGATCGCGACCGTCATTCCGGCGTCTTTGAACGACGAGGTCGGGTTCATCCCGAGATGCAGGTACGCGAGCTTGTCGACGCCCGCGTAGGCGGCACCGCGCGGCGCGTCGATCAGCGGAACGTCGCCTTCGCGGAGCGTCGTGATCGCGCTCTCGTCGACCGGCGGAAGCAACTCACGAAAGCGCCACACGCCGCTGCGGTCACGCGGGTCGAGCGATGCTCGGCGCCGGCGCGCGTTCGCCTCCACCTCGCGCGGATCGATGCGATCGGTTGCGAGCGAGAACGCGAGCAGGTCGCCGCAGCTCGCGCACGCCAGCGCGTCAGCGTCGGGCGGCGCGTCACAGGCGCTGCAGCGCAGCGCGATCACGGCGCGACCCGTGTAACCGCGCCTTCGGCTGCCGACGAGACGAGCGCCGCGTATTTTGCGAACACCCCGCTCGCATAGCGCGGCTGCGGAGCGCGCCACGCGCGCAGCCGTTCGGCGATCTCGGCGTCCGAGAGCGCGACCTCGAGCCGGCTCTTCTCCACGTCGATCGTGATCGTGTCGCCGTCGCGCACCGCGGCGATCGGCCCGCCGGCGAACGCTTCCGGCGCGACGTGACCGACCATCAAGCCGCGCGTCGCGCCGCTGAACCGCCCGTCGGTGACGAGCGAGACCGAGTCGCCCAACCCTTGTCCGACGAGCGCAGCGGTGACGCCGAGCATCTCGCGCATCCCGGGTCCGCCTTTCGGTCCTTCGTAGCGGATCACGACGACGTCGCCCGGGACGATCTCGCGCGCGTCGATCGCGTGCATCGCATCTTCCTCGCGCTCGAAAACGCGCGCGCGCCCGGTCAGCAGCGCCGGCTCGTGTCCGGCGACCTTCACGACGGCGCCGTCCGGCGCGAGGTTGCCGCGCAGAATCCGAAGCCCGCCCTTCTTCTTGAACGGTTTCTCCGCCGTCGCGACGACCTGCTGTCCCGGCGTCTCGGTCACGTTCGCCGTTTCGTCGCGCAAGGTCCGCCCGCTCGGCGTAAGCGTCGTCCCGTCGACGAGCCCGCCGTCGACCATCCGTTTCGCGATCAGCTGAATCCCGCCGGCGTGGTCGACGTCGAGCGCGACGTACTTCCCGCCGGGCCGCAAGTCGGCGACGATCGGCGTCCGCTCCGAGATCCGCTCGAAGTCTTCGAGGGTCAGCGGAACGCCCGCTTCGCGCGCCATCGCCATCAAGTGCAGCACGCTGTTCGTCGAACCGCCCGTTCCCGTCGCCGCGGCGATCGCGTTCTCGAACGCCGCGCGCGTCGCGATCTTGCGCGGCGTGAGCCCGCTGCGCAGCATCTCCATCACCGTCACGCCGGCGCGATAGCCTTCTTTCTCCTTGCGCGGATCGGTCGCGCCGGGGCTCGCGCTGCCCACCATCGACAGACCGAGGAACTCCATCGCGGTCGCCATCGTGTTCGCGGTGAACTGCCCGCCGCACGCGCCGGCGCCGGGGCACGCGGCGTACTCGATCGCGCGCAGCTCGGCGTCGTCGATCTTTCCCGCCGCGTGCTCGCCGATCGCTTCGAAGACGTCGCCGATGGTGAGGTCGCGGTCCTTGTACCGCCCCGGCGCGATCGATCCGCCGTAGAGCGCGAGTCCCGGGATGTCGAGCCGCAGCAGCGCCATCCCGGCGGCGGGGATCGTCTTGTCGCACGCGACCAGCGCGACGATCGCGTCGAAGCCGTAGCCGCGCGCGACCAGCTCGATCGAGTCGGCGATCACCTCGCGCGAGACCAGCGAGGCCTTCATCCCTTCGGTCCCCATCGTGATCCCGTCGGAGATCGCGATCGTGTTGAACTCCATCGGCGTTCCGCCCGCGGCGCGCACGCCGGCTTTGACGTGATCGGCGAGCGCGCGCAATCCGAAGTTGCACGGCATCGCGTCGGTCCACGTGTTCGCGATCAGAACCAGCGGCTTCGAAAGGTCCTCGTCGTTGAAACCGACGGCATGGTAGAACGAGCGCGCGGCGGCGCGGTCGCGGCCGTCGACGACGACGGAGCTGCGTGCGCGAGTCGGATCGGGAGCGGGCATGGCCTGCGCTTCGCGCTCGCGAACCCCGGCTCATCGTGATCGAGCCGCAAGCTCCTGAGGCCGCACACCACCACGGTTTCACCGGCCCCGACGTTCCGCCGTCCGACGTCTTCGACCGCTGCGTCCGGTGCGGGCTGTGTCTCCCGACCTGTCCGACCTATGTCGAAACGCTGGTCGAGACGTCGGGGCCGCGCGGCCGCATCGCGCTGATCAAGGCGGTCGCCGAAGAACGGCTCGATCTGCTCAGCCCCGGCTTCGTCCACCAGATGTCGGAGTGTCTGGACTGCCGCGCGTGCGAGGCGGTCTGCCCGTCGGGCGTCGAGTACGGCAAGATTCTGGAACCGGCCCGCACGCAGATCGTGCGCGCGCAAGGGCCGGCGAGCTCATGGTGGGCGCGGCTCGGGCGAGCTGTCCTGGTCGGCCGGCTCTTCCAGAGCATGGGGTTGATGCGCGCGGCGGCGCGGCTGCTGAAGCTGTACCAGCGCAGCGGTCTGCAGGCGCTGATCCGGCGCACGGGGTTGCTGCGCGCGCTCGGATTGCAGGACGTCGAGGCGATGGCGCCGCGGATCTCGGACCGCTTCTTCGTCCCGCGCGATCAGCGCTTCACGCCGCCGGGATACGCGCGCGCGACCGCGTTTCTGCACGCCGGCTGCATCATGCACGTTGCGTTCGCGAACTGGAACGAAGCGACGGTGCGGGTGCTGAACGCGGCGGGAGTCGAGGTCGTCGTGCCGCGCGGTCAGGGCTGCTGCGGGGCGATCACGATCCACGCCGGCGAGATGCCGCGCGGCCGCGAGCTCGCCAAGCGCAACATCGAAGCGTTCGAGCAAAGCGGCGCCGGCGTCTACGTGATCAACGCCGCCGGCTGCGGCTCGGCGCTGAAAGAGTACGGCCACCTCTTTCACGGCGATCCCGCATGGGAGAACCGCGCGATCGCGTTCTCGGCGAACGTGCGCGACGTGCTCGAATATCTCGACGAGATCGGGTTCCCTGAGCGAACGTTCGGCGCCCTGCGCGGAATCGTGACGTACCAGGACGCCTGCCATCTCGCGCACGCGCAGCGCATCACCGCGCCGCCGCGCCGTCTGCTCGCGCGGATCCCCGGCATCGAGCTGCGCGAGATGGACGAGTCCTCGCTGTGCTGCGGCTCGGCCGGAATCTACAACGTCACGCAGCCCGAGATGGCGCAGAAGCTGCAGCGCCGCAAGACCGACCGCGTCCTAGAGGTCGCGCCGGATATCGTCGCGACCGCGAACCCCGGCTGCGCGCTGCAGATCCGCAACGGCCTCGACCGCGCCGGCGCGCAGCACGTCGCCGTCAAGCACGTGGTGGAGCTGCTGGACGAATCGCTGGCGGCGCGCTAGAGATCGCCGACGCGCTGACCGTCGACCACGGCTTCGTCGAGCGTCGGATAGACCGAGAAGACTTTGAGCAGGCCGGTGATGCGAAGCAGCCGCAGGATCTGGCCTTCCTTCGCGACGAGGCGCACCTCGCCGTCGAACTCCTTCGCGCGGCGCTGCCCGCCGATGAGCGCACCCAGACCGGTCGAATCGAGGAAGTCGACTTTGGTGAGGTCGACGATGAGCCGGTGGTTACCGCGTTCGGACGCGCTGGTCAGCGCGGCCCGCACCGTCGGCGACGTCGCGATGTCGAGCGAGCCCACGAGCTCGAAGACCTGCGTGTCGTCGACGACGTGCACGTGGATGGAGAGGTCCTCGTGATGCTGCTGCTGAGACGCCGTGCCGTTTACGTTCATCCCTCGTACTCCCGCCATTCCGCGATTCGGCCGTGCTCATCGAAGCGCACGGTCGCGCACCCCGCGCGTTCGCGCCCCCGGTCGCCACCGCCTTCGGCCGCGAAGCGATAGACGACGCACGCGCTTCGGCCGTCGGAGATAACCGCGTCCACCTCGAAGCGCCAATCCCTTCCGGCGGCGGCAAACCGTGCGAAGTGCGCGGCGATCGCGTCGCGGCCGACCAGCGCCGGCTTTCGCGGCTCGCGATAGGCGCCGTCCTCCGCGAAGCAGCCGACTGCGCCGGCGAGGTCACGGTGTCCGAACGCGTCGAGGAGCGTCGCAAGCGTGTCGACGCTCGTGCTCACGGCTGAGGCGGCTGTCCCGCGCCGATCGCTTTGATCATCGCCGAGACGTGCTCGGCCTCGGCGGTGTTGGCGTCCCGGCGGTACCCGCGCAGCGCGACGTCGAGGTCCGCCAGCGCGGCGGTCTTGTCGCCGAGGCCGTAGCTCGCGAGGGCGCGCTCCTTGTAGCCGTCGGGATCGGTGCTCCGGCGCCCGACGTAGGTGCGCAGATCGTCGAGCGCGTTCTGATAACTACGAATTCGGTTGTACGCCAAGCCGCGGTAATAGTAAGCGGTGTCCGACGATTTCGGGTTCTGCGCGATGTACGCGTTGAGGTCGCCGATCCCGTCGGTGTAGCGCGCCTCCACGAGCGCGAGCCGGCTGCGCGCCCACAGACCGCGCCGGCTCTTCGGATCGATCGTCAGCGCCCGCTCGCAGTCGGCGCGCGCCGGCTCGCGCTTGCCGACGAGGCGTTCGGAGTCGCAGCGCGCGGCGAAGACGTACGCGCCTTTCCGCCCGAGCTCGATCGCCTTGTCGTAGTCGGCCAGCGCGAGCTCGTACGACGACGCGTCGAAGTGCACGTCACCGCGGTCTTCGTAGGCAAGCGCGTCGGTCGGATCCAGCCGAATCGCTTTGTCGCAGTCGGAGAGCGCGCCGCGAACGTCGTCGAGCTGCAAGCGCGTCTCGCAGCGCGTCACGTAGGCGTACTGGTATTCCGGCTCGATCCCGATCGCGGTGTTGTAGTCGCGCAGCGCGGCCTCGTTCTCGCCGAGGTCGGCCTTCGCGTCGCCGCGCAGCACGAGCGCGCGCACGTCACGCGGATGCGCGACGAG
>DASZGA010000197.1:0-17249 GCA_035939295.1 Candidatus Elarobacter sp. | reverse complement strand
CACGGCAGCCTACGGTCTCGCGGCGGGAGTCGTCGACGGCGACGTGCTCGTTGATTCTTGGCGCGTGGCGCGCGACGGAACGATCGCCGAGCGCTCGATCGCCGAGAAGGACCGGATGCACGTGCGCGCGCCGGACGGCGGGGCGGTCGCCGCGGCGGTCGACGCCGAGCTGCGGACGCACCCGTCGCTTGACGATGCCGCAGTTCGCGCCGTCGCGTCGCTGGCGCGGCGGATCGGGAACGCCGCGGGTGCGCCGCAGGACGTCGAGTTCACCTTTGCGGGCGGAACGCTGTGGGCGCTGCAAGCACGGCCGGTCACCGCAGTCGCGCATCGGACGAACGCGCCGGTCGCGATCTGGGACGACAGCAACATCGCCGAAAGCTACGGCGGCGTCGTCGGGGCGCTGACGTACTCGTTCGCGCGTCACGCGTACGCCGCAGCGTACCGCTCGTTCTTCCGCCTGGTCGCCGTACCGCGCTCGACGATCGAGTCGAACGCGGGCGCATTTGATGGACTGGTCGGCCGCATCGAAGGCCGCATGATGTACGACCTCGTCCACTGGTACCGTATTCTTTCGCTCCTCCCGGGCTATCGCCTCAATCGCAAGCTGATGGAAGAGATGATGGGCGTCCGCGAAGCGATGCCGCCCGAGCTCGCCGACGCGATCGCCCGCGAATCACGCCGCGGTCCCGCGCGCGACGCCATGATGCTGGCTCGTACCGCGCTCGCCCTCACCGTTGCGGCCACGCGGCTACCGCGCGAGGTCGTCCGCTTCCACGCGCACGTCGACGCGACGCTCGCGAGCGGGCCGGACCTGCATCGCGCCTCGCCGGTGGAGCTCGTGCGCGAGTACCGGCGGCTGGAACGCGCCTTGGTCGGCCGCTGGAACGTTCCGATCGCGAACGACTTCTTCGTGATGCTCTCGTTCGGTCTGCTCAAACGCGCTGCGGCGACATGGTGCGGCGACGAGACGCTTGCACCCGCACTCCTCGCGGGCAGCGGCGGGATGCTGAGCGCCGAACCGGCGCGCGCGGTGCAGAACCTCGCCGCGCTCGACGCGCGCGGCGACCGTCTCGGCTTCGAGTCGGCGCTGTCGTCCTACCTCGACCGCTTCGGCGACCGCTGCGAAAGCGAGCTGAAGCTAGAGAGCCCCACGCTCCGCGACGACCCGCGCCCGCTCCTCGAAGCGATCGCGCGTCTGCGCGAAGCGTTCGTCGAAACAGCCGCGTCCGACGGAGCCGGGCGCGAATTGTGCCCCGGCACCGGCCGGGCTCACGAGCTGCGTGACGACGCCGAACGCCGGGCGCGAAACGCGCTGCGCGGCAAGCCGCTGCGCGCGTTCGTTTTCGCGCGGCTGACGGCTTGGGCGCGGGCGCGGATCGTCGCGCGCGAGAACCTGCGCTTCGAGCGGACGCGCGTCTTCGGACGCGTTCGCCGGATCGTTCTCGCGTTGGGCGAAACGCTCGTGCGGCGCGGTGCGCTCGACGATGCGCGCGACGTCTTCCATCTCACCATCGACGAGCTGCTGGGCTTCGTCGAAGGGACCAGCGCGAGCCGCGACCTGCGTGGCCTCGCAGACGTCCGCCGCGCCGAAAGCGCGCGCTACGCTGCCGCCCTCGCACCGCCGAACCGCTTCGCGACACACGACCTCCCGATCGCGCCGCTCGCCGCAGCGCGAGCCGGTACCGCCAACGACCAGACGGTTCGGCGCGGTACGCCGTGCTGTCCCGGAGTCGTGCGCGGGCGCGTCCGCGTCGTGCGCGATCCGCGCGAGACGCTGCGCAGCGGCGAGATCTTGGTTGCGGAACGGACCGATCCGAGCTGGGTCGTGCTGTTTCCGGCGGCGTCGGCGATCCTCGTCGAGCGCGGCAGCCAGCTCTCGCATGCGGCGATCGTCTCGCGCGAGATGGGGATCCCGTCGGTCGTCGCGATTCGCGGGCTCACGTCATGGCTGCGCGACGGCGACGTGGTCGAGCTGGACGGTGCGACCGGCGTCGTGCGGCTGGTGGAGCGCGCGTCGTGAACGCGCTCCGCTACGCGCAGTGCTGGGAAGATGCCGACGTGCTGCTCGCCGCGCTCGGCGTTCGTCCCGGCGGAACGTACGTCGCGATCGCATCCGCAGGCGACAACGCGCTCGCGATGCTCGCCGCCGGTCCGGCGCGCGTGATCGCGCTCGACCGCGAGCCGGCGCAGCTCGCCGCGCTGGCGCTGCGCGTCGCCGCGTACCGCGCGCTCGCGCACGGCGAGCTCCTGGCGCTCGTCGGCTCGCGCCCGCACGACGACCGGCTCGCGCTCTATGCCCGCTGCCGGCCGCTCCTCGACGACGAGGCGCGCACGTTCTGGGACGCGCGCCCCGACGCCATCCGTGCCGGAATCGGAAGCGCCGGACGTTTCGAGCACTATCTGACGCTCTTCCGCACCGTCGTCCTTCCGCTGATTCACTCCGGCGGCACCGTGCGCGAGCTGCTGGCTTGCGACGAACGCGAGCGCGCGCGCTTCTACGAGGATCGCTGGGACACGCTGCGCTGGCGGCTCGCGTTCCGGGCGTTCTTCGCGCGCCCAGTGATGAGCGCGCTCGGTCGCGACCCGCGCTTCTTCGCCCACGCCGACGGCCCCGTCTCGGAACGACTGCTGGCGCGTATCGCCCACTCGCTGCGCGAAGACGACGCCGGCGCGAACCCGTACCTGCGCTGGATCCTGACCGGCGCGCACGGCGAAGCGCTGCCGTTCGCGCTGCGGCCGGAGTCGTTCGACGCGATCCGCGCGAACCTCGACCGGCTCGAGGTGCGGCGCCGCTCGCTCGAAGCGTTCGTCGGCGACTACGACGGCGATCCGATCGACGGCTGGAATCTTTCCGACGTCTTCGAGTACGTCGACGACGACGCGTACCGCTCGCTGCTCGCGCGGATCGCCGCCGTCTCGGCGCCGCGCGCGCGGCTGGCGTACTGGAACATGCTCGTTTCGCGCCGCCGCCCCGAAACGCTCGCGGCCTTCATCGCCGAGCGCGAAGACGTCGCCGCGCCGCTGCGCTTGCGCGACCGCGTTCCGTTCTACGGCGACTTCGTCGTGGAGGAAGCACGATGACCACCGTGATCACCGCGTCGCTCGCCGCCGTCGCGCTGGCGGTGCTTGTCGGCGGAACCGGCGTTCTCGCGCGCCGCTTTGCGTGGGAGCCTGAACTTGCGCGGAAGGTTTCGCACGTTACGGTCGGACTCGCCAGCCTGGCACTCCCGTTCGTGTTCGCGAGCGTCGTGCCGGTGCTGATCCTTGCGGTCGTCGCCTGCGCCGGGTTGCTCGCGCTTCGCGTCGCCCCGGCACTGCGCGCGCGCTTCGGCTGCGCGCTGCACGGGGTCACGCGCGTTTCGTTCGGCGAGTTCGCGTTCGTCGGCGGCGTCGCGCTGGCGTTCGTGCTCGCGCACGACAGCGTACCAGCGTACGCCGCGGCGGTTCTGACGCTCGCTCTCGGCGACGCAGCCGCGGCGCTGATCGGCCGCCGTTTCGGCCGGCATCCGTACACCGCCGGCGGCGCGCGCAAGTCGCTCGAGGGTTCCGCGGCGTTCTTCGCCGTCGCCGTGCTCGTCGGCGCACTCATTCCGGGCGCGGAAAGCGTCGCCGCTGTCGCGGTGTTCGCGCTTGCCACGACGCTCGCCGAAGCGTTCGCCGGCGATGGTTTCGACAACGCCGCGATCCCGCTCGCGGGACTGCTCGCGCTTCGCCTCTTCAGCGGAGCCGGCTCATGATCGCCCTTCACCACGTGCACTGGAAGCCGGAGACGTCGACCGCCGCACCGTTCGCGCCGCATGCGGCCCAGACGCTCGAATCGGTCGTGCGCGGCGAGGTTCGCGCGCGATGCTCGCTGGGGTCGAGTGGGACGCCGTTGCATCACGGGCGGCGCGCCGGCTTCATCGGCAACGTCGAATGGTCCGACGACGACGCGCTCGTTGAACTGCTGGCGAGCGCGGCGAAGAGCCTGCGCGAAGCCGGTTGCGAGCTCGCCGCCGGCCCGGTCGACGGCGACACCTGGCACCGCTACCGGCTCGTCACTTGGAGCGACGGAACGAAGCCGTTCGTGCTAGAGCCGTTCACGCCGCTCGCGGCCGTCACACCGTGGGAACGGGCCGGCTTCGCGCCGCTCGAGACGTACTCGTCGCTGCGCGACGACGCGCTTGGCGAACGCGACGAGCGTGCCGCCGCGTCGGCAGCGCGACTGCGCGAGAACGGCGTCACCCTGCGCTCGCTCAACCTGGACCGCTTCGACGAGGAACTGGCGCAGATCCACGCGCTCGCGCTGCGCGGCTTTCACGATGCGCCGCTTTTCACGCCGATCGGGTTCGCCGAGTTCGCCGCGCTCTATCGGCCGCTCGCGCCGCTGCTCGATCCGCGACTCTGCCCGGTCGCAGAGCTCGACGGGCGGATCGCCGCGGTCCTGTTCGCGCTGCGCGATCCGCGCGCGCCGGAGACCGTCGTGCTGAAAACGGTCGTGCGCGGCGCGGACCGGCGCTTAGCCGGCGTCGGCTTCGTCCTCACCGATCGAGCGCGCGCCGCCGCTCACGCGCTCGGCGCCACGCGCGCGATCTCGGCGCTCCAGCACGACGGCACCGTCGCGCGCACCCTCGCACCGAACGCCGTGGTGTTCCGCCGCTACGCCGTCTTTTCCAAGGAGCTATAAATGAACGTAGCCGAGATCCTGCGTGCACGAATCGCCGAGCACCCGCATCGCATCGCGCTCGTCGATGCGGGGACGCACCGCACGCTGACATATGCGCAACTCGACGCGATGAGCGCGCGCATCGCAACCGCGCTGCGCGCACGCGGCCTGCGCTCGGGCGACACGGTCTTGATCCTTCACCCGCCCGGAATCGAGCTGTACGCCGCGCTGGTCGGGATGCTCCGCGCCGGCATCGTCCCCGCGATTCCGCCTTCAGGCGCGGGCCTCCGAGCGCTCGCGCGCTGCGCCGAGCTGCAGCCGCCTCGCGCGGTGCTCGCCGGCGGCATCGGCTGGGCCGCGCTCGCCTCGATCCCTGCGCTCCATCGCACCGTTCTGCTGTCAACGTCGCCAACGCCGTTCGCACACGACATCGTGCAACGACGCGCAACCGGGCGCGCCGAGGAAGGCCGGTACGCACGCGAAGGCACGCCGGCGCGAGCCGATCACGTCGACGACCAGATCGAGTCGCGTGACGATGATCAACCGGCGATGCTGACGTTCACGTCCGGCAGTACCGGTGAGCCGAAGGCGCTGCTGCGTTCGCACGGCGTCGCCCGCGCGCAGGTCGACGCGTTGAAGACGGCGTTGGCGCTCGACGGTGCGGTCTCGCTGTGCACGATGCCGATCGTGCTGCTGGCGGAGCTTGCCGCCGGCGCGACGTGCCTGCTTCCCGGGATCGACTTGCGCCGTCCGGGGCGCGCGGACGGTGCGCTGCTCGCCGAGCGGATGCGCGCGCACGGCGTCGTGCGAGTCGTCGCCTCGCCGGCGCTGCTTGCGAACCTCGCCGCTGCATTGCGCGCGCGCGGCGAGACCCTTCCTGCGCTGCGCTTCATCGCCTCGGGCGGCGCGCCGGTGATGCCGCCGCTCGCGGACGCGCTGCGCGCCGTCGCGCCGAACGCCCGGCTCGTTGCGGTGTACGGCAGCACCGAAGCCGAACCGATCACGCTCCTCGACGCCGCGGACATCAGTGCAGCCGACCACGACGCGATGCGCGGCGGCGCGGGACTTCTCGCCGGAACCGAGTGCGCCGGCGGCTCGGTCGCCGTCATCACCACGGAGCGCGGCGCGGTCACCGGGCCGTTTCCGCACGACGACGAGGTCGAGCGCCGCGCGCTCGCGCCGCGTGCAGTCGGCGAGATCGTCGTCCGCGGCCTGCACGTCGTCGAGCACTACGTCGACCGCAGCGATGATGCGACGACGAAGATTCGCGCCGGCTCGCGAATCTGGCACCGCACCGGCGACCTCGGCTACCGCGACGAACGCGGGCGGCTCTGGCTCGTCGGACGCGCCGCAGCCGCGATCGTCGACGCGCGCGGCACCGTCGAGCCGCTGCGCGTGGAGTGCGCGCTCTCCTATCTGCCGGGGATCGCACGCAGCGCGCTGGCCGCGGCCGACGGCGCGCGCGTGCTGGTCGTCGAGCCGCAACCCGGACGCGCGCTGGACGAAAGCGCCGTCCGTGCGGCGGTCGCGTTCGCGCGGATCGACCGCGTCGTCACCGCGACGGTTCCCGTCGATCCTCGGCACAACGCGAAGGTCGACTATGCTGCGCTGCAGCGGCTCGTTCGCCGGTTCGCGCGTGCGGCCTGACTACGCGGCGGCGTTGCGCCGCTATGAAGCGCTTGCGCGGCGCGACGACGAGACGATCCACGCGCGCGGCGGGACGATCTTGCTCGGACACGGCCACCCCACCGAACGCGCCGTCGTGCTCTTTCACGGGCTCACCGCGAGCCCAAAACAGTGCGGCGAGCTCGCACGGCGGCTGCACGCGTGCGGCGACACCGTTCTCGTTCCGCGGCTGCCGCGCCACGGCGCGCGCGACCGGCTGACGACGCAGTTGCGCGATCTGCGCGCGCACGAGCTGATCGAAGCCGCCGACGAAGCGCTCGCGATCGCGCGCGGCCTGGGAACCGCGGTGACCGTTGCCGGCTTCTCGCTGGGCGGCTTGTTAGCAGCGTGGCTCGCGCAGCACGAAGCGGTGCACCATGCCGTCGCGATCGCGCCGTTCCTCGGCGTCGCGAGGCTGCACCCGCGCGCGACGCCGGCGTTCACCGCCGTGCTGCGCGCGCTGCCGAACGTCTTCCTGTGGTGGAACCCGTTGCTGCGCGAGCGGCTGATGCCGGATCACGGCTACCCGCGCTTTCCGACCCGCGCGATCGCCGAGGCGCTGGGGATCGCAAACGTGCTCGGCGCGCTTGCGCGCAGCTCGCCGCCGGCGGCGCGGCGGATCACGATCGTCACCAACACGAGCGAGACCGGCGTGAACAACGCGGCCGCCCATGCGCTCGCCGAGGCATGGCGCGCGCACGGCGCCGCCGAGGTCGAACTGGCGCACATCACCGGCCTCCCGCCCTCGCACGACGTGATCGAACCGCTCCGCCCCGGGACGCACGCGCGCCGTGCGTACCGGACGCTGCTGCCGATCCTGCACGGCGAGCGCGCGTGAGCGCCGCTCAGCGCAGGTCGATTCGCATCCGGTGCTGTCGCGCGAACTCGCGCCAGCTCTCGCGCGCGAGCAGCGCGTCGTGCAGCGGTCCGTGCGGCGGCTCGTTCACGAACATCAGCGTCTCGGCGACGTACGTTGCGTCGAGCGCGTCGAGCAGCGCGTTCGCGCTTGCGGGATCGGACGCTCCGGCATCGAGCAAGGTCGCCTCACTCGTACGCCTTCGCCGCACGAACGCGTACGCGCGCGGCGCTTCAGCCGCACCGCTGACCAGCGTTTCGAACGGAGCAGCGGCGGCGACCCCGCGCGGTTCGCGCTGCCAGCACGTCGAAGGCGTCCGCGCCAGCGCGGTGACCGCCGCGAGATCGTTCCCGTCAACCGCTGCCGCGGCGCGTTTCGCCGGCGATCTCCGGCCGGCCGGTGCGCGCGACCAGACGACGATCTCGCCGAGATGCGAGAAACCGCCGCGTTCGTAGAGCCGGATCGCCGCGGAGTTGTGCGAAAGAACTTCCAGCTCGACGCTCGTCGCGCCGGCGTCGCGCGCAACCGCTACGGTTTCATCGAGATGCCGCGACGCCAGACCGCGGCCGCGAAACTCCGGAACGACGCCGAACGCGCCCACCCATGCGCGCTCACCGCGGAACGCGAGCAGCGCCGCCCCGCAGAGCGCACCGTCGAGCGACCAGCGCAGTGACCGCGTGAGGTCGACGTCGTTGCGGCGCACGTGATCGCGAAACCAATCGTCCGTCATCCCGCCGGCCGCACCGTAGATCTCGCCGCGGAACGACGCCTTCACATCATCCGCCGTGACGCCGCCGAGCGTCAGAGTGCTGGTCATCCCAACGCGGCAGCGTTCACGGCACGTCGCTTCATCCGGCGGCGATTCGGTCGACGAACGCGCCGATCCGCTCGACTACGTCCCTGGGCGCGTCGCGGTGCGGGCTGTGCCCCGCGCCGGCGACCAGCAACGTTTCCGTGTCCTGCGCGCGCGCGGCGATTGCATCGAGCTGCGCGCCGGTCCCGTACTCGTCGGCCTCGCCTTGGATGAGCAGCACCGGGCACCGCACGCGTGAGGCGCACGCTTCGATGTTCCAGTCGCGGAACCGCGGGTCGAGCCAGATGTCGTTCCAGCCGTAGAACGTCGCGGCGGCGTCGGCGTGGTGTCGCGCCAGCTTCGCCGGAAGATCGGTTGTCGCGTAGGCGGTCTTTGCGGCGGCGATGCTCCGCACGCTGATCTCTTCGACGAAGACGTGCGGCGCTTCGAGGACCAGCGCGCGCACGGCCTCCGGATGCGCGCCCGCGTAGATCAGCGCGATCGAGGCCCCGTCGCTGTGCCCGAACAGGATCGGCCGCTCGATCCCAAGCTCCGCCAGCAGCGCGGGCAGCACGACCTCACCCTCATGGTGCATGTACTCCGGCTCGCGCTTCTCGCGCAGCACGTCGGATCGCCCATAGCCGTAACGTGAGTAGGCCACCGCGGTGCAACGCGTGCGCTCGGCGAGCTTCTGCGGAACGTCGCGCCACAGCGAGACCGAACCGAGCCCTTCGTGCAGCATGACGATCGGCGGGCGCGCCGGATCGCCGTCGTACCGGACAGTCTCCAGACGCTTTCCGTCGACGACGACGTCGCGCGCCAGCGGCTCGCGAGTCACGCGCTTTCGCGCGCGCGCAGAACGTGCCGCCGGATCTTTCCCGTCGCTGTTTTCGGCAACTCGTCGACGAACTCGATCCAGCGCGGGTACTTGTACGGCGCGAGCCGGCTCTTCACGTGCGCCTTCAGTGCTTCGGCCAGCTCGGGGGAGGGCGTGACGCCCGGTTTCACGACAACGAACGCCTTCGGCTTGATCAGATCCTGCTCGTCGGCGGCGCCGATAACCGCGGCTTCGAGGACGTTCTCGTGCGCGACGAGCGCCGACTCGACCTCGCTCGGCGAGACCCAGATCCCGCCGACCTTGAGCATGTCGTCGACCCGCCCGCAGTAGACGAAGTAACCGTCCTCGTCCTGGCGGTATTTGTCGCCGGTTCGCGTCCACTCGCCGCAGAACGTGCGGCGCGACTTCTCGCGATTGTTCCAATAGTGCGCCGCCGAGCTCTCGCCGCAGACTTCGAGCTCGCCGAGCTCACCCGGCTCGACCTCGCGGCCGTCCTCGCCGACGATCCGCACCTGATATCCCGGCACCGGCAACCCGGTCGTCCCGTACTTCACCGCGCCCGGCCGGTTCGAGACGAAGATGTGCAGCATCTCCGTAGAGCCGATCCCGTCCACGATCTCGACGCCGAAGCGCGCCGTCCAGTTCTTTCCGATCTCTTCCGGGAGCGGCTCGCCGGCGGAGGTGCACAGCCGCAACGCGATCTCGCCGCGCGCGGGAAGACCGTCGTACACGAGGAGCGAGCCGAACAGCGTCGGAACGCCGCAGAAGATCGTCACGCCGCGCTCGCGCAGGATCGTGCTCACGACGTCGGGCGTCGCGCGCCCCGCGCGCAGCACCGCCGTCGCACCGACCGACATCGGAAACGAGAGCGCGTTGCCGAGCCCATACGCGAAGAACAGCTTCGCCGCCGAGAAGACGACGTCGTCCTCGCGCATCCCGAGCACGCCTTGCGCGAACAGCTCCGCGGTGCGGATCATGTTCGTCTGCAGGTGCACCGTGCCTTTCGGCTTCCCGGTCGAGCCTGACGAGTACAGCCAAAAGCACACGTCGTCGGGCCGCGTCGGCGCGGCGTCGGCGAGCGGCGTCGCATTCGCCGTCAGCTGCTGCAGCGTCGGATACGTGTCGCCGCGATACGTTCCGCGCGGATCGGAGACGACGATGCGGCCCGTCCAGCTCGCGAGCCGCGCCGCTTCTTCGTACTGCGGCAGCAATTCAACGGAGACGATCGCCGCTTTCGCACGGCTGTCGGCAAGGATGAACGCGAAGTCGATCGGCTGGAACAGCGTGTTGACCGGGACCGGAACGATTCCGGCTTTGATCGCGCCGAGAAACGCCGCCGGAAAGTCGATCGTGTCGAGCAAGCCCAGAACGACGCGCTGCTCGGGATGGATCCCGAGCTCGAGCAGCGCGCCCGCTACGCGGTCGACGCCCTGCGCGAGATCGCCGTACGTGTACTCGCCGGCGTCGTCGATGAACGCGGTCTTGCCGGAGCGCGCCGGCACGTTGCGCCCGATCAAGTCGGCCGCGGCGTTGTAGAACTCCGGTTGCGCGATCGAGCCCGCGTCCGGCATCGCGGTGGTCGTCACGGTCGGCTTCTTGGGGCGGTCGGCGCGGCGAGGATCATGACGAGGTCTCCGGATCGGCGCGAGGACGGCCCTCGACTTCGGGCCATTCAAGCATTATAGTGCATGCGAGTGGTTTCGCAAGCGTGATAGTGCATTCGCCCGGCGACGACGACGCCGCCTTCCTGACCGCGCTCGGCGACCGGGTCCGCGAGCTGCGCGCCCGCCGCGGGATGACCCGCAAAATCCTCGCCAAGGACTCCGGCGTCTCGGAACGTTACCTCGCCCAGCTCGAGGCCGGCCAAGGGAACGCCTCGCTTCAGATCCTGCGCCGGATCGCGCGCGCCCTCGACGTTCCGCTGATCGCGCTGATCGCCGACACCCCCGAGCCGCCGGCCGAGCTGACCGGGGCCGTCGAGCTCCTCCGCCGGCTCGACCCGGAGCAGCTCGCCGAAGCCCGAGGCCTTCTTCTAAAGACGTTCGGCGACGCCGACGCGGCCGGCCGCGCCGGCCGGATCGCGCTGATCGGCCTCCGCGGCGCCGGCAAAACTACGCTCGGGAAGCTACTGGCCGAACGGCTCGGGGTCCCATTCATCGAGCTGGACCGCGAGATCGAGCGCGAGACCGGAGTCTCGCTCGCGACGATCTTCGACTTCTACGGCCAAGCCGGGTTCCGGCGGATGGAGCGCCGCTGCCTCGACCGCGTGATCGCCGAGCACCCGCGGTTCGTGCTCGCGACGGGCGGCAGCATCGTCTCCGAGCCGTCGACGTTCGAGCGCCTCCTCGCGACGTGCTGGACCGTCTGGCTCAAGGCCGCTCCGGCCGAGCACATGGAACGCGTCGTCGCCCAGGGCGACATGCGCCCGATGGCCGGAAACCGCGAGTCGATGGCCGACCTGCAGCGGATCCTCGCCGGCCGCGAGCCGCTCTACCGCCGAGCCGATGCCGAGGTCGACACGAGCGGCCGCCCGGCGGCGGAGGCTCTTGACGAGCTCGCTGCCGCCGTTCCGAGAATTGCATCATAATGCTTGCGCTGAGATGATTCATGCATTATAGTTCACGCACGATGGTCACCGCCGATGCACCCCCGCAAGCGGGCCCGGTCCTGTTCGACACCTCGCCGGAGCGCTATCGGCACTGGCGGCTCGGCGTCGACGGCCGGGTGGCGACGCTCGCGCTCGACGTCGACGAAGACGCGGGGATCCGGCCCGGCTACAAGCTCAAGCTGAACTCGTACGACCTCGGGGTCGACATCGAGTTCCGCGACGCGCTCGACCGGATTCGCTTCGAGCATCCGGAGGTTGCGTGCGTCGTCGTGACCAGCGCAAAGGACCGTTCGTTCTGCGCCGGCGCGAACATCTACATGCTGGGCACGTCGTCGCATCAATGGAAAGTGAACTTCTGCAAGTTCACCAACGAGACGCGCAACGGGATGGAAGACTCGAGTCGTCACGACGGGCTGCGCTTCCTCGCGGCGGTGAACGGCGCGTGCGCCGGCGGTGGTTACGAGATCGCGCTCGCGTGCGATGAGATTCTGATGGTCGACGACCGGTCGACCGCGGTCAGCTTGCCCGAAGTCCCGTTGCTCGGCGTCCTTCCGGGAACCGGGGGGCTCACGCGCGTGGTCGACAAGCGCCAGGTGCGCCGCGACGTCGCCGACCTCTTCTGCACCAACGCCGACGGCGTCCGCGCCGAGCGCGCGAAGGCGTGGAAGCTCGTTGACTCGATCGCGCCGCCGTCCGAGTTCGACGCGCTCGTTCGCGAACGCGCGAGCGCGCTTGCCGCAACCTCGCCGCGTCCCGCCGATGCAAAAGGAATCGCGCTGCGCCCGCTGCGCCGCACCGTCGACGAACGCGGCTATCACTACCAGCACGTCGACGTGCAGTTCGACCGCGCCGCGCGCAACGCGACGCTGACGGTGCGCGCGCCGCGAGAGCCGCAGCCGGCCGACGTCGCCGCGATCGTCGCAGCAGTCGATGCCTGGTGGCCGCTCGCGTTCGCGCGCGAGCTCGACGACGCGATCCTGATGCTGCGCACGAACGAACCCGAGCTGGGCCTGCTGCTGCTGCGCACCGAAGGCGACGCCAGCGCGGTGCTCGACGTCGACGGCACGCTGCTCGCGAACCGCGAGCACTGGCTCGTCCGCGAGACGATCGGCTTCTTGCGCCGCGCGCTGGCGCGGCTCGACGTCACCTCGCGCAGCCTCTACGCGATCGTCGACGAAGGCTCGTGCTTTGCCGGCACCCTGATGGAGCTCGCGCTCGCTGCCGACCGCACCTACATGCTGGCGCTTGCCGGCGACGACGCGAACGCGCCGGCGATCGTGCTCGGCGAGGTGAACTTCGGGCTGTATCCCGAGGTCAACGGTCTCGCGCGGATCCAAACACGATTCAACGGCGACCGCGCCGCGCTCGCCGCGCTGAAAGCCGCCGCAAGCTATCGCTACCGCGCCGAAGACGCGCTCGAGGCCGCGCTCGTCACCGTCGCGCCGGACGAGCTCGACTGGGACGACGAGATTCGGCTCGCGCTCGAAGAGCGCACCTCGCTCTCGCCCGACGCGCTCAGCGCGATGGAAGCGAACCTTCGTTTCCCCGGCCCCGAGACGCTCGACACGAAGATCTTCGGCCGGCTGTCGGCGTGGCAGAACTGGGTGTTCTACCGCCCCAACTCGACCGGCGAGCGCGGTGCGCTCAAACTCTTCGGAACCGGAACCCGACCCAGCTTCGACCAGGAGCGCGTGTAACCTCATGCCGATCGACTACGCCGAACGCATCCCCAACAACGTCGAGCTCTCCGAGAACCGCACGCTGCAGCGCGCGCTCGAGCACTGGCAGCCCGAGTTTCTCAACTGGTGGAAGGAGATGGGGCCGAGCGATTTCAACGCGCTCGACGTCTACCTGCGCACGGCGATCTCGGTCGACGCGAAAGGCTGGGCGCACTACGACTACGTGCGGATGCCCGACTACCGCTGGGGAATCTTCCTCGCCGAACCGGAACAGGACCGCCGCGTCGGCTTCGGCGACGATTTCGGCAAGCCGGTGTGGCAGCAAGTCCCCGGCGAGTATCGCAGCACGCTGCGGCGATTGATCGTCACCCAAGGCGACACCGAGCCGGCTTCGGTCGAGCAGCAGCGATTGCTCGGCCACAGCGCGCCCTCGCTGTACGATCTGCGCAACCTCTTTCAGGTCAACGTCGAAGAAGGGCGTCACCTGTGGGCGATGGTGTACCTGCTGCACGCGTACTTCGGCCGCGACGGCCGTGAAGAGGCGGAGGAGCTGCTGGCGCGGCACTCGGGTGACGCCGACAACCCGCGGATCCTCGGCACGTTCAACGAGCCGATCAACGACTGGCTCTCGTTCTTCATGTTCACGTTCTTCACCGACCGCGACGGGAAGTTCCAGCTCAAGTCGTTCGCGGAGTCGAGCTTCGACCCGCTCGCGCGCACCTGCCGGTTCATGCTGACCGAAGAAGCGCACCACATGTTCGTCGGCGACACCGGGATCTCGCGCGTCGTCCGCCGCACGCTCGAAGTGATCCGCGAGCTCGGAACCGACGAGCCCGAGGCGATCCGCCGCGCCGGCGTGATCGACTTTCCGACGATCCAGCGCTACCTGAACTTCTGGTTCTCCTCGTCGCTCGATCTGTTCGGTTCGGAAGCGTCGTCGAACGCCGCGGCGTATTTCGCGCAGGGGATCAAAGGCCGTCCCGACGAGAAGAAATACGACGATCACATCGTCCGCGAGGCATCGCTCGAGCTCGACGTTCCCGACGGAACCGGCGGCGTGCGCGCGGAGTCGGTGCCGATGCGCAATGCGATGAACGAGGTCGTGCGCAACTCGTACGTCGAGGACTGCATGCGCGGCCTCACGCGCTGGAACAAACTGATCGAGGCGGCCGGCCATGCGTTCCGGTTCACGCTTCCCAGCACCCGCTTCCGGCGCACGATCGGGAACTGGGCGAACGTTCCGACCGATCCGGCGGGCCGGCCGATCTCGCGCGAAGAGTACGACGAGCGGATCGCATCGTGGCTGCCGAGCGACGACGACCGCACGTTCATCACCTCGCTGATGGTGCGCGTGATCGAGCCGGGGAAGATGGCGGCCTGGATCGCGCCGCCGGAAAAAGGCATCAAAGACCGCCCGGTCGACTACGAGTACGTCCGGCTCGCCTGACGCGTTGAGCGAGCTTCGCGGCCGAACCCATACGACGCGCACGCGCGTGCGCTTCGGCGAGACCGACGCGGCCGGGATCGTCTTCTACCCGACGTTCTTCGTCTGGTTCGACGTCGGGGTCTCGGGGCTGCTGCGCGCCGCGGCGGGGCCGCTGCTCGGTGACGACGGGCGGCCGCGCTGGGCCGTCCCGATCGTCGAAAGCGGCGCACGGTTCGTCAAGCCGCTCTACTACGACGACGCGATCGCGATCCGCTCGACGATCGTCGAGGTCGGCACCAGCTCGTTTCGCGTCGAGCACGTCGTCGAGCGCGACGGCGTCGAGGTCGCGCGCGGGTTCGAGGTCCGTGCGCTGATCGGCTACGACGGCGGGCGGATCGCGGCGCGGCCGATCCCGCAGGAGTTGCGCGCCGCGCTGGCCGATGGAGCGTCCACCGAAGATTCCGCTTGATACGGAGGCACTCGCGCATGATCTCACGCCGTTCGCTTCTCGCCGGAACCGCGGCCACCGGCGCCGCGCTCGCGGTGCCGCGCTTCACGCTCGCCGCAGGGCCGGCCGCGACGGTGAAGATCGGCTTCATCGACTCCTATAGCGGGATCTTCTCCGACATCGCGGCGATCCACAAGGTGGGCGCCGAGCTCGCGCTCGCGGACTGGAACGCGAAGGGCCGGGTGAAGTACGAGTTCGCCTTCGGCGACGACAACTCGAAGCCGGCCGTCGCCGGAACCGAGGCGCGGCGGCTCGTCACGCAAGAGAACGTCGACGTCTTGTTCGGGTTGACGTCGTCGGCGAACGGGCTCGCGATGACCGCGCTGTGCAACGAGCTCGGGATCTTCATGCTCGAGCTCGGGCCGCAAGACTCCTCGATCACCGCCGGCAAAGCCGGTAAGCTCGTCTACCGCTTCTCGCCGAACAACCACATGATGCTGCGGACGCTCGCGACGCGCGTCCTCGCGCTGGGCAAGAAGTGGTACTTCATCCAAGCCGACTACGCGTTCGGCAAGGACGCGTACAACGAGCTCTCGGCGATCCTCGCGCGCGCCGGCGGCACCGAGGTCGGTCACGACGTGGTGAAGCTCGGGACCAGCGACTTCTCGCCGAACCTGACGAAGGCGCGAAACACCGACGCCGACGTGCTGGTGCTCGCCAACAGCGGGCTGGACGCTGCGAACGCGTGCAAGCAGTTCGTCGATTTCGGGCTGGGCAAGAAGATGAAGCTCGCCGGGATCAACCTCGAAGATTTCTACTACAAGGCGGTCCCGCTCGACGCGATCGCCGGGACGACGTTCCCGGTCGCGTGGTCTCCGACGTGCTGTGACGGCGCGCGCAAACTCACCGCGCGGTTGAAGAGATCGATCAGCGGGCCGATCTCGTGGCGGCACTACTTCGGTTACGTCGGCGCGACCTCGCTGATGCAGCGGGTCGCGGGCGCCGGAACGACCGCGCCCGACAAGCTCGCCGCCGCGTTCGAGAACTACTCGTTCGACGCGGCGAAGCCGAGCCGGTCGACGTATCTCGGCTACGATCACCAGCTCGCGCAGGACGTCTTCGCCGGCTCGGTCGTTTCGTCGAAGACGTTCGAGCGGACGCAGTTCATGTTCGACATCGTCGGCGAGGTCGGGGCAGCCGACTCCGACGGCGGCCCGAACTCCACGTGGGCGCGCGAAGCCAAAACGGCGCTCGCATCGCAGACCGTCACGCCGCGGCCGAACTACACTCCGAAGACCTGGTAGTCCCGAGCGCGAACGGCGCAGCGATGCCGCTCGATCCGTCGCTGCTCTTGTTCGTCCCCGCCGACCGCCCCGAGCGTTTCGGCAAGGCACTCGCGTCCGGTGCGAGCGGGGCGATCCTCGACCTCGAAGACGCCGTCGCGCCCGACCGCAAAGAGTACGCGCGCGAGCAAGTGCGCGCGTTTCTCGACGCCCACGACGATCTCACGAACGTCGCGGTGCGAGTGAATCCGGCGGAAACCCCCGACGGCCGCGCCGACCTCGCAATGCTCGCCGGCGCGCGGCCTGCCGGCGCGGTCGTGATCCCGAAGCCAGGCGACGTGCGCGATCTCGCGCGCGTCAGCGACGAGATCGGCGCGATCCCGCAGATCGTGATCGTCGAGACGGCCCGCGGCGTCGCGCACTGCGAGACGCTCGCCGAAGCGCCGCACGTCCTCGCGCTCGCATTCGGGCCGTACGACCTCGCCGCCGAGCTCGGCGGCGACACGAGCAACGACGTGATGCTCCCGCACCGCGCGCGAATGTTGGTAGCCGCACGCGCCGCGCAACGCTGGGCGATCGACGGTCCCTCGCGCGAATACGGCGACGCGTCGATCCCCGCCCGCGACGCCGAGCACGCCCGCCGCCTAGGCTACGACGGAAAGCTCCTCATCCACCCGGCGCAACTCGCCCCCGTCCGCGCCGCCTTCGCCCCTTCGGATGAAGAGATCGCCTACGCGCACCGCATCGTCGAAGCCGCCCAGCGCTCCAACCCCGCCGTCCTCGACGGCACGATGATCGACCCCCCGATCGTCACCGCCGCCGAACGCGTCCTGCGCCGCGCAGGGGTGACAACGTAAAAAGAGCCCGGACGTCTCCGAACCCTTTGTCCTCATCCCACATCGCGGCTGGATAAACCGTCAAGATGAGCCGGCTCCGGGCGCATCACCGGAGTCCTCAAACGTCCGCTCGCTGGTTGCGTATAACAGCGACTCCATCGCGGACCTA
>DASZGA010000196.1:0-8214 GCA_035939295.1 Candidatus Elarobacter sp. | reverse complement strand
CAGCGCGTTCTCACCGTCCAGCGTCGCGCGCACGGCGGCGGCGTCCTTGACCCGCACGAACTCGCCGGCCGCGAACCGCGAAGCCGCGCCGAGCCCCGCCCGCTCGCCCAGCCGCGCGCGCCGGCGGCGCAGTGCGCGCCGCAGCAGCCGCAGCTGATCCACCACGGGCGCGTAGCGGTAGATCGAGTTCTCCAGTTGACATCGCTCGCGGAACAGCAGCGACATCGTACCTCCTTGCCTCTCGCGACCGCCGGACGCCGTTGCCCGCGGCGTCCGGCGGCCGGCCCCAGCCTACGCGGTGTTCGGCAGCTCTTTGAGCGGCACGGTACCGGTGGCGAAGTAGTCGCTGTAGTCCTCGACGCGCGCGGTCGAGCGGTTGACGACCGTGCCGATGAGATCGTTGACGCCGACGGCTTCCAGCCGCGCGAGCGCGCGGCGCGTCGAGCGCACGTCGGTGTGTCCGGCCGAGATGATCATCACCGTGCCGTCGGTCTTCGCCGCGACCACCGCGGCGTCGAAGACCGGAACGAGCGCCGGCGAGTCGACGATCACCGTTTCGTAACGCGCGCGCGCCTCGCGAAGCAGCGCGTCGAAGCGGTTCGACTGGAGCAGCTTGATCGGGTTCGGCGAGTGCGTTCCGCTGGTGAGCACGTCGACGCCGGGGCGGTCGGTGCGCTTCACGCATTGCGCGAGCGACGCGCGGCCGATCAGCAAGTCGGAGAGTCCGATGTCGTTCGGCACTTCGAACTTGCGATGTAACGACGGCCGGCGCATGTCGGCGTCGATGATGAGAACGCGCGCTTCGCGCTCGATGCTCGAGACCGCGATCTCGCCGAACGCGCTGGCGACGTTCATCGCGACCGTCGACTTCCCGTCGCCTTTGAGCGGGCTGGTCACGGTGATGCTGCGCAGCGGGTTGTCGGAGCTGTAGCGCATCGCGAGAACGAGCTGGAAGTACGACTCGAGCGTCGCGTTGCGGACCGAAGCCGGGATCGCCGCGGCGCCGTCGCCCGACGGCAGCTCCGGGATCGACGCCAGGACGGGCAGGTTCAGCTCGCCTTCGACGTCGCGCTCGTCGCGGATCCGCCCGTCGAGCCAGTCGACCAGGAACACCACCGCGAGGCCGAGCAGCAGCCCGACGATCGCCCCGATCATCAGGTTCAGCGAGAGATGCGGCTGCTTCGTGGCCAGCTCTTTCGAGGCCGGCTGCGTGATCGTCACGTCGCTGATCCCGGTCTGGCTCGCGACCGTCGCGTCGTTGAACTTCTGCTGCAGCGCGTTGTAGACGTCTTCGGCGCTCTTCTTCTGGCGCATCAAGTCGGCCAGGTGCAAGGACTGCGCGGGAAGCGCGGCGAGCTGCGGGTTGATCGCAGCGCGCTGGCCCACCAGCGCGCTGAGCTGCGCCGACGCGCTCGCGCTCGCCGCACGCGCCGCCGCGAGCTGCTGGGTGAGCTGCTGGTAGACCGGGTTCGCGATCGTGCTCGTCGACGCGACGATCGTGGGCTTCGTCCGTTTGATCTCGCGCTGCACGTCGGCGATCTGCTGCTTCAGACCGATGACGGTCGGGTGCGAGTCGGTGTACTGCTGCCGCGCGGAGCCGAGCTGGATCTGCAGGTCGGCGAGCTTCGCCGTGAGCTGCGGGAGGACCGGGTTCTGCGCGACGCTGTTGCCGCCGCCCGTGGTCGGGCTCATCGCGCCGAGTTCGCGCGAGAGCGCACCGATCTGCGCGTCGGCCTGCTCCTTGTCGAGCTTCACCTGGTTGATCTTCGCGTCGACGTTCGCGGCGGCGGTGACCGTCGTCGTCGTCTGCGTCGTCAGGTCGGCGATGTTGTGCGTCGTCTGGTAGCGGCTGACCGCCTCGGAGGTGCGGGCGAGGTTCTTCTCCGCGATCGGCAGCTGCTTGGCGAGGAACGTCAGCGCGCCACCGGCTTGCCGCCCGATCAGCTCGGCCTCGTGCGCGACGAAGACCTTGGCGAAGTCGTTGGCGATCAGCTCCGCCGTCGCGGGATCTTTCCACGTCACCGAGACGGTGATGATGTTGGTGTTGGTCACCGGACGAACTTTGACCGCGCCTTGCAGGGCACGGACGCTGGTGTTGAGGCCGAGGTCTTTGATGACGCTCTCCACGACCGGCGTCTCGCTCATCAGCTCGGAGTACGTCTCGGCCGACTGCACCGCGCTGTTGAGCCGAAACGCGTTCAGCACCGGAAGACCGGTCAGCGATTGCTCGGGGCTCTGCGCGCCGCCGCCCGGCGAGCCGGCGATCATCTTCACATCGACGGTGTAGGTCTTCGGCGTCAGCAGCGTCACCAGGAGAACGGTCCCGATCACGCCCAGCACGGTCGCGGCGAACAGCACGCGGCGGCGCATCAGCGCGCCGACGAACGAATGCCACATCGCCATCGGGTCGACGTCGACCGACCGCTGCGATCCGACGGGGACCGCGAGCGGGATCGAGTTGCCCGGGAGACGGTGCTGTTCGTACATCGGAATCCTTTCCTAGAGCCCGATCAACTTCCCGAGGATTCCCAGGATGCCGATCGTCGCGGCGTTGACCTGGCGGGCCTCGGGGACGTAGATCTTGTCGTCCTTCTGCAGAATCGGGTCGTACCGCTGGTCGCCGCGCATCAGCGACTCGTACATGTCGATCCGGTAGGACGGAGTAGTCTTACCCGTAGTCGGGTCGACTCTCGTCAAGTAGACGCGATTGAGATCGGGCTTGACCGACGCCTCGGCGCCGGCGCGCGCGAGCGCCATCGACAAACGGTCGCCGACGTTGACCTCGACGTTGCCCGGACGCGAGACCGCGCCGAGCACCTGCACCCGAATCATCTCGGCGCCGGTGACGTAGACGATCGCGTTGTCGGAGAGCTCGGGATTCTGGGTCACGTCGCCGTCGTGGAGCATCTTCTGCAGGCTGATGATCTGCTGGCCGCCGTCCTGCGAGAGCCGCGCCGGCGGGAACTCGCCGTTCATCTGCACGACCCCGGCCGCCGCGGCGATCGCGTCGCTCACGTGCGAGCCGCTGCGCAGCGTGAAGCGCCCGGAGGTCTTCACGTTGCCGAGGACGAGCACGTTGATGCTTCCCTGCTGCTGCACGGCGAGCGAGACGATCGGCTTGCGCAGGAACTTCATCAGCTTGTGCGCGAGCGCGTCGCGCGCTTCGGCGGCGCTCATCCCGGCGACGAGAACGCGCTCGACGAGCGGGTACTGGATCGTTCCGTCGGCCTGCACGATCGCGGTCTGCGTCAGGTCGGGGTGGCCGTAGACCGAGACCGCGAGCAGGTCGCCGGGGTGGATCGTCGGCGAGGTCGTCGACGGCGCCCCATTCGGCGCCGGCAGCGTCGGCGCGGCCGGTTCGGACGGCGTCGTCGCCTGCGCCAGCGAGACGAGCGGCACGGCGGCGAGCAGGACTGCGGCAAATGCCGCGGCGAGAGCACGATGCGAATGGGTCATGACGATTCCCCCGCGATGGACGTATCGAGGCGGTGGTGGAGCGCGGCGGCGCTCGTCCTCGCGGCGGTCTTGTTCTGGGCCGCGACCAGCAACGAGCTGTACGAGCTTACCTCACCGGCCGCGCTCTCCTGGCACGTGGTGCTGCGCAAAACGTACAGCATCGCAGCTTTCGCGCTGGTCGGGTTCACCGCCGACAAGGCGCTCGGGCCGAGCGCGAGGGCGTCGCTGCGCGGCGCGCTGCTGGTGGCGGCGTACTCGGCCGCGATCGAGATCGTCCAGGGCGTGCGCGGCTCGCACGAGGGCATCGCATGGAACGTCGCGGACGTCCTCTGCGGCGCCGCCGGCGGCTGGCTCGGCGTCGTCGCTGAGCGCATCACACGCTCGCGTCGTAGAGCGTGAAGTGCTCCTGCTGGAGCGCGTCGATCGTCGTGACGCCCGCCGGGACGAGGATGCTCCCGGAGACGATGTGCCGGCGCAGGTCGGCGTGCAGGGTCTCCAGATCGGCGCCGTTCGCGAGCCCGGCGTCGATCGTCTTGATTGCCAGCTGCCGTAGCGCGTTGTTGCAGATGTAGAACGAGGCGCCGCGGCGGCGCAGCGTCTCGATCGAGGCGTCCTGGTTGTAGGGCGCGCTCTGGTCGGCGTCGTTGCGCGGATAGACAGCGGCCGGGTGAAGCCACGGGTTGCCGCGGTCGGCGCCGGGCGCCTTCACGATGTCGTTGTTCTTCGCCAGGACTTGGGCCAGGCCGTAACGCGCCCACATCTCGTCGTCGACCCCTTGGGCGACCCCGAGCCCGTTGAGGACCGCGGCGGCATGCAGCGTGCCGGGGCCTTCGCCCCAGCCGAACTGGTAGCCGTTGAGCGAGTTGCGCATGTACGCGAAGATCGCGCCGTTGTTCGCCCGCGGCGACGTGAAGAGCTGCTTGTGCTTGAACGGGGCCCGCGCGGTCGCCAGGAACGTCTCGTAAGACGCGACGGCACCGTCGCCTGCGAAGGCGACGCCCGTGGTGGCGGCCGCCGCGATCGTCGCGGCGGCGGCGCCTAGAAAATTCCGTCGGTTCATGCTCACCTCACGAATCCTTTCGTGCGAGGGGTTACGGCCGGTCCTTCGGCATCAGGGGCAGGGCGGCGGCCCTACTATCGTTCCCGAACTCGGGGGATTGCTACCACCTCCGCCGCCGCCGTGGAAGAGGAACGGCACGAACGCGGCGAGCGGGAGCAGGCCGATCCCGTGATGGACGGGGATCGGCGGCGGCGGGACCGGGACGACCGGCGCGACGAGCGGCGCCTGCTCCGGCGTCACCACCGCGACCTGCTGGCAGTTCGGGTAGTAGCTGCCGACCATGCCCGGCCCGCACGGCTGGGCGACGGCCGCAACGTGGGGCACCGGGAAGTTCCGGACTGCGGCGACGTGCGGGACGGCGCGGCGGATCACGGAGAGGTTGCCGCATTTCGCCGGCAGGAAGAGCGAGATGATCTTGTCGCCGGAGTGGAGGTCGATCTCGACGCCCTTCTGGTTCGCCGGGATGATGACGTCGCGCAGGACGTGGACCTGTCCGCCCGACGCCCAGGTCATCGCGTCGAGATGACGCGGGACCGTGACCCAGTTCGGTTTTCCGACTTCGAGGGCGAGCCTGAACTGCTCGTACTGCTCGGTGGTCAGCCCGAGATCCATCCCGGCCTGGCGCATGAGCCCTTCGTTTTTCTTGAAGTTGTACTGCAGCTCGGCGGCGTTCGTCGACTGGCCCATCAGCGGCGCTCGTCCGAGCGTCGCGATTTCAATTGGCTGCGCCATCGCCGCTGATCCCATCGAGGCGACCAGCAATCCGACCATGACCGCGCGGGTGATCCTCATTCGTCCACTCATCTCCTTACGAGGTTGCGAGAATGATGCCCGATGAGCCGAGTTCGGCGACGTGGCGGCAGTCCCGAAACCTCCGGGACAAAGGTCCTAAAACAAGCGGCGCGCCGCTGCGCGAGCGAGTCCGGCGAGCATTCCGAGCGCGAATCCGGCCTGCACCAGCGGAAAATAGACGAGCGACGCCGCCGTCACCGCCGGCGCTTCGTCGCGCGGCCGGCAGCGCAGCACCAGCGCGCAGTACGCAAGGTAGAGCAGCGCGAGGACGGGCCGCGCGCGGGTCGTCGCGAGCCCGGCGCCGATCAACACGGCGGCCGGCGGGGCGAAGTGGCGCCAGCGCGCGGAGGCCGGGTGCCGCACCATCGTCTGCGCGCGCCAGTAGCCGTAGCGCGACCACTGCCGCAGCGCCGCGGCGGCGTCGCGGGTGAGGATCTTCTCGGAACGCGCGGCGATCCGCACCACGCTCCCGCCGGCGGCTTGGATTCGCGCGGCGAGCTCGGCGTCTTCGTTCGCGCGCCAGCGCTCGTCGTAGCCGCCCAGCCGCTGCAAGACGCCCGGGCGCCAGGCGCCGAGGTAGACGCTGGCGACCGGCCCCACCCGGTCGGTGCGGCGGTACGCCGCCGGCCCCAGCCCCATCGGATTGTTGAAGAGCGAGGCGTGCAGGGCGTGGCCGAACCCGGGCGGCGCGACGGCGTCCGGCGAGCCGCCGACGCACCACACGTCCGGCGCCATCTCCTCGAACGCGCGCACGATGCTTTCGACGTAGTCGGGGGCGTAGAGCGTGTGCGCGTCGACGCGCACGACGTAGCGATCGCCGGGAACGTGCGCGAGCGCTGCGTTCAGCGCGCGCGGGATCGAGCGCGCGTCGACGCGGTACACCTCGCCGCCGATATCGCCCGCGGCGATCCACGCGCGCACGACGTCGCCGCTGCCGTCGCTCGAACCGTCGTCGGCGGCGATCAGGTGAATGCGGTCGTGCGGAAACGTCTGAGCCGCCAGCGACGCGAGCACGTCCGGCAGATGCGCCGCTTCGTTGCGAAACGGCATGATCAAGGAGACGCCGGCACCGCTCATCGCGCCCGATCTGTGCGCGAACCGGCGCTCCGCTTCCTGGTGGGGATTCAGGCGGGCCCTGGGAACAATAGCCGCCATGCGCGTCATCCAGCTCGTGCAGACGCTCGTCGCGGGCGGCGCGGAAACGATGGTGAGAACCTTGTGCCCTGGCGTCGCCGCGGCCGGGATCGACGTTCGAGTCGCATCGGTCTATCCGAGCGGGCTCGACGACGCGCAACGAACGGCGCTGCACGCGCCGGTGATCGAGCTCGGACGCCGCGGTCGCACCGACCTCGGCTTTTTTCCGCGACTGGTCGGCACGTTGAGAGCGCTGCGGCCCGACGTCGTGCACGGTCACGTGCACACCGGGCAGTACGCGGGCCGCGCCGCCGGCGTGCTGGCCGGCGTGCCGGCCATCGTGCTGACCGTGCACGGTCCGGAGCCGGGCGGTCCGGTGCGCTGGGCCGTCGACCGGATGCTGCACGCGCGCACCGCGCGCTTCATCGTCTTCACCGAGTCGCAGCGGCGGCGGCTCTCCTCGCAGCAGCAGATTCCGCTGGAACGGATCGCGGTGATCCCGAACGGCGTCGTTCCGCGCGCCGCGCAAGGGACGCGCGCCGAGCTGCGCGCGCGGCTCGATTTGCCGCCCGACGCGTTCGTGCTCTACAACGCGGCGCGCCTCGCACCGGAAAAGAACCAGCGCGCGGCGATCGACGCGATGGGGCTGCTGCGCGACGACCGCCCGCCGAATATCATCCTTCTGATTGCGGGGACGGGGCCGCTCGAGGAAGAGCTGCGCGCGCACGTGCGCGACGCCGGGCTCGGCGAGCGCGTGCGCTTTCTCGGCTATCGCGAGGACGCCGCGGAGCTGTTCCCGGCGATGGACGCGTTCTTGCAGCCCTCGCACTGGGAGCGGATGCCGATGGCGCTCGGCGAGGCGATGCTGGCCGGGCTGCCGCCGGTGATGTCGCCGTGGGAAGGCCACGACGACATGGTGACCGACGGCGAGACGGCGTTCGTCGCGCAAGGGTTCGACGCGGCCGCGCTGGCCGCCGCGATCCGTCGCGCCGCGGCGGATCCCGAGCGCCTTGCGCGCACCGGCGCGGCCGCGGCGGCGGCCGCGCGCGCGACGTTCGACGTCGATACGATGATCCGCCGCCACGTCGAGCTGTACGAATCGCTGGCGCGCGAGAACCGCCGGTGAAGCCGGCGCACGAGGACCGCCGGTGAAGCTCGCGTACGTCACCGCGCTGTTCCCGTTCGCGCACGCCGAGCAGTTCTTCGAGGAAGAGGTTCGTTCGCTCTCGCGCGAGGTCGAGGTCCTCGTCGTTCCGACGCGCCCGCCGAGCGAGCGCGCGTGCTATACCGACGTCGGCGGCGCGCTCCATCTTCCGCTGCTGAGCCCGCGCGTGCTCGCGCTCGCTGCCGCCGAGTTCCTGCGCGCTCCGTCGCGGGCGCTCTCCGCGCTCGCCGTCATCGCGTTCGATCCGCGCAGCTCGCTGCGCGCCCGCGCCGTGAATCTGGCCGCGTTCCCGAAAGCGCTTGCGGTCGCGGGAGAGCTGCGCCGGCGCGGCGTCGACCACGTGCACGCGGCGTGGCTGACGACGCCGGCGACGATCGCGTGGGTCGTGAACCGGATGACGGGGATCCCGTTCAGTGCGACCGCGCACCAGCACGACGTTTTCGCGCGCAATCTGGTTCGCCCGAAATCGCGCGCGGCGACGTTCGTGCGCGTCATCTCGGCGCGCAACGCCGACCATCTGCGCGATCAGCTCGAGCCGGCGCGGCGCGCGCGCGTCGTCGTCGGCCACCTCGGCGTCGCGGTTCCGGAGACGGTCGTCGTGCCGCCG
>DASZGA010000195.1:0-4690 GCA_035939295.1 Candidatus Elarobacter sp. | reverse complement strand
GAAGTCGTGGTTCGAAAGGACGGCGTGATACAGGACCGGGAGCGCGGGCTCGTCGGCGCCGTGCTGCAGGAGCGTGAGCGAACGGATGATTCCGACGCGATCGCTGACCGTCTGCAGCATCCGCGCCAGATCGAGCGGCGGCGCTTGAAAGACGGCGCTCACGCGGGCTCCGCCGGATAGCACGCCGGGCACCAGGGCTTGCGCAACACCACGTGCCCTTGCAGCGACAGATCGAGCAGGTTCAGCACCTTGAGCCCGCCGCGCGTCGCGAAATTGCCGAAGCCGCCGACGACCTTGAGCGCTTCGAGCGCCAACAGATTTCCGGCCAGACCCGATGAGACGCTCAACCGCTCGCGGCGCGCGCTGTCGTCGGTCTTCCGCCGGTCGAGGAAACGCTGAAACGCGAATGCGTCCTCGGGCCGGTCGGCGCACGCGACCCCGCGCATCGTGTAGCACAGGTAGCAGGCCGTCACGCCGGGTTCGATCCCCGGACCCACGACGATCGTGTGGCCGCCGCTCTCGCAGCTGATCCAGCGCGTCCCGCTTTGCAAGCACGCGCGGTTGAGCTTGTAGGCGATCGAGGAGCGACCTTGGTCGAGCGCGCAGATCACGAACGACGAGTCGCCGATCGCGCGCGCGACCGCGTCGTCGTCATCGAGCGGTTCGCCGAACGCGATCAGCCGCGACGACGTCGCACCTTCCGCCAGCCGCCGTGCGAGCACCGTCGCGCGCGGCGAACCGGTGTCGGCATCGCGATAGGCCGGCGCGAGGTACGCGTCGGCGCTCGTCACCGGATCGGGATCGACGAAGCGCACCTCGCCGACGCCCGCCGACGCCAGCGCTTCCGCGGCGACGGCTCCCGGGCCGGCGAGCCCGACGACGCTCACCGTCGCGGAGGCGAGCCGCCGCTGCACCGCTTCCGCATCGCCGGCGATCTCGTGGAAAAAGTTGAGCTGCGGTTCCAGCCGGCTCGACTCCGACGGCACCAGCGTGGTGTCGGCATCGTCGCGGATCAGCCCTTGCTCCGCGAGGAACATCAGGCTCGTTTCGAGCGCGTCCGCGTCGATCACGCCGGCGGCGTTCGCGGCGATCTCTTCGAATGAATGCTCGCCGTCGAGCAGCGGGATCACGCGGTTCGAGAACTCGCGGAACGAGCGGCCCTTCAGCGTGATCGCGCGACGTTCCGAGCGAAAGCGCAGGATCTCGTCGCCGGACTCGTCGGGAGGCTCAACCTGCACGTAGTAGTGGCTGGGCAGCCGGGGCCGCCGAATACTCACGATCCATCCCTCGCAGTCTGGTGCGGAACACCGCTAGGCTGAGATACCGGTTCCCGATCGCGATCAGCACGCGGCGTTCGCGCAAGCGCGCGAGCGACGCCGCCACCTCGTCCGCCGGCACGCCGGGAACGTCCAGCGTCGAAGCGGTCCGAATCGTGTCGCAGCGCGCGAACACCTCGGCGTCGAGACCGTCGAGCAGAAAGTCGTCCTCGAATCCCGGCCGCGTGTCGTGCACGCGAATGGTGCCGTCCGGTTCTTCGAACGCGTCGAGCGCCGGCGCGGAAGCCCGATCGGCATGGCGGAAGCGCCAGTCGTTGCTCGCCGCGATCAGCTCGCGCATGTACTCCAGCGGAACGCAGCCGTCAGCGTAATCGAAGTCGAAGAAGTACGCGAGCCGTTCGAGCTCGCGCCGTTCCAGCGGGTAGACGTAGTAGTACGCGTGCGCCGGGCGAACGCGCCGCATCCCGAACGCGTCGGGCGCCGTTGCGAACGGGCTGAAGCGGTCGAGCCGCACCGGCGAGCACGCGGAGGGCGGATCGAGGTGGACGAGCAGCGGCAGCAGCTCGCTCATCGCATGATACGCCTCGGCCGGCTCGCGGGGGAAACCGCCGAGCAGGTTCCACGCGGCGGTGATCCCGAGCTCGCGGCACCAGCGCAGCAGCGTGATGTTCTGCAGCGCGGTGCAGCCTTTGCGCATGAGCTGCAGCACGCCGTCGTCGAGGCTTTCGATCCCCGGCTGAATCGCGACGACGCCCGCGGCGCGCATCATCTGGAGCTGCTCGTATCGCAGGTTCGCCTTGACCTCGAAGAACATCTCGACCTCGGGACCGTGCGCGGCCAGCTCGGGAAACACGGTCGTGATGTAGCGCATGTCGAGAATGTTGTCGACGCAGTCGATCCGTTTGATCCCGGAGCGCTCCCGCAACGTCCGGATCTCGTCGAGCGCGCGCTGCGGCGACTTGCTGCGAAACGTCATCGTCGCGCCGTTGAGCCCGCAGAACGTGCAGTGATGCTTCGCGCCCCACCAGCACCCGCGCGCCGTCTCGAGCGGTATCACGCGCGGCAGCGTCGCGAGCCCGGGCGCACGGTCGAGCTGTGCGAGATAGTCGCCGAAGTCCGGAATCGGGAGCCGGTCCATCTCCGCCGCCGGCGCGTCCACAACGTCGGGTACGGCGCGAGTCGCGAAACCCGGCGCCGAAACCGGCCGCTCACCGCACAGTAAACGCCGCAGCAGCTCCGGAAACGCGACGTCGCCTTCACCGGTGCAGACGTAGTCGATCCAGGGGAACGAGCGCGCGAGCTGCGCGCCCATCTCGCCTTCGCAGTTCGCACCGCCGAACATCACCACCGGCGGCGCGACGCCTTCTTTCAAACGCTTCGCGATCGCGAGCGACGCGCACGTTTGGTGAAACGTCGTCGTGAAGCCGACGATGCGCGGCGCGTGCGCCTCGATCGCCGCTGCCGACTGCTCGACGAAGCTCGCGCGGTGCGCGCGCGCACGAGCGATGTTCGCGCTGAGCGATTCGCCGCCGATCGGGCGCAGGACGCGCCGCAGATAGTCTTCAGGGTCGGGGAGCGCGTCGCCGAAAACGAGGTCGGCGAAGAACCATTCTCCGGCCAGCGCTTCGGCCGGAAGCCCGCCGGCGATCTGCGCGTAGAGATCGGCGCCGATCGTTGCCGCCAGCGCGACGTTGCAGTACTCGATCGAGGCCGTGAAGCCGTCCCGCCGCGCCGCGCTTTGCAGCAGGCTGACGCCGATCGCGGGACGACCGGCGTCGGCGAACGGCGGGACGACGAACACGACGTCGGTCACCGGAGCGCTCCTCGAGCGGAGCTACATTCCGAAGCCGCCGAACTGGCGGACGCCGCCGCCGGCGCCGCCCTGGAACGGGCTGCACGGGCCGCAGACGCTGATCGGGGTGATCGGGTGGATCCAGCAGCCGGTGCACTCGGTCCAGCAGCCGCTGCAGACCGAGATCGGCCGGAAGATCGAGGCGGCTTGCGGGCTTGGCTGCGCGCCCATCGTGGCGGCGCCGCCGCCTCCGCGCTGGGCCAGGATCGAGGCGACCTTGTTGTAGGTCGCCATCTCTTCGTCCGTGATGTGGAGCTGCGCGAGCTTGTCTTCGATCGCGGCAAGTCGCATTTCGAGGGACTTGGTGGCGTCTGGTTGTTGAGACATTCCGAACTCCTCAACGACGAATGTTAAGGTCCCCTTAGGGATCGAGGCATGCGACCGGCCTTCTCCCAAAAGGAAGGCCCGTCCTACAACAAAGGGCCTCCCTCCCCTGCTCGACGGCCCGTTGTGACGGACGTCCGATGCGGGCTCAGCGCGCGAACTGCGCCGCGTGCAGGTTCGCGTAGGCACCGCCGGCGGCGATCAGGTCTTCGTGCGTCCCGGTTTCGCGGACGCGGCCGCCTTCGATGTACAGAATCTTCGTCGCGCGGCGGATCGTCGAGAGGCGGTGCGCGATGATGAGCGTCGTGCGGCCCGGGAGCAGCCGGTCGAGCGCGTCTTCGATCAGCGCTTCGGAATGCGAGTCGAGCGCGCTGGTCGCTTCGTCGAGAATCAAGATGCGCGGATCGCGCAAGATCGCGCGTGCGATCGCGATCCGCTGGCGCTGTCCGCCGGAGAGACGGATTCCGCGCTCGCCGACGATCGTCAGGTAGCCGTCGGGGAGGCGCTGTACGAACTCGTCGGCGTTCGCTTCTTTCGCGGCGGCGACGATCTCGCCGTCGTTCGCGCTCAGGCGGCCGTAACGGATGTTGTCGGCGATCGTGCCGTTGAAGAGCTGCGTCTCCTGCGGGACGATCGCGATCGCGTCGCGCAGATCGGTCAGCCGAACGCGCGCGATGTCGATGCCGTCGACCGTGATGCGGCCCGCTTGCGGCTCGTAGAAGCGCGGCACCAAGTTGACGATCGTGCTCTTTCCGGCCCCGGACGGGCCGACCAGCGCGACGACTTCGCCGTGCAGCATGTCGGCCGAGAAAGTACGCAGCACCGGCCGATCGTCGTCGTACGCGAAGGTGACGTTCTCGAAACGTACGTCGCCCACGATCGCCGGCATCGGAACCGCGTCGGGCGGATCGTCGCGCTCGACCGGAAGATCGAGGATCTCGAAGACGCGGCCGGCGCCGACGAACGCGCGCCCGAAGTCCGCGAAGAAGATCGAGAACCGGTTCATCGGGTTGATCAGCAAGCTGGTCGCCGTCCAGAACTCGAACGCCTGCGCAGGCGTGAGCCGGCCGACCGAGACCTCGCGCGCGGTGAACGCGATCACCGCGCAGATCGCCAGCATCACCACGAAGGCGAGCACCGGCGCCTGCGTCTGGTTGAACTGCGTCACCTTCATGTACGCGTCGAAGTAGCGCTCGTTCGCCACCGCGAACCGCTTGCACTCGAACTCTTCGCGGCG
>DASZGA010000194.1:0-11625 GCA_035939295.1 Candidatus Elarobacter sp. | reverse complement strand
CACGGGCCGCAAAGCGTCCGGCGCGATGAACGTGAGCTCGCCGAACAACGCCGGCGGGATCGGCGATCCGAGCGGGATCGCGATGTTCGACCTCATCGTCGGCCGGCCGAAGTACGAGACGCGCTCGAACGAGCGGCTCCTCCGCGAGACGAGCTTGCGCCCCGAGCTCTCCGAGAACGGACATTAGCACCATGTCGTTACGGGCCCCCTCGGGGTATCTTGCGTTGTCGTCATGGTGCCGGGCCCGTCGGTTCGGGGGCCCGGCGGCGAAGCCGTGGGGGGCGCGCAGCCGGGGGCGGAGCGCCGTTTAACATGGCCGGCCTGATCACGCCCGTTCTCACCAAGGGGATCGGCGAGCTGAACTTGCGCGACATTAAGGTCTACCAAGACCAGGGCGGCTACGAGCAACTGCGCCGTGCCGTCACCGCGATGACCCCGAAAGAGGTCGCCGACATCTGCACCGGCTCGAACCTGCGCGGCCGCGGCGGCGCCGGATTTCCGACCGGGCGCAAGTGGGCGTTCCTGCCGAAAGACGCCAAGACGCGCTACATGGTCTGCAACTGCGACGAGGCCGAGCCCGGCACGTTCAAGGACCACATGCTCCTCGAGGAGACCCCGCACCAGATCATCGAGGGGATCCTGATCGGCGCGTACGCGATCGGCTGCGATCACGCGTACATCTACATCCGCGGCGAGTTCAAGCGCGGCTACGAGATCATGCGCGCCGCGGTGCAGCAGGCGCGCGACGCCGGCTTCATCGGCGAGAACGTCGCCGGCAGCGGCAAGAAGCTGGAGCTCACGATCCATCGCGGCGCCGGCGCGTACATCTGCGGCGAAGAGACCGGACTGCTGAACTCGCTCGAAGGGAAGCGCGGCGAGCCGCGGCTGAAGCCGCCGTTCCCCGCGGTGAAGGGCCTCTACGACGAGCCGACGGTCGTCAACAACGTCGAGACGCTGGCGTATCTGCCGTACATCCTGCGCAACGGCGTGGAGTGGTTCGCGAAGGTCGGCCCCGAGCGCTCGCCAGGGTACAAGGTGGTCTCGATCTCCGGCCACGTCGTGAAGCCCGGGAACTACGAGATCGCGATGGGGACGACGATCCGCCAGCTGATCTACGACTGCGCCGGCGGTTTGCGGCCCGGACGGAAGTTCATGGGCGTGCAGCCGGGCGGCGGTTCGTCGGCGTGCCTGTTCGAAGAGCACCTCGACGTGCCGTACGACTTCGACTCGGTCACCAAAGCCGGCTCGATGCTCGGCTCGGGCGCGATGGTCGTCTTCGACGACACGACCGATTTCGTCAAAGCGTCGTACGTGCTGATCCGGTTCTTCTCGCACGAGTCGTGCGGCCAGTGCACGCCGTGCCGTGAGGGCGGTCACTGGATCCAGAAGACGCTGGAACGAATCCTTGCCGGCGGCGGCGTGGACTCCGACATCGACGTGATCAAGTCCGCGGCGCACCAGCTCACCGGGCTGAACCTGTGCGCGCTCGGTGACTCGATCGAACCGTTCCTGGCCTCGGTGATCACGCGCTTCGAGGACCAGTTCCGCGCGTACGTCGTACGCAACGGCGCGATGCAGGCAACCGCGCGATGAGGCAGTCTCCGGTTCTTTCGGACGCGCAGCGCCGAAAACAGACGATCCTCGGCGTGGCGTTCATCGTGGCCGTGGTCTTGGATCTGGTCGCAACATTTCAAATCGGCAGCGGCCACGCCAGCCGCGGCGTCGCGATGATGTTCGGCATCGCAGCCGGCATCATGATCGGCACCGTCATCGTCTTTTTCAAGCTCCGGAGAACGAAGTAAGGTGTCCGCCACCGTCCCGCAAACCGATCTCGTCACGCTGACGATCGACGGCGTCGAAGTCCGCGTCCCGAAGGACACGCTGGTCGTCGAAGCCGCGAAGACGATCCACACCGACATCCCCGTCTACTGCTATCACGAGAAGCTCGGGCCGGCCGGGCTGTGCCGCATCTGCCTGGTCGAGATCGAGGGGATGCCGAAGCTGCAGATCGCCTGCAACACCACGGTCGCCGAAGGGATGAAGGTTTACACCCAAAACCCGCGCGTCGACGACGGGCGGCGCGCGATCCTCGAGTTCTTCCTGTTGAACCACCCGCTCGACTGTCCGATCTGCGACAAGGGCGGCGAGTGCGATCTGCAAGACTACGCGATGGCATGGGGCTCGGGCTCGTCACGGATGATCGATCCAAAGACGCCGAAGCCGAAGGCGGTCGACCTCGGCCCGACAATCGTGCTCGACGAAGAGCGCTGCATCGTCTGCCAGCGCTGCGTCCGCTTCGATCAGATCATCAGCCGCGAGGAGCAGCTCCGCACCGACGACCGCGGCGCGCACACGATCATCGCGACCGCGACCGGAAAACCGTACGCCGGCGACTTCACCGGAAACGTCACCGAGCTGTGCCCGGTCGGCGCGCTCACCTCGAAGACGTATCGTTTCCGCTCGCGCCCGTGGGACAACCACCGCACGACGACCTCGTGCACGCACTGCAGCGTCGGCTGCCAAATGCACGTCGACGAGCGCGGCGACGCGCTGCTGCGGACGATGAGCGTCGCCGAGGACGACGCGATCTCCGACGGGTGGTTGTGCGACCGCGGCCGCTACAACATCGGCTTCGTCGGCGACGAGCGCCGCGTCACGCAACCGCTGCTCAAGCAGGACGGCGCGTGGGTGCAGATCGGCTGGGACGACGCGATCGCGCTGTGGGTCGCTGAGCTGAAGAAGGCCGGCTCGAACGCCGGCGTCATCGGCGGAGGCCGTTTGCTGAACGAAGAAGCGTATCTCGCCGCGCACGTCTTTCGCGCGCTCGGGATCGCCAACGTCGACCACCGCGTCGGCGCGCAGAGCGTCGTGCACCACGACGGTTTCGCCAGCCACGTCGACTTGGAGCGCGCGAACACGATCGTCACGCTCGGTCGCCCGCCCTCGCAGCTCGCGCCGGTCCTCGACCTGCGGATTCGCAAGGCGGTCTCGCGGAACAACGCGCGGTTGATCTCGGTCGGCGATCACTACGCGAACAGCTTCGTTCCCGAGTCCCACGTCGACGATGCCGCCGGGTTGCGCGCAGCGATCGGCAGCGAGCCGGGAACGATCGCCTTCGTGTGGGACGGCACTCCGCGCTCCGGCGACGACGCGCTGACCGCGCTGGTCGAGGAATTCGCGACCGCCGGCCGGCGCGTGCTCGCGTACGTCCTTCCCGAAGAGCCGAACGGACGCGGCGCGGACGCGCTCGGACTCCGTCCGGACGGCGGGACGGACACGCGCGCGATCCTCGAAGCCGCGCGCGCCGGTCAGCTCGGCGTGCTGACGATCCTCGGCGCGAATCCGGTATTGCGCTTCCCCGACCGCGCGCTGGCGGAAGCAGCGCTGCGCGCGACGCCGTTCGTCGTCGTCACCGATCTGTTCGTCACCGAGACGGCGGAGTTCGCCAACTTGATCCTGCCGGTGTGCAGCGCGTTCGAGAAGACCGGCACGACCACCGACCTGGCGGGCGACGTCCTCCCGGTGGTCGGTTCGGTGCGCGCGCCGGAAGGCGTGTTCGCTGACGGCGACGCGCTCGTGCTGCTCGCCGAAGCGCTCGGCATCGAGCTGCCTTCCGTCCATGAGATCGAACAGCGCATCCGCGAGCTGGTGCGAACGCCGCCCGCGGCCGCCGCCGGCACCTCCGCTCCGCCGGTCGCTGCCGCCGCGCAAGCCGGCGAGCTGCGGGTGATCGCGGAGAGCGCGGTCTTCACCGGCGGCGGAACGCTCGCGTTCGACGCGCGGATCGCCGAGCTGCGCGCGCAGCCGCGCGCGAAGCTCCACCCTGATACCGCAAACGCCCTCGGCGTCGCCGCGGGCGACCTCGTCAGCGTCAGCGCGCCGAACGGCGCATCGCTGCGCGATCTTCCCGCGGTGGTCGACGAAAAGATGCCCGCCGGTGCGGTCGCGCTGGTCGACGGGATTCCGGCGGCGCCGCTGAACGCGCTCGGCGGCGCGAGCTTCGTCCGGCTCGAGAAGGCGCTGGTGACCGCGTGAGCTCCATTCCGATCTGGCTGATCGTCTTGATCAAAGCGATCATCGTGCTGGCCGTGGTCATCACGACGTTCGCGTATTCGATGCTGTTCGAGCGCAAGGTGATGGGCTGGATGCAGCTGCGCCCGGGCCCGAACCGCGTCGGCCCGTGGGGGCTGCTGCAGCCCGCCGCGGACGCCGTGAAGATGATGTTCAAGGAAGATCTCACGCCGGAGACCGCCGATCCGCTGATCTACCGGATCGCGCCGTTCATCTCGCTGATCTGCGCGATGGGCACGTTCGCGATCATCCCGTTCTCGGCGAATGCCGACGGAACGCTGTGGTCGGTCGGAAACGTCAACGCAGGGATCCTGTTCGTCTTCGCGCTGACCTCGATCGGCGTCTACGGGATCTCGCTCGCCGGCTGGTCGTCGGGGTCGAAGTTCCCGCTGCTGGGCTCGGTGCGCTCGACGGCGCAGATGATCTCCTACGAGCTCTCGATGTCGATGTCGGTGATCGGCGTGCTGATCCTGGCCGGCTCGACCGCGCTCGGCGACATCGTCAACGCGCAGCTGAAGATGTGGTTCATCATCCCGCAGATCATCGGGTTTTTCATCTACCTGATCACCGCGGTCGCCGAGACGAACCGCGCGCCGTTCGACCTGGTCGAAGCGGAGACGGAGCTGGTTGGCGGGTTCCACACCGAGTACTCCGGGCTGCGGTTCGGGCTGTTCTTCATCGCCGAGTACCTCAACATGATCACGGTCTCGTGTTTGGCGACCCTGCTCTTCCTCGGCGGCTGGAACTCGCCGATCCCGGGGCTGCCGTCGGGCGGTTTGATCGGGCTGTTGTGGTTCCTGATCAAAGCATCGCTGTTCTTGTTCTTTTACATCTGGCTGCGTTCGACGCTGCCGCGGTTCCGCTACGACCGCCTGATGGACTTCGGGTGGAAGGTGCTGCTGCCGGTCGCGACGCTCAACTTGATCTTGACGGCGGTCGCCGTCGCGGTGTGGCCGCAGCATGCGTAAGAACCTCTTCAACGTCGGCGCGCTGGTGCGCGGCTTCACGACGACCTTCAGCTACATGTTCAAGCGGATGCCGACGGTGCAGTACCCGTCGGTGAAGAAGCAGCACGCGCCACGCTTCCACGGCCTGCACGAGCTGCGCCGCTACGGCGACGGGAAGGAGCGCTGCATCGGCTGCGAGCTGTGCGCGATCGCCTGCCCGGCGAACGCGATCACGGTGATCGGCGCCGAGAACTCACCGGAAGACCGCCGCTCGCCCGGCGAGCGCTTCGCCGCGCGCTACGAGATCGACGAGCTGCGCTGCATCTTCTGCGGGTTGTGCGAAGAGGCGTGCCCGACCGATGCGATCGTGCTGACGCCGCGCTTCGAGATGGCCGACTACCGCCGCGGCGCGTTCGTCTACGCGAAAGACCGGCTGCTGGTCCCGCCGGAAGCCGGCGTCGGAACCGCGCCCGACGAGCGCCCCAACGGGATCCCCGCCGATCTCGGCAGCGTCTACCGTCAAAAAGACACCGTCGACATCGCCGAAGGCTACGAAGCGACGCACCGCGGGCATCTGCTGAAGACGCAGCGGCGCGGGCTCACCTTACGCCAAGCGGACGGTGAGATCGAGTGATCGCGTTCTGGATTCTGGCGGTGCTGATGATCGCGAGCGCCGTGTTCACCGTCACCGCGAAGAAGCCGGTGTACTCGGTCCTCGGGCTGCTGGTGAACTTCGTCGCGCTCGCCGCGACGTATCTCACGCTGCAGGCCGAGTTCCTGGCGGTGATGCAGATCGTCGTCTACAGCGGCGCGATCTTGATCCTGTTCGTCTTCGTCATCGCGCTGCTCTCGAGCGGCGTGCGGCCGTTCGAGGTCGGCCCCGACAGGGCGCCCCGCATCCTGATCCCCGCAGTTATCCTCGCGCTGATCGCGCTAGCCGGAATCGCGGTCAGCGCGCTGCGCGTTCCGGTCGCCGCCCATACCGGCGTCCCCGCGGGGACGACCGGCGAGGCGGCAGCGTTCGGGAGCGTCGCGGACTTCGGCGTCGCGCTGTTCACCACGAACCTGCTCCCGTTCGAGGTCACCGCGTTCATCCTGATGGTCGCGGTGATCGGCGTCGTGCTGATCGCGGGCGACGAGGGACCCAGCGGGATCGTTCGCCGCAAGAAACGCCGCTCGATCGAGCGCGAGTCGATCGTCAAGCGGGAGCCGCTGGTCCGATGAGCGTCTCGCCCGAGTCCTACGTCGCGCTCTCCGCGGTGCTGTTCTTCATCGGCGTCGTCGGCGTGATCGCGCGGCGCAACCCGCTGATCATGCTGATGTCGATCGAGCTCCTGTTCAACGCCGCGAACCTCGCGCTGGTCGCGTACGCGCGCGCCTGGGTCAACAACGCCGGCCACATCTTCGCTTTCCTGGTCATCACCGTCGCCGCCGCGGAAGCCGCGATCGGCCTCGCGATCGTCATGATGACCTTCCGCACCTCACCACACGTCGACGTCGACGAAGTGGCCGCGCTCAAGGGCTGATATGCTATACCTGGTTTGGCTGTTGCCGCTCTTCGGCGCCGTGCTGCTGTGGGCGTTCGGCCCGCAGTTGAAGTCGTGGGGCGGGCCGATCGGCTCAGCGCTGATCGGCGTCGCGTTCGTCGCGACCGTCGTGTTGTGGCCCGATGCGACGGCGCAAGGTGGGATGCACGTTCCGCTGGCGTCGTGGCTCCCGGGCTGGACGTTCGGGCTGCAGCTCGACCGGCTCTCGCTGATCTGGTCGCTGATCATCACCGGGGTCGGCTTCCTGATCCACGTCTACTCGATCGGCTACATGGACGGCGACCGCGCGTTCTCGCGCTTCTTCGCGTACATGAACTTCTTCGTGTTCGCGATGCTCACGCTGGTCCTCAGCGACAACCTGATCGGGCTGCTCATCGGCTGGGGTTTGGTCGGGCTCGCGTCCTACTTCCTGATCGGGTTCTGGTTCGAGCGGCCGACGGCGGTCTCGGCCGCGCGCAAAGCGTTCGTGATGAACGTCGTCGGCGACGTCGGGATCATGTTCGCGATCTTCATCATCGTCCGCGACCTCGGATCGATCGCCTACTCCGACATCTTCGTGCGTTTTGCGATCAGCGGGTCGTTCTCGCCGCACGACATGTTCCTGGTTTGTCTCGGGCTGTTCATCGGCGCCGCCGCGAAATCGGCGCAGATCCCGCTCCACACCTGGCTCCCCGACGCGATGGAAGGGCCGACGCCGGTCTCCGCGCTGATCCACGCGGCGACGATGGTCACCGCCGGCGTCTACTTGATCGCCCGGTTCGCGCCGATGTGGTCGGCCTCGCCCGACGCGCAGGAGCTGGTCGGCGTGATCGGCGGGCTGACCGCGCTCGCCGGCGCGATCCTCGGCTGCGCGCAGTGGGACATCAAACGGATCCTGGCCTACTCGACGATGTCGCAGATCGGCTACATGATCATGGGCGTCGGCGTCGGCGCCTACGACGCCGGCGTGTTCCACTTCCTGACGCACGCGTTCTTCAAAGCACAGCTGTTTCTCGGCGCCGGCATCGTGATCCACGCGCTCGCGAACGAGCAGGACGTGCGCCGGATGGGCGGGCTGCGCAAACAGCTCCCGTTCGCGTTCGTCGCGATGCTGGTCGGGGTGCTCGCGATCAGCGGCGTTCCCGGACTGAGCGGATTCTTCTCGAAGGACGCCGTCGTCTACGGCGCGCTCGCGACCGGGCATCCATGGCTGTACGCCGTCGGCGTGATCACCGCCGGGATCACCGCGTACTACATGTTCCGGCTGTTGTTCGTCACGTTCTTCGGCGCGTACCGCGGCAGCGTCGATCCGTCCGACCTCGGGATCCGTCATCCCGAATTGGCAGGCGTCTCGGCGAGCTCCGGACATCATCCGGAAGAAGAAGAGCCGCACCATCACGCGCCGTCGTGGCTGATGTCCGTCCCGGTCGCGATCCTGATCGTGCCCTCGATCCTGATCGGCTGGCTCGATGCCGGACCGAACGGGCCGTGGAAGCAGTTCTTCGCCGGGTTCTTCCCGCGCGTACCTGAAGCGGCAAACCTTCCGCTCTCGGAAGTGCTCTCGACGGCGCTGGTGTTCGTCGTCGTCGCGGTCGGGTTCGCGGTCGCGTACTGGCGCTACGGCGCGCCGGCGGCGTTGCGCGACGCGATCGCGCGCCTGCGCGGCGAGACGATCCGCATGCATGCGGTCCTCGTCAACGCGTACTATTTCGACGCGGCGTACGAGATGCTGCTCGTGCGCCCGGCGTACGCGCTCGGCCGGTTCATCGACAATTTCCTCGACCCGCACGTGATCGACGCGGGCGTGCGCGAGACGGCGTGGAGCGCGCAGTGGCTCGGCCACCTCTTCCGCTCCTTCCAAACCGGCTTGGTCCGGGTTTACGCGCTCTCGATCGCGCTCGGCGTGGCGGGGTTCGTCGCGTACTATGCGATCGCGTTCGGAGCCGGCCGATGACCGTCACTGCGCTCGTCCTCGGCCCGATCGTCATCGGCTTTCTGCTGTACGCGATCCCACGCACCAACGGGAACGCCGCGCGGATCGCCGCGGCGGTCGTCGCGGCGCTGACGCTCGTCCTTGCGTTCGCCGACGCGCACGCGGCCGATGCCTCGCTGCGCTGGCTCTCGCGCCCGTTCGAAGCCTCGTTCCACCTCGGCTTCGGCCCGATCTCGTTTTGGATCGTCGTCCTGCTCTCGCTGTGCACGTTCGGCGGCGCGCTCGCGCTCGAAGGACCGCGCGCGCGCGACTACGCGGCGCAGCTCCTGATCTTGCAAGGCGCCATGAACGGGGTCTTCCTCGCCAAAGACCTGCTGCTGTTCGCGCTGTTCTGGGACCTGATGCTGATCCCGGTGTTCCTCGTGCTCCTCGAGAGCGGTCCGTACGCCCGCGCGGCGTGGAAGTATCTGATCTACAACCTCGCCGGCGGGCTCGCGCTGCTGCTCGCGACCGCGACGTTCGGCGTCCTCGCCGGGACGACCGACGTGATCGGGAACCCGAACGCGCACGTCGCGATCGGGATCTCGTGGGGGACCTGGATCTTCGCCGGCTTCGCGCTCGCGTTCTTGATCAAAACACCGGTCTGGCCGTTCCACACCTGGATGCCCGACACGTACGCCGATCTTCCGGCGCCGTTCTCGGCCGTCGTCTCGGCGGTGCAGTCGAAAGCCGGGCTGTACGGTTTCCTGGTGATCGGGATCCCGTTCCTCGCACCGGAGATGGCACGCGCGCAACCGGTGATGATGTGGCTCGGCGCGATCGCGCTGATCTACGGCGCGCTCGCCGCGCTCGCCGAGCGCGACGCGAAGCGGATCGTCGCGTACAGCTCGCTCTCGCACTTGGGCTTGATCCTGCTCGCGGTGTTCAGCGGCTCGGCGCTGGCGTTTCTCGGCGCGGTCGTCTACATCGTCGCCCACGGGCTGTTCAGCGCCGCGCTCTTCCTCACGCTCGGCGCGGTCGAGCTGCGCGAGGAGACGCGCGATCTGACGCGGCTCGGCGGGCTCGGCGCGCGGAATCCGAAGCTCGCCGGCGCGCTGATCCTCGCCGCGCTGGCCGCGCTCGGCCTTCCCGGTCTCGCCGGCTTCAGCGGCGAGATCCTGATCCTCACCGGGTTGTTCAAGGCCGGCTTCGTGTGGCCGTCGATCGTCGCGCTGGTCGCGGTCGTGCTCGCGTCGGCGTACATGCTGCGGCTCTTCCAGGAGATCATGAACGGTCCGGAGGTTCCCGATCTCCCGGAACGCCGCGACCTCACCTGGATCGAAGGGCTCGCGCTCGCGCCGCTCGTCGCCGCGTTCGTCTATCTCGGCGTCTACCCGGCGCCGGTGATCGCGCTCGCCGCCGACGCCGCGCGCACGGTCGCACCCGCCGCGATCACCTCTAGTACGAACGGCACCACCACCACGACAACCACCGCAACGGAGAAGTCGCGTGTCCTCGGCGTTCGCTAGCTATCCCAGCACTGCCGACTACACGGCGCTTCTCCCCGCGTTCGTCGTCGCGCTCGCGCCGCTGCTGATCCTGTTCGTCGATCTGTTCTACCGCGAGAGCGGGCCGTGGCGCCGCGTCGTCGCCGTCGGGCTCGCGATCGTGTGGCTGATCGTCGCCGGCGTTCTCGCAGCGTCGCAGTACCCGCACGACTACGCGGCGTTCGGCGGCGCGTTCGTGCAAGGCGGGTTCTCGATCGTCTTCAGCGAGATCATCGTCCTCGCCACGGTCGTCACGCTGCTGCTGTCGCTCGGCGTCGGCCGCGACGATCAGGTCGCCGGAACGACCTCGCTCGTGCTGTGGAGCGCGAGCGGCGCGATGCTGATGGCCGGCGCCTCGAACCTGATGATGGTCTTCCTCGGCTTGGAGCTGCTCTCGCTCGCGCTGTACTGCTTGTGCGCGATGTCGCCGCGGCAGACCGCGCGCGAGTCGGCGCTCAAGTACTTGATACTCTCGTCAATGGCGTCGGGGTTCTTGCTGTACGGCTCGGCGCTGCTGTTCGGCGCGACCGGCTCGGTCGCGTTCGCGGCGATCGCCGCGGCGCCGCTCTCACCGCTGCTCGCGCTCGGCGCCGGGCTGTTTCTGGTCGGGCTCGCGTTCAAGCTCAGCCTCGTCCCGTTCCACGCCTGGACCCCGGACGTCTACGAAGGCGCGCCGCTCCCGGTCACCGCGTTCATGTCGGTCGTCACCAAGGCCGGAACGCTCGCGGTTCTCGCCCGCTTCGCGTACGCCGCGCTCCCGAGCGGGCACGCCGCCGCGCTGCTGTGGCCGCTGTGGATCGTCGCCGCGCTCTCGATGCTGATCGGGAATCTCGCCGCGCTTGCGCAGACCGACATGAAACGGCTGCTCGCGTACAGCGGGATCGCGCAGGTCGGCTACATCGTCACCGCGTTCGCCGGAACCAGCTCGCTGGGGCTGCGCTATGCGCTGCTGTACCTGGCCGGCTACGCGTTCATGAACCTGGGCGCGTTCGCGGTCGTCGCGCTGATGGCGCGCGACGGCGACGCCGTCGTCGCGCTTCCGCGGTTCGCCGGGCTCGCGTACCGCCGTCCGTGGCTCGCCGCCGCGATGACCTTCTTCCTGATCGGCCTCGCCGGGCTGCCGCCGACGATCGGCTTCACCGGGAAGATCCTGATTCTGGCCGCGACGGTCGGCTCCGGCTACGCCTGGCTCGGCGGCGTGCTGATCGCCGGAACCGCGGTCTCGGCGTACGTCTACTTCAAGATCGTGCGCGTCATGTTCGCGCGCGTCGACCCGGCGCACGTTCGCGACGAGCGCTCGCGCAACGCGCTGCCGTGGATCGTCGTCGGGATCTGTGCGGTGGCGACGTTCGTGCTCGGACTCGTCCCGCTCACCCCCTCGAACGTTCTGCCGCTCGTAAAATGATCGTTCGCGAAGCGGGCGCCGGCGACGAAGCGTTCGTCGTCGGGCTCGTGCCGCGTTTCGTCGAACACGGCGCCGCCGACGGCCACTCGCCGGAGACGGTCATCGAGGGGACCGCGCGCGTTCTGCGCGAGGCGCTGCGCGAACGGCGTCCCGGCGAGCTGCTCCTGATCGCCGAAGACGAGCACGGCGAGCGGGCCGGGTTCGTCTACGCGGTCAC
>DASZGA010000193.1:0-2736 GCA_035939295.1 Candidatus Elarobacter sp. | reverse complement strand
GGTGTAGTAGCCGCGCGCCGGCGATGCGGGGATGGTGTAGACGGCGCCGGGCGCGAGCTGCAGCACTTGGTTTGCGATCGTGAACGGGCCGCGGACGCTGGGCTGATCGGTGAACGTGTTCTTGAAGATCGAGACGGGCGCAGTCTTCCGGACCGGTCCGGGCGCGCTGGGGTAGTCGACCGGATAGTTGAACGCCGTGCCGTGGATGAGGACGTGAATCCCCATGTACGCCTGCGTCGCGACGTACGGCGGAACCGACGGCCCAGGGTTTCCCGCGGTGTGCACCTGACCTTCGGGGACGTACAGCGTCTTGCCGCCGCCGACCGGGAACGGCGTCGCCGGCGCGCCCGGCTTCGCCGCGGCGGTCCACCAGGCGGTGATGCCCTGCACGTTCATGATGCACTCCGCGCCCGCGTGCAGATGCGCCGGGAGCCACGTCGGGCTACCTGTTTGAAAGATCTCCTGCGTCACGTCCCACGTCGACTTGACGCCTTCGCTCACGACGCACCGGCCGTGATAAAGCACCGTGACGCCGGGCTGCATCGCGGCCGCCGAGACGGACGAAGCGACGACGGCGAAAGCGCCGAGCAGCGCCAAGCAACAGCGAGCGATCATCATCATTCCGCTTTGCTCACGTGATGGGACGCGGGGTGGCGTTTGCGGGCGGACAGGCGAAGCGCGCGAAGATCGCTTGCGCGCGTTTCAGGCGCGGGTCGAGGTTCTCGAGCGACGGCGCGTAGTGGACGAGCCCGGCGACGTAGTCGCGGCCGCCGCGGGCGACGGTCACTTCCAAGAACGCGCTGTTCACGCCGGAGCCCATGTCCGGAAGCTGCAGGTTGTAGACGGCGCGTACGACGTCTTGCATCGCAGCGAAGTCGTCGCCCGCAAGCTCCGTCGAGTCCTCGCAGCGCGGCGTCCCGAGCTCGGACGGTGACCGCGGGTTGAACGTTCGCACGCTGTCCGTCCAGTGGACACGGCGGTCGGAGTAGATCTGCACGTAGTGCCCGCCGGTCATCATCCCGCCGAACGTGGTGAGGTTCCACGTGATCTTCCACGTTCCGGCGAGGACGGCGTCGGCGCTGCCGCGGGTCGCCGGAACGGCGGTCTGCGCCGTCGCGGACGCGGGAACGAACGCGGCGACCGCAAGCGCCGCGAGGAGACGACGGATCATCATGCTCTCCTTATCGGTCAGACGCCGACGATCCGCATGCAGACGAACGGCGCCGTGATCGCCGCGGCGGCGAGGAAGAAGCCGAGGAAGATCGCGAGCGGCCGCAGCGGGCCGGCGCCGATCAGCGCCAGGACGAGCGGCGCGACGCGCAGCCCGAGGATCATCTTGTCGTGAAACGAGTTCAGCCTCGCGACCGCATCGAGACCGTTGCTCGTCCACAGCGTCTGGAACGCGTACGCGCTGAGTCCCAGCAAGAGCGCGTAGCCGACGAGTCGGACGATGAACTTGACGACCATGAGCTAGTGAAGAAAGTACCGGTAGGTCGAAAAGACGAGCGCGATATCGCGTTCGTCGGCGGCGGCGATCACCTCGGCGTCGCGGATCGAGCCTTGCGGCGCGATGACCGCGCTGCAGCCGGCCTCGGCGGCGGCGATCAGACCGTCGGGAAACGGGAAGAACCCGTCGCTGGCGCACGCCGCGCCGCGCACGTAGTCGTGCGCGCGGTAGGCGGCGATCTGAACCGCGCTGACGCGGTTCGTCTGGCCGGCGCAGATCCCGCGCGAGACCCCGTCGCGCGCGACGACGACGCCGTTCGACTTCACGTGCCGCACGACGTCCCACGCGAAGATCAGATCGCGCCACTGCTCGGCGGTCGGCTGCCGCTTCGAGACGACGCTCCAGCGCTCGGGCGACGCCTGCGGATCGTCGTCCTCGGCGAGGACGCCGCCGAGCGCGCTGCGCACGCGCAATTCCTGCGCGATCCGTTCCGGCGTCCCGGGACGAACGCGCATGATCCGCAAGTTCTTCTTCTTGCGCAAGCGCGCCAGCGCACCGTCGTCGAACGCCGGCGCGGCGACGATCTCAAGGAAGAACTTGGCCAGATGCTCCGCCGCCGCTTCGTCGATCGTACCGTCGACCGCGATGATCCCGCCGTAGGCCGAGACCGGATCGGTCGTGAGCGCTTCGCGCACGGCATCGGCGACCGACTCGCGCTCGGCGACGCCGCACGGAACGGTGTGCTTCACGATCGCCGCGCGCGAACGCGGCGGGCGCGCTTCGCGGACGACGATCTCGTCGGAACCGAGCGGCGCGCGAACCAGCAGCCGCAGCGTCGCGTCGAGGTCGAGCAGGTTGTTGTACGAGAGCGCTTTTCCGCCGAGCTGCTCGGGGAGCTGCGCCTCGCGTGCGAGGTAGAACGCGGCGCGGTCCTGCGGGTTCTCGCCGTAGCGCAGCGGCTGCTCGATCGGGATCGTCAGCGCCAGCGACCCCGGCAGCTCGTTCGCGAGCAGACCGGATTCGAGGTAGCGCGCGATCGCGCTGTCGTACTCGGCGGTCCGCTCGAACGCGCGGGTCGCGTGCCGCCGCCGCGTCTCGCGGTCGAGCCCGCCGTCGCGCAGCGCCGCGACGAACGGTTCGTACTGCGCGGGATCGCTCAGCACGGTGACGTGGTCGTAGTTCTTCGCCGCGGCGCGCAGCAGCGAGACGCCGCCGATGTCGATCTGCTCGATCGCTTCCTGCAGCGTCGCGCCTTCTTTGGCGACCGTCGCTTCGAACGGGTAGAGGTT
>DASZGA010000192.1:0-3252 GCA_035939295.1 Candidatus Elarobacter sp. | reverse complement strand
TCGTGGTCGGGAAGGCACAGCCGGGATCGTATTCCACGTTCGAGGACTTCTGCCGGAGCCGTCCGGCGACAGTTCGTCTCCCGGTCTGGGGACATGCTCCCTCATATCCGAACGACGCATACGGTATCGACGCATTCGTGTGGATTTCATTGCCGCCCGGGCTAGCGCTCGATAACGGGATGGGTGGAATAACCCTCCTGCCCGACTTCAATCTTGCGATAGCCGCAGGCCCCGGATTAGCCGGACGCGAGCTCGCCGTTACGACAAACCGCAGGAATGACTCAAGCAATTTCCGGACGTTCGGCGTCATCTTGCACCGCCCACTCTTCGATCGAATCTACATCATGGCGATCGCCTTCGTCCCTATGATTTTTGGCGTCGCCCTCCTCGATCGCTTCTTCTTGGTGCAGTCGCCCAGCTCGGGGCTGACAAACGACTCTCTACTCGGAGCTGCGGCCGCGATTCTGGCAGTCCTGCCCCTCCGTGCCGTCCTCGTGCCGACGGAGATCACCGCCTTGACAACGGTAGACTTTCTCCTCGGAGCCGGCCTGGCACTGATCGTTCTCACGCTGACTGCGAAGCATGCAGCCGCTGCATGGCTGCCGGACGAGTAGGAACCAACGCGGAAATCGTAGCGACGGACGAGGAGCGGCAAACGAGAGGCGGAATGAAAAGCCGTGACTATGCCGGAGCGGATCGTCACCGTCCTCCCCGACGCGGCGGCTCTCGCGGCTGCAACCGCAAATCATTTCATCACCGTCGTGCAGGCGACGCTCGCGCGGAACGACTTTGCGCACGTCGCGCTCGCCGGAGGCTCGACGCCGCGCGCGGTGAACGCGCTTCTTAGTTCGCCGCCGCGCCGGGATGAGGTCGAGTGGTCGCGGGTCGTGTTCTGGTTCGGGGACGAGCGGTGCGTCCCGCCGGCGGATCCGGAGTCGAACTACCGGATGAACCGCGAGACGCTTCTCGATCCCTTGAAGATCCGCGCCTCACAGGTGCACCGTATGCGCGGCGAGGACGATCCGAGCGCTGCTGCGGCCGACTACGACGCGGTGCTGCAGCGCGAGCTCGGCGAAGACCCGCGGCTCGACTTGATCCTGCTCGGGATGGGCCCGGACGGTCACACCGCCTCGCTTTTCCCGGGGACGACTACCGCGATCGACAAGTTCAAGCACTGCATCGCGCACTACGTCCCGAAGCTCGACACGTGGCGGATGACGCTGACACCGCGCACGATCAACGCCGCCCGCGACGTCGCGATCACCGCCGGCGGCAGCGAAAAAGCCGACGCCCTCCACGCCGTCCTAGAGGGGCCCAAACAGACCGACGTCTACCCCGCCCAGCTCGTCCACCCCCACGACGGCGCCCTCTTCTGGTTCGTCGACGAACCCGCCGCCTCGAAGCTCACTACGTTGACGATCGTGCGTCGCCTACCGTAGCGAGCCCGTCCGGTGCGGTCGGGAGCTCTCGCAACATCGGCAAGACGGCGACTGCAAGAAACAGCACGCCGAGATACCACGCCGCACCCGGGAGCGAACGACCGATTCCGGCGGCGAACGCCGTCGTGAAGATCGCGGGCGCGAAGAGCGCCGCAACGCCGCGCAAGGCGCCGATCGCACCTTGCAGTTCGCCCTGCTCGCGCGGCGTGACCCGGCGCGTCATCATCGCCTGACCTGCGGCGGGCGCGAGACCCCAAAGACACAGCGGGACGATGGCGACGAAGAACCATCCCGTGCTCGGAGCGAGTCCGCAGCCGATCATTCCGAGCGCGCCGAACCCGAGCCCCGAGAACAGCGCAGCCCGTTCGCCGAAGCGCTTGACGAACCGCCCGATGACGGCCATCTGCGCCACGGCGGTGCACGTTCCCAAGACGGCGAGCGAAATGCCCGTCATGCCCGGCTGCCAGCCGTAGCGATAGGTCACGTAGAGCACCCACGTCGTCTGAATCGCGAAGCCCGCGACGTTGCTGAAAAACGTCAGTACGCTCAGCTGCGTCAGTTCCGGATGACGCATCATGAGCCTGAACGATCCGAGCGGGTTCGCCTTCGCCCACGGGAACCGCGTCGCGCGGTGCTCCGGCGCGAGCGACTCCGGCAGCACGATCGCGCCGTAGATCCCGTTCGCGAGGCATAGCGCGCCCGCGACCCAGAACGGCAGCCGCGGATCGAACTGACCGCAGAGCCCGCCGATCGCGGGGCCGAGCACGAAGCCCAGCCCGAACGCCGCGCCGATCATCCCGTACGCGCCGGCCCGCTTCTCGGGCGCCGTCGTGTCGGCGATGTACGCGCCCGCCGCGGCGGCGGATGCGGAGGTGATCCCCGAGACGATGCGTCCCGCCAACAGCCACGCAAGGTTCGGCGCAAGCGCCATCACGGCGTAGTCGACCGCCATCCCGAGGTTGGACAGCACGATGATCGGCTTGCGCCCGAAGCGATCCGACAAGACGCCGAGCACCGGCTGCCACACGAACTGCATCAGCGCAAAGACGGTACCGAATCCGCCGACGACGGCGGCCGCGCGCCTGACGTCGTTGTGCATGAACCCTTCGATCAGCGGCACGAACACCGGAGCGATCACGCCTAGCGCGATAGCATCGAGGGCGATGCTGACGAAGACGAAGACCACCGCGGCGCGCCGCGGTCCTTGCTCAGCGCCGTTTTTCATCGGCAAGCTCCTTCGGAGACGGAATGGCATCGAGCGCGGCGATCCACAGCTCGACCGCGCGATTGATTCGCTTGCGGTCGCCGGTCGCGCACAGATCGAGCAAGAAACCGCGGTACCCGGCGAGCAGCACGGTCGCGATCGCGCGCGCGTCGGCCTTCGTGTGCCCGTCGCGCAAGGCGCCCGCGCCGAGATATCCGAGCCAATCGTCGACCGCGCGCTCGATGAACCCGGGAAACCGCTTCGGATCCTGCAGTGCGAGCCCGTACACCTCGAAGAACAGCCGGAAGACGCGCTCGTGCTTCGGCTCGCTCATCGCCGCCCACGCCGCGCGCACCGTCTCGGCGTACGACTCCGGGTTGCGCGGCAGCTTGTCAAAAATCGTCCGCTGCCGCTCGCGCGCACCGGTCATCACGGATGCGATCAGCTCTTCCTTCGAATTGAAGTAATACAGCAGAATGCGCGGACTCGTCCCGACCGCTTCCGCGAGCGGGCGCAACGAAAGATCGGACAACCCGTTCTCCATCACGTAGTCCACGATGCGCTCCAACAGCTCCACGCGCCGCTGCTCGTCGGCGGTCCGCGCCATGG